>JAFYHI010000032.1 GCA_017539215.1 Clostridia bacterium | reverse complement strand
TCTACCTACTGAGCTACCGAGGCAAATATGGCGACCCGAAGGGGGCTCGAACCCCTGACCTCCAGCGTGACAGGCTGGCATTCTAACCAACTGAACTACCGGGCCGAATGGTGGAAACAATAGGGCTCGAACCTATGACCCCCTGCTTGTAAGGCAGGTGCTCTCCCAGCTGAGCTATGCTTCCTAAGCCGCTTCACACGGCTTGAATATTCTACACGAACGGCGGCCCATTGTCAACCCCTAAATTCAAAAAATCGAAAATATTTTTTCGGCCTCCCTTTTTCCCCGTTTCAAAGCACTTTTACAGCAGCTCAACGTAGTACCGCCGCCCGTTCCCTGCGGCGATCGTCCGTCCCCGTCCCCTGATGCGCCCGCCTGCCGCCAGCGGATACGCCGCGGCCCTTCGCACGCCGTCCGGGCTCTGCCTGCCTTCAAGCGTGCCCTCGGGCGTTTCAAACCACTCCCATCCGGGAAAGCTTGCCGGAAACGGGTTCCCGATGCGGCGCATGCCTCCGCTTTCCAGCAATGCTTCTGTCCGCGGCCGCTCACGCGGCTCAATATGCGCTTCCCGCGTTTGCCCGGGGTACAGCATGCCATACAGGCGCTTTGCCTGCTCCAATATGCCAAGCGTCACCGGCGACGTTCCAAAGCCCGTCTGACGGCCCATGCGCGGCTCTGAGCGGCTTTCTTCGCTTTTTTCGGTCTGCGGAGCCGCCTCCTTCGCCGCCTCATCCCGTGCAGGGCGACGGGCCGCGGCTGCACCGCCGCCCGTCACGCCTCCGTTCTCCGCGGCGATCGGCTGTGCGGGCTGCCCGGCCTCCGCCCGGGCGGGCAAGGATGCGCTCTGCGGATACTTTTCGGCGTCAAAGCTCTCTGCCGCAAGCAGGCGCATACGGGCTGTAAGCGTTTCGCGGTCGCCCTTGCACGGGGCGGAAAAACCCACCGCCGCAAGCCGTCCCTCCTGCGCAAGGGCCAGCCCGCATATCCCTTTTGCCGAAAACGCCGCACGGCCGTTAATCAGCTCCGCCGTTTCAATGCCGCTCCTTCCCGCGGCTATCGCCGTATAGCGTCCTCTCGCCCCCTGCAGGCTGAACTCGACCTGCGTTTTTCCGCCGTTCTCCCATATCAGTGCGCTGCCTCGCACACGGCCCGCCAGCGCCATTCTTTTATACCAACTGCTCATATTCCATTATATGCGCGATTTTTGCCTCAGGACTTTTATTTTGAGCCGGATTCTGATATAATCCGATAAAGACGTTTGAAAGGGGGCCGGCATGAAAGACCAAACCTTTGAAGCCATTCTGCAGGCCGCGTCGGAGCTGTTTGCCGAAAGGGGCGTTTACGGCGCGAGCCTTGGAGACATCGCAAAGCGCCTTGATATGAGCAAGGGCACGCTTTACTACTATTTTCCCACTAAAGACGAGCTTGTGAACGCCGCCGCCGAGCGCTGCGTAAAGGGCATTAGCGGCAGGCTTATGGCGTGGGTGGACACCGTGCGCGAGGCCGGCGACCCCGAGGAGGCCCTGAACGGCCTGTGCGACGCATTTACGGCCGGAAACGCGCTGCGCGTATTTATGGCGCTGAACAACGCCGTCGAGCCCGACACCGCGCTGGAACAGACGATAGACCGCGCCATGGGCGAGTGGAACGTGATAATCGAGGTGGGCGCGCTGCGCCTGCCCGCCGAAGCCGCTGCAAGGATGAAGCGTATGCTCTCCGCCGTGCTGCCGTTCCTGTGCGGGCTTGCGGGGCTCAACGCCGACGTGGACTATATGAAGGAGGCGTTCGCCGCGCTGATACTCGGCTGACGCGGTTTTATGGCGGAAACGGCTGAAAAATACACCTGTGCGGTAGTTCCCTGCGCCGATTACTCCGAGGCCGGGGCGGCGCTCGCCCGCGCGATAGGCGCGATTGACGGGCTCGGTTTCGTGCGGCCCGGCATGCGGATAGTCATAAAGGCGAATCTTGTAGCGCCCCTGCCGCCGTCGGCCTGCGCCACCACGCACCCGAGCCTTGTTGCGGCGCTGACGCGGATGCTGACCGAGCGCGGGGCGGCCGTGACCGTGGGCGACAGCCCGGGGGGCGTGTTTACCCCCGCCTCGCTCGAGCACAACTACCGCGTGACGGGCATGACGGAGGCCGAAAAAGTCGGGGCAAAGCTGAACCTCAACACCGCCTCGCACACCGTGAGCATTGACGGCGCGGCCATGAAGCGGCTGACCTACACCGATTACCTTGACGACTGCGACGCGATAATAGACTTTGCAAAGCTTAAGGCGCACGGCATGGTGGGCATGAGCGCCGCCGTCAAGAATATGTACGGCGTGATACCGGGCCTTATCAAGCCCGAAACGCATTACCTTTATCCCGAGGTGGACGACTTTGCCGATATGCTTGTGGATATAAACGAGCATTTCAGGCCCCGTCTTTCGCTGATAGACGCGGTCGACGGCATGGAGGGCAACGGCCCCACCGCGGGCACGCCAAGGCATATCGGCGCGGTGATAGCGGCCCTGACGCCATACGAGGCGGACGCGGTCGCGGCGCGGCTCATAGCCCTTGACGAAAGGGGCGTGCCGACGCTTGCCGCAGCAAGGCGGCGCGGGCTGTGCGGGGAGCTTAAGGATATAGCCCTTTACGGCGACCCGGAGGCCGTAAGAGTCGCGGACTTTGCCTCGGTGCCGCGGCAGTCGATTTCGTTTTTGAAGGGCTCGCGCTTTGATTTCGTTGGCGGCATAGTGCAGAAAGCGCTTGAACAGCGCCCCAAGCCCGTGCCGAATAGGTGCATCTCCTGCGGCAAGTGCATGCGTCTGTGCCCCGCAAAGGCCATAGAGATGCGCCCGACGCGCGGCAAAAAGACCCCGCGCATAGACCGCAAAAAGTGCATACGCTGCTTCTGCTGTCAGGAGTTCTGCCCCGAGGCGGCAATGCTTGTGCACAGGTCGTGGATAGTGAGGCTGCTGCAAAAATAAAAACGCCGCGCCGTGCAGACGGAAAGGCTTCAGAAGTGAACGGGCGGCAAGGCTGTGCTTGCCGCCCGTTATATTTTTATTTCCCCATTCCCGCCCTCTCTTTTGCGGTCAGCGTCCGGTGATGCGTTATAGATCCTCTCGGTGTGTAACAATGCCTGTATGCTTTGTCCGGGCATTACGATCGGCTTCGCGGCCCCTCGCGGGATCCATAGTTGAGACAGTTTTTCACCTCCGTCTCGAAGAGGCTTGACGCTCGCCCCGCAAAAGATACCTCTGTTTATTCAGATAAGATCGCTCGTCCAGTTCGCCTGCTGTATGGCGTTGTCGGTGAGCCTCAGGTCCCTGCTCATGTCGTCGACCTGCTTTTGAAGCTTCTTCACGTTGACGGCGGGCAGTATCTTGATCTCGCTGCGCGTGGCGCGGCTGACCACGTTGGACGCATTTGAAACAAGGTCGCGGTAAGCGTTGAGCTTAACGGTGAGCGCGTCGCGCTTTGCGATAAGCTCGGTAAGCGTCCGCCCCTCGATCCGCGTTTCGGAGTTGGTGCGATTTATGCGCGCCATCAGTTCCTCAAGTCTTGCGGCGCACGCGTCAAGCTCCGCGACAAGCTCCATCGGATCCTCGGCGGGCTTCTCGCCCTCCTGCACGGTGGCGTTCATCGTAAGGCGGTGACGAAGCTGCTCGATCCTCCTGTTGAGGTCGGAGCGCTCCTGCAATGCTTCAGCCAATTTCATATTCTGCCAACCTTTCCCGGCTGCTTTGCCGATTCATTTCCCCGATATTATAACAGCCCCGCGCGGCTTTTTCAACCGTGGGGGCTGTATTTGCGATTTTTTACGGCGCTTCGGTGGGCTCCGTGGGCTCCGTGGGCTCGGTCGTGGGAGCCGAAGTGGGAGCCGCCGTGGGCGATGCGGTGGGCACGGGCGTGAGCTGAGCCAGCGCCTCCTCGTCCGTCGGGTCGTAATTATGGCCGTTCCTGGGAGGCACGGGGTCGGACGAGCTGCCCAAGGGACTGCCGTTGACTATCTTCAGCTTGGTGCCGTCGGGACACTTCTCGTATATCCACCTGATGGCCTTGACGACCATCCTGAGGCAGCCGCCGCTGTTGGCGCCGCCGATATAGTGATCGCCGTCGTAGTACCTGGGATTGATATTGAATATGTTCTTCGTGTAGTAAAGCGGCCCGTGCATGTACACGCCGGAGGCGTATTTAAGCGCAAAGCGCGCATAGCCGGTGCTGCCGAAGGTATGCCACTTTTCCCTGTTGGAGAGGGTGAAAACGCCCGTCGGGGTCTTGTTGCCGCCATGCGAGGTGCGGTACCTTGCAACCACCTTGGAGTAGAAGCCGTCGCTGCCCACCTTGTAAATGGTCAGGGTAAATGAGCCCTTCTCGTAATAAAGGAAGTATTTATGGCTGCCGTCGGGAAGCGGGAACCCGTGCGGGTCGGGCTTGGGCGTGGGAGCTGCCGTGGGCTTCGGCGTCCTCGTCGGCTTGGGCGTGGGAGTTGCCGTGGGCTTCGGCGTCCTCGTCGGCTTGGGCGTGTTCGTGGGCTTCGGCGTCCTCGTCGGCTTGGGCGTGGGAGTATTCGTGGGCTTGGGAGTCTTGGTAGGCTCAGCCGTGGGCTCCTCGGTAGGCTCCTCAGTCGGCTCCTCGGTGGGCTCCGCAGTCGGCTCCTCGGTCGGTTCCTCGGTGGGTTCCGCCGTGGGCTCCTCGGTCACGGCTTCGGTCTGAGAAGCGTCCGGTTCGGCCGAGGCGAGGGCGGTCTCCGACGCGCCGGCCGGGTCGGCGGCGGCGACTTTTTCACCGCTGTCGCCCCTGCAGGCAGCGCAGGACAGAGTAAAAAGCAATGCCAAAACAAGGCAGCAGGCGCGCAAAATACGCGCAGAGCGTTCTGATCTAAACATTTATCGGCGTTTCCTTTGCGAAAGTATTCTAATTATAAACCCGCGCTTTCGTTTTTTCAACGGTTTTCGTCATAATATACTCAAAAAGCGAAGCAGTTATTGACTTTTTCGTCAGGCGGGCTTATAATACGCCACGGTAAGAAAGGAGCGCGGGACTGTATGGCAAACGGCGCGGCAAAAAGCAGCCCCGTTTTGGGGTTTATACGGCAGAACACGGTGATGCTCATTGCGTTTATCGCGGCGGCGGTCACCGCCTTTTTTGTGACGCCGGACGGGGAGTATTGGGGCTACCTTGACTTTAAAACGCTGACCTGCCTTTTCTGTGTGCTGGGTACCGTGGGCGCGCTGCGCAACATTCGTTTTTTCTACCTGATGGCACAGAGCATAGTGCGGCTGTTCCGCACGGCCAAGCTTTGTACGCTTGCGCTCGTTTACATAACCTTCATCGGGTCCATGCTTATCGCAAACGACATGGCGCTTTTAACGTTTCTGCCGCTCGGTTATTTCGTGCTTTCGGCCTCCGGCGGGAAAAAGCGCATGGCCTTCACGTTTGTGATGCAGAACATCGCGGCGAACCTCGGCGGCATGCTGACCCCGTTCGGCAACCCGCAAAACCTTTATCTTTACTCCAAGTTCAACATACCCACGGGGGAGTTCATGCGCATAATGGCGCCGCCGTTTGGCCTGGCGGTGGTACTTATAACGGTGTGCTGCCTGTGCGTGCCGAACGAGCCCATAACCGTGCCCGACGAGCCGGTGCGCCTTGACAGGACGCGGACGGTCGTTTACCTTGCGGCATTCGTCTATTCGATAGTCATAGTGTTCCGCGCGGTGCCGTACTGGACGGGGCTTATTGTGGTGCCGCTGGTGCTTTTGATATTCGACCGCAGGGCGCTTTTGCAGATAGACTATCCCCTGCTTTTGACCTTTGTTTTCTTCTTTATATTCGCGGGGAATATGTCACGCATACCCGCCGTGTCGCGGCTGTTTTCGGGCCTGCTCCAAAAAAACACGCTGCTCTTTTCGGTGCTTTCGTGCCAGGTCATTTCAAACGTGCCCTCGGCGATACTGCTTTCGCGCTTTACCTCGGACTACCCCGCGCTTCTGGTGGGCGTGAACATCGGCGGCACGGGCACGCTCATCGCGTCGCTGGCGTCGCTTATCACGTTCCGCGAGTACTCGTTCCACAACCCCGATAAAAAGCTGTACTATATCGGTATCTTCTCAGCGCTCAATTTCGGGTTCCTTGCCGTGATGACGGCGTTCATGCTGCTGATAAGCTGAGAAAAGCGAACAATGCCGCGCCGCCGTTATTACGGGGGCGTTTTTTACTCCACGCCCTTCATTATTTTGACGCCGAGCCACAGGAAGAGCACCATGGAGGCTATCAATACTATGACCGCCGCCGTCATGTTCAACAGGCTAGTCAGCGCGCTGAGCGCCGGAGAAAGCGCGGCGAGCGCGACGGCCTTTGAAAGCCGCGTCATGTATTTTTTGGGGTCCTTCGGCTTGACCGAATTCGTGGCGCGGTAGGGCAGCATATTGTAGTCCTTCGTCAGCGCCATAAGCCCGGCGTACAGCAGTATCGCCCCGGCGAATATGCCCATAAGAACAGAATAACCGTGTTCCATACTTCACCTCCCTATCGAAAAGCAGCCGTAATAAGCGCCGTGCAGGCATTCACTTAAGCAGCGGCAGGCCGCATTTTTTACAGCGATCGGCCTCCACCGGGTTGTGCGCCAAACAGCTTACACAGGCTATGTAGGGTGCCTTTGACTTGTCGTAAAGCTCATACGGGAAATTGAACTGCGGATGATACCTGAACCGGTCCCCCACCTGCAGATAGTTCCACGCGATTATTTGAGAGCCCTCCCGCTCGACTATGCGCTTTTTGCCGCCGTCGACCGTTTTGGCCTCTATGACGTACTCGGTATAACCGCCGTTGCCGCCGGAGCCGCGGTCACGGTAGACGCGGCGGGTCTTTTTGTCGGTCACGGCGGCTTCATAGGTATTCCCGGCGCGACCCTTTATAAGGCCTATCAGCGCAAACAAAAGCATCACGGCCGAAACCGCGCCGCCTATCGCGGCCGCCTTGCCAAGCTCCATCCTGTCGCTTGCTATGCCGTAGATGATGAACCCGATTACCGGCAGGGGCGCAAGGAACAGCGCGAATATGCCCGCCGCCTTTCTGTTTTTCTTAACGGCGGCGAGTATCTCGGGATGCGACGCGCGGTCAGAAAAGCCGGGGGCGGGTATGCCCTGACGCACCGCGCCGTCCCCCGCATATACGGGCCCTTTATAAGCCGCTGCGCCCCGGGGCGCCTGCACGCTATACCCGGCTGAGTCTTTCTGCGCCGCTCCGCAATGCTTGCAGAACGCTGCGCCGTCGTCGAGCTGTCTGCCGCACTCGGTACAATATCCGGCCATGCTGGTTCCTCCTTGACTGTTCTTTGGCATGGATCGGCCGCTGCAGCTCTTACAGAGGGCAATGCGGCAGCCGTGCGCATCGACTTGGGCTTTGAGCCCGCCTCTTGGTATATTATACCATCGTGTTTCGATTAAAGCAACGGCCTCAAAGCCGCGATCAAAAGCGAACATTGATTAGCGGGGCGTTTTGTTGTATAATCAGTCTGCAAAAATCCATTTGGAGGTGCGTTACCGAATGTTTAACCAACTTGACAGCTTAAAGCCCGCGCTGCGTTCACTTGTCGCTGCGCTGCGCGAAAAGTACGCGTATGCCTCTGTGCTTGCGACGGAACAGAGGTTCCGTTCGTGGCGCGTCAGCCGCGGCGGCGTGGGCATAGGCAGCTCCGGCATGAACTGCGGCAACGGCTTTGTTATCCGCGTTTTCGACGATATGGGCTGCGCCGAATACTCCCTGAACGCTTTTGACGAGGGCATGATACCCGGCGTCATAGAGGAGCTTTCGCGCCGCATCGCGGCGGAGAAGGCCGCCGTGCCCGCGGGTATATGCCCGATGGCGTTTACGCTGCCCGACGATTCGCCCGCATTCATAAAGAAGGAAGCCGAGTATAAGGTAGACCCCGAGGCGCTGGGCGACGAGGCGATACTTTCGCTTTTGAACCGCATAAGGGAAAAGGGGTTGGAGACCGAGGGCGTGCTTGACGTGATGCTCAACGCCTCCTACTCCGCGGAGCGCAAGGTGTTCATCTCCGAAAACCGCGAGCTGGACGAGACCCACATGTGGACCAACGCGGCCGCCGTGGCGCTTGCCATGCGCGGGCAGGAGGTAAAGAATTATTACCGCCCCTATTCGCTGCTGGGCGGCGCGGAGCTTTTCGACAGGGTGGAGCACGATATAGGCGAGATCACGTCCTGCGTGCTGGAGCTCTGCAAGGCGGAGCCCATGATACCCGGCGAATACGACTGCGTATGCGACCCGGACACCACCGGCATGATAGTGCACGAGGCCTTCGGTCACGGCGTGGAGATGGATATGTTCGTAAAGGACAGGGCTTTGGCAAAGAACTTTATAGGCGAATACGTCGCAAGCCCGCTCGTCACCATGCACGACAGCGCGAAGGTAGCTCAGTGCGCCACATGGAGCTTTGACGACGAGGGCTCGCTTACGGGCGACACCGTTATAATCGACAAGGGCATTTTGAAGCGCGGCATGTGCGATTCGCTTTCCGCAATGCGTCTGGGCGTCGCTCCCACCGGCAACGGCAGGCGCGAGAGCTACGAGCGCAAGGCCTACACCCGCATGACCAACACCTACTTCGAGGCGGGCGATTCCACCCGCGAGGAGATGATCGCCTCCGTCAAGTACGGGTTCCTGCTTGAGAATCCCTCGAGCGGCATGGAGGATCCCAAAAACTGGGGCATTCAGTGCATGGTGAACATAGCGCGGGAGATAAAGGACGGCAAGCTTACGGGCAGGATATTCTCGCCCATTGTTCTGACGGGCTACGTTCCAGATCTTTTGAAGTCGGTCTCCATGATGGGGAGCGAGATAGCGCTTTCCGGTTCCGGCTACTGCGGCAAGGGCTACAAGGAATGGGTCAAGGTCTCGGACGGCGGCCCCTACATGAAGGCAAGGATAAGGTTAGGTTAAGGAGGGCGCAAGTATGGAACGCATTATAAAACTGCTTGAAAAGGCCGGCATCGGCGAATACTCCGCGCTGCAGATAAAGGAGCGCACGGCGGAACTGTTCTTTGTAAAAAAGCAGCTTGACACGAGGCGCATCAAGGACGTTGAAAAATTCCACGTTACGGTTTATCGCACCGCCGAAGCGGACGGGCAGAAGCTGAAGGCCCAGACCGAGGCGATGCTGCTCTCCTCCATGAGCGACGACGAGATAATCAAGGCGCTGAAGGACGCGTATTTTGCGGCGCAGTTCGCCATGAATCCCTACTACGAGGCTCCCTCCCCCGTTACCGCGCCTCTTATCGAGAAGAAGGGCGCATTGGCGGGGACCGAGCCCGAGAAGGCAGCGGGCATTATGGCGGAGGCGCTTTTTGCCGCGGACTGCAGGGAGGACGCCTTCATAAACTCGGCGGAGGTTTTCATCTCCAAAAAACGGATCCGCGTCGTCACCTCCGAGGGCACGGACGTTTCTTGGACGGACGCGAAGGCCAGCGGCGAATACGTCGTTCAGGCGAAGGAGCCTGAGGACGTTGAAATGTACAGGAGCTTTGCCTACACCGAGCTCGAGACCGGGGCGCTCAACGCTCAGGTCTCCGAAATGCTCGACTTCGTGCGCGACAGGGCAAGGGCCCAAAGGATATTGAAGAGCGGAAAGTACGACCTGATACTGACCGGCGGCAACGCGGCGGAGCTGTTCACCTACTACGGCGGCCGTTCCTCCGCGCAGATGCTTTACCCCCACTACTCCACCTGGAGCGTGGGCGACGACGTGCAGGGCGAGACCGCGGGCGAAAGGCTTGAGCTGACTTTGCGGGCCTCCGCTCCCTACTCCTCCGAGGGCATTCCCATGGTCGACAGGAAGCTCATTGAAAACGGCCGCATGATGACCGTGCACGGCGCGAACCGCTTCTGCCGTTACCTTGGCGTGGAGCCCACGGGCGATTACCGCAAGCTCTCCTGCGACAACGCGGGCAGCATGAGCTTTGAGGAGATGAAGCAGCGCCCCTGCCTTTGGGCCGTCACCTTCTCCGATTTCCAGATGGACTTCTTCTCCGGCCACTTCGGCGGAGAGATACGCTTAGGCTACCTCATCGAGGACGGCAAGGCGACCCCCGTGACGGGCGGCTCCGTGAACGGAAGCATAATCGAGGCGCAGAAGGATATCGCCTTCTCCACCGACAGATTCAAGAGCGAGGATTACGAGGGGCCCTACGCGGTGCTCCTTAAGGGCGTCAGCGTAGCGGGCGAATAAAACTCCGAACGCAAACGAAAAGGGCTCCGGAAAGCCGGAGCCCTTTTTGCATGCGTTAACGCTTACTTGGTTATCTTGCGGCACTCGAGGTAATACCTCTTCTCATGCGCTTCGCCCATGGAGAAGGTCTTGCGGGGGAGTGCGCCGTCGAACACGACGGTCTTGAAGAAGGCGGACTTGTCCATTGCGGGAAGCAGGAAGCCGATGTTGTTGACCTTGGACCCGAGGTCGTTTACGACGTCCTCGCCGTGGATGTAGTCGATGGTCGCGCCCTTGGTCTGCTTCAGAACTACGTCCAGAGCCGCCTGCAGGGTGCCGACCTCGAGCTGAGCGGCGGGGCGCTTTACGGCGATGAAGCCGCGCTTGCCGCGGATGAGCACGGGGATGACGTGGCCGCCCTCTGCAACCGCGCGCTCATAATTCCTGTTGAAGCGGCGCTCGGACTCGAAGAGCTGAATATCCACGATACCGCCGGGGTTCTGCTCCTTAAGCTTGGCGGACAGGTCGTTGATGAACTTTTTGACGCTGACGCCAAACACGACGCGGTGGATGGGCTCGAACACGATACCCTCGTCATGCACGTTCTCAAGCTCGACGAGCGCGTACCTTGCGGGATGATTCTCGCGCTCTTCCTCGGGCAGGGTGGCCTTGAGCTTTTCCCAGTTGGCCTTTGCGGTGGCAAAGGAATGGTTGCCGTCGCCCATGGCAAAGAGCAGGGGCGCCATTTCACGGCCGTACTTCATGGGGTCGATAAGGGCGGTGACGGCGTCTATGGCGTTTTTAACGGTCTGCTCGTCGTTTATGAACCAACCCTCTATATGGCCGCCCTTCTGCATAAGCTCGAAGTCATAGAACTTGGGCTGAGCCTTTACGGCGTCGTAAATGGGCTCGATGACGGTGCGCTTATCGTCGTCGATGAGCACGATTATATGGGGCAGCTCCAGAGGAGCGCCGTCGCGGATACGAAGACGCGGAGGTATGCGCTCCACGATGGTGCCCTCGGTGGCGCGGATGAGGGTGGTGGAGCCCTTGTTATAGTCATAGCACTCGAGGTCCAGCGCGACTACAAGGCCGGTCCTTGTCTTGCCGTCGACGGTGCGGCGGGTGAGCATGAAGCCCTGACCCAGGCTCCTGAGGGTGCCGTTTGCCATGTACTCGTCCATGGTCTTGCGGATGGCGGCGATACGCTCGTCCTCGCCGGGCTTTTCAAGGTAGATCTCCGGCAGCATTATGCGAAGGGTGGAGGGAGCGTCGCCTACGATCTTTTCACAGCCCTCCCAATAATCGGGCTGAGAGGTGTACTGATCGCATGCCACGCACGCCCATTTGGAAAGATCTACGCCCTCTGCGGGAAACATGATCTCCGGCACACAGATGCCGGCTTCGTTTGCGAATTTGGGATCCATTAAAAAAACCTCCGTTTAGTTTGTCGTGTCTGAGGCGGGAAAGCCCGCTGAGATTTATTATACCGCATTGAAAAAGGTTTTTCAACATTTTGAGCGTTAAGTTTTATCCGGCACGCCCGGCTTGAAAGGGCGTGCGCTTTATGGTAAAATTTTCTTATGGCAGTACGAAGCAACAAGAGAAGATGGCTGACGGCCCTGTTCGCCGCCGCGCTGATGTTTGCCGCGGCGGCGGCGCTGATCGTGTTTATGTCGCGCTCCGAAAAAATGCGGGTCCTGACGGACGAAGAGCTTGCCGCGGCGCTTGCCGGCAACGAGTACGCTGGCGACGCCTCGCGGAAGCTTGTCGAAAGCTGCGTTTCGCTGCGCGGGCGCGTGCACTATTTTTGGGGCGGCAAATACTATAAGATAGGCGAGGATCCCGACTGGGGCTCCCCGCGCGAGGTGCAGAGCAGCGGCAGCAGCTCGTCCGGCACCGTGCGGCCCTACGGCCTTGACTGCTCGGGATACGTTACCTGGGCCTATGCACAGGCAGGAGTCAAGGCCGCCGAGATAGGCGACGGCACCTGGATGCAGTGGCAGAACTCCGACGAGATCCGCTTTGGCGACCTTGCCGTGGGCGACCTGGTTTTTCAGTACCGCTACCCGGGCTCAAACGGCAACCACGTCGGAATATGCATTGGTTTTTTAAACGGCGAGCCGGTTTTTGCGCACTGCTCCAGCGCGTACGACAACGTCGTCGTCACTACGGCGGGGCGCGTGTTCCGCTATGCGCGCAGGCCGCACGCATCGCTCGGCTCATAAAAACGAAAGGCGAACGGATATGAAAGCAGCCCTTACGTTTATCATAGGACGCGCCGGCACGGGCAAGACCGAGGCGCTCTACGCCCGCATACGCGAGGCCGTGACCGCGCACCCCGGCGACGCGCGCAATTTCCTTATCGTGCCGGAACAGGCCTCGTTCGAGGCGGAAAAGGCGCTGTCGGAAAGGCTTGGCGGCGGGCTTTTCGGCGTGACCGTTACAAGCTGGAGCCGGCTTGCGCGCAAGGCGCTCGACGGGATGGGCGTGAAGCGGGCGTTCCTTTCGCCGCAGGGGCGCGTGATGCTGGTGCGGCGGTCGGCGGACGCCTGTGCGGATTCGCTTACCGTGTTCAAAAACTCGGCCGCGTCGCGCGGGTTCCCCGCGGAGATGGACGGGCTTATTTCGCGCTTCAAGCGCTGCGGCATGTGCGCGGCGGACGTTGCGGAGCTTGCGGCGAGCCTGCCGGAGCATACCCCCCTGCGCGACAAGCTTGCGGACGTTTCGACCGTGTTTGCCGACTGCGAGCAGCGCATGTCGGACCGTTACATAGACTCCGAAGATATGATGAACGGGCTTATCGCCCGCATGGGCGAGAGCATTCTTGAAGGGGCGCGCGTTTTTATAGACGGGGGCGACACCATGCACGAACAGGCATACCCCGTTTTCAGGGCGCTTTTGGGCCACGCCTCCGAAGTGACCGCCGCGCTGAGGATGGACCCCGACCCCGGCGTGCGCGACAGGGCGATATTCGCACCGGAAGCCGCGGCGTACCGCCGTCTTTGCGCGATAGCCGAGGAGGAGGGCGCGCCGTATAAAACGCTTGCGCTTGAAAAAAGGCAGAGGTCGGGCGGGCCCGCGCTGCGGCATCTTGAAAAAGAGCTGTTTGCATACCCCGCATCCGTTTACGAAGGGGAACCTGCGGGGCTGAGCCTGACGGCGGCGGCCGACCGCACGGACGAGGTGACCGAGGCCGCCGAGAGGATAGTTTCCGCCGCCAAGGCGGGTGTGCGCTTCCGCGATATGGCGGTGCTTTTAAGCGACCCGCAGGGTTACGCAGGGGCGGTGCAGAGGGTGTTTTCGGCATACGGGATACCGTATTTTACCGACGTGAAGCGGAGCCTTGCGGGGCACCCGGCGGCGATGCAGCTGATAGCCGCTCTGCGCGCCTGCGACAGCGGCTTTGCTCCGGAGCATGTTTTGGAATTCGTAAAGGGGGGCATGGCTCCCGTGACCCCCGACGAGGCGGAGCGGTTTGAAAACCTGCTGCTGATGCGCGGGTTTTACGGCAGCCGCCTGCGCGAGGAGCTGACGGGCGAGGATGCGGCGCTTGAGGACGTGCGAAAAAGGGTCATGGAGCCGCTTGAGGAGCTTGCCGAGAGCGTGTCCCGCCGGACGTGCGAGGAACGCGCCCGCGCGATACACGCCTTTATGGAGCGCCTAGGCGTTTACGAAAAGCAGAGGGAGCTGTGCGCGAGCCTGCATGAGCAGGACCTGCTGCGCGAAGAGGAGGAGAACGCGCAGGTCGTCAACACCATACTTGAGGTGCTCGACCAGGTGTTCGTCATAATGGGCGACGAAAAGCTGAAGCTTTCGCGGTTCATATCGGTACTGCGCGAGGGGTTTGCCGCATACGAGGTGGGCGTTATTCCCACCACCGCCGACCAGGTGCTTGTGGGCAGCATGGACAGGACCCGTTCGCGCGAGGTGAAAAAGCTGTTCGTGCTTGGCATGAACGACGGGCTGTTCCCCAAAAAACGCACGGATGACGGCGTGATAGACGATTCGGACCTTGCCGCGCTGGAGGCCGGAGGGCATACGCTTTGGCGCAGTTCGCGTTCGCTTTCGGAGGGCGATATGCACACCGTGTATTCCGCGCTCTCGATGGCGACGGAGAGCATATCTTTTTCGTACCCGGTAAGCATTCCGACCTCGGGCGAAGATTCCTCCGCCGCTCCCTGCAGGCTCGTGGGCACGCTGCGGCGCATATTCCCGAAGCTGGAATCAAACGACCTTACCGTGGGCCCCAGAAGCAGCGAAAAGCTTGCGTTTGCGGCGCTTGCGCGGCGCCTGCGCCGCCTTGTGGACACCGGCGAGGAGGACCCGGAGCTTGCCCCGCTTTACGCGCATTTCTCCCGTTCGCCGGAGTACCGGGCAAGGCTTCGCTCCATGTGCGCGGAGCTTGAATACTCGGCGGAAACGGGCGCTTTCGGGCACGAGCTCGCGGTAAAGCTGTACGGCAGCTCCATATACGGGTCGGCCTCGCGGCTCGAAACGTTCAACCGCTGCCCGTTCATGCACTTCATGCGCTACGGTCTGGACGCGAAGGAGCGCAGGGAGCACAGCCAAAGGGTGACGGACCGCGGCACGTTCTTCCATGAAGCGATCGAAAAATACGTCCGTTACGTTTCGGAAAACGGCCTTGACTGGAAAACGCTCTGCGACGATGACGTTTTCGACATACTGCGCGAGATAGTCCCTCCCATTATGAGCCGCAGCGACAGCCCGCTTTTAAGCGACACCGCAAGGCAGCGCGCCGCTCTTGTCGGGCTGGTGGAATCGGTAAAATACACCTGCTGCGCCGTGACGCGGCATATCGCGCGGGGCAAATTCCGCCCCGCAGGGTGCGAGGTGGAGTTTGGGCGCGAGAATTCGCTCTTTCCCCCGCTGCAGATACGCACGCCGAGCGGCATGGTGATAAACGTGAGCGGCATAATCGACCGCATAGACTCATTTGAGGGCGTCGAGGGGGTCGAACGGCGCCGCATAATCGACTATAAAACCGGCGGCAAGGACTTTGACTTCGGCGAGCTCGAGGCCGGGATACAGCTTCAGCTTCCGCTGTATGCCGCCGCCGTGGACGCCGCTTCCACCGTGGGCATGTACTATATGCCCATTTCGGACGTTGCCGTGACCACCGACGAGGCGGGCAACGCCGTTAAGGAGCTGACCGAGGAGCTTATGAAAAAGTTCAGGCTTTCGGGGCTTTCGCTGAAGGACGAGGAGGTGGTCGCCGCCACCGAGGAATTCGACAAGAGCTCCACCGTGATAGCCGCCAAATACGGTAAAGACGGCGAGCTTACGGGCGCGGGCCTTGTAACGGGCGACGAATACGGGCTTGTGGTGCGGGCGGCTATGGACCGCGCGTCGCACACGCTTGAACGCATATATGAGGGCGACGCCGAAGTGCATCCCTATCGCTCAGCGTACAAAAAGCGCGACTCCGCCTGCAGGTTCTGCCCGTACGGCGACGTGTGCCGCTTTGACGAAAAACTCTCCCGCGGGGGGTACCGCAAGGTGTTCAGGAAGAGTGCGGACGCGTTCTTCGGCAGAAAAAAGGATTGACGCCGCTCCCTTTAAAAAACTGTTTACAACGTGCCTGAGATATGGTATCATTTATAAAGGGACGCTCCTCCGGGCGCCCCTATTATTATTTCGGGAGTATACTATGGCTACGATTTCAAGAGGCGTGCGTGCGCCCATTATACGCCGGGGCGACGATATAGTTAAGATCGCGGTGGATTCCGTGCTTTCTCAGGCTGAACGCGAAGGGTTTTCGCTGCACGAGCGTGACGTTATCGCCGTGACGGAGGCCGTTGTCGCGCGGGCCGACGGCAACTACGCAGGCGTTGACGACATTGCGGCGGACGTAAAAGCCAAGCTCGGCGGCGGGCATATAGGGCTTGTGTTCCCCATTCTTTCAAGAAACCGCTTCTCCATCTGTCTGCGCGGCCTTGCGCGCGGGGCAAAAAAGGTCACGGTGATGCTGTCCTACCCCTCCGACGAGGTGGGCAACCATCTGGTCGACCCCGACCTTTTGGAGGGTACGGGCGTAAACCCCTGGGCCGATACGCTTACGAGCGATGAGTTTTACGCGCTCTGCGGGGGCGAGTGCCGCCACCCGTTCACGGGCGTCGACTATATAGAGCTGTACCGCGGCATTATAGAGGGCGAGGGCGCCGAAGCGGAGATAATCTTTTCGAACCGCCCGGAGCGCATACTCGATCACACTTCAAACGTCATCTGCTGCGACATACACACGCGCGCCCGCACCAAGGCGAGGATCGAACGCGCGGGCGGCAGGGCGCTGACCCTTTGCGATATTCTGAACTCCCCGGTGAACGGCTCCGGCTGCAACCCGCAGTACGGGCTTTTGGGCTCGAACAAGGCCACCGAGGATACTGTCAAGCTCTTCCCCAAAAACGCGCAGGAGGTCGCCGAAGGGATACGGGACGAGGTATTGAGGCGCACGGGCGTACACGTTGAGGCCATGGTCTACGGCGACGGCGCGTTTAAGGACCCCGTCGGCAAAATATGGGAGCTGGCGGACCCCGTGGTCTCCCCCGGATACACAGAGGGGCTTTTGGGGCTGCCCAACGAGCTGAAGCTGAAATTCCTTGCCGACAACGATTATGCCGACCTTTCGGGCGAGGCGCTGGCGGAGAGCATACGCGAACGCATACGAAAAAAGGACGCTGACCTTAAGGGCTCCATGCTTTCGCAGGGCACCACCCCCAGGATGCTGACCGACCTTATAGGCTCGCTCTGCGACCTGACGAGCGGCTCCGGCGACAAGGGCACGCCCATCGTGCTTGTGCAGGATTATTTCGTGAATTACGCCGATTGAGGCAATAAAAAACGCGGGCTCCGCACCGTACGGTGCGGAGCCCTCTCTTTTATCTCAGAGCATTTCTTCAACTGCCCTGCGCACGTTCTTCATATCCTCGGTCGGCTCGAAGCGGGCGGCCACCCTGCCCTCGCGGTCCACAAGGAACTTGGTGAAGTTCCACTTGATATACGCCTTGTCGCCGAACGCCTTGTTGTTCATATTGGCGAACTTGTTGAGGGCGGCGTTCTTCAGGCCCTTGCCAAAGCCTTCAAAGGGCTTCTCCGCGGCAAGATAGGCAAAGAGCGGATCGGCGTTTTCGCCGTTGACGTCCACCTTTTTGAACTGAGGGAAGTCCGTGCCGAACTTTAAGGTGCAGAACTCGTGGATCTCGTCCTCGCTGCCGGGGGCCTGGTTTGCAAACTGGTTGCAGGGGAAGTCGAGTATCTCAAAGCCCCTGTCGCGCAGGTCCTTATACATGGCCTCAAGAGGCTCGTAATGCGGGGTAAAGCCGCAGCCCGTGGCTGTGTTGACTATAAGCAGCACCTTGCCCGCGTACTCGGAAAGGGATACGTCGTTCCCCTTCATGTCCTTGACTGTGAAATCGTAAACCGTGCTCATGTTCCTTTTCTCCTTTTCGATATTATTTTAACAGTTCATACAGCAGAGCGTAAAGCTCCGCCGCCTTTTCGGGCGCAAGCGGAATGCACGCACCCACCTCAAGCGGCACATGAGCCGCCTTCTCCTGCAAAGCCTTGCCCTTTTCGGTCAGATTTATGACCACGACGCGGTCGTCGTACTGCGACCTGCGCCGCTCGAGCAAGCCCTCGCCCTCCAGCTTTTTGAGAAGGGGCGAAAGCGTGCCGCTGTCAAGCATCAGCTTTTCGCAGATCTCGCCCACCGTAAGCCCGTCGCGCTCCCACAGCACAAGCATCACTATGTACTGCGTGTAGGTAAGCCCCAGCGGCTTTAAGTGCGGCGTGTACAGCGCCGTCACCCTGCGCGCCGCCGCGTACAGCGGAAAGCAAAGCTGGTTTTCAAGCTTCATCGCCTCGATGTTTTTGCGGTCCATATCCGCCCCTCCTTCGTTATATTTTATGCAATTAGATTGTATCAAATACATTTGCCCGCGTCAAGCGGTTTTTATAATATATTTTTGAGCGGGGTTACAAAAGCCCCGGCTTTCCCGGGGCGGTAAAAGCATATTCAGTTCCTTGAAGGGAAGGGCGTCAGGTCGTTTGTCAGGCGGTTCGTGATATCGTCTATCGCGGTGGTGATATCCGTGCGGTTGCCTATCTCGCTTGCGATCTGGTCACAGGAGTACATGACGGTGGAATAATGCTTGCCGCCGAACGCCTTGCCTATGTCGGGGTAGGAGATGTTCGTAAGCGTGCGGCACAGGTACATGGCGACGTGGCGCGGCACCGCTATGCGCTTGTCGCGGCGGGTGGAAACAAGCTCCTCCACGGTCACGTTGAAGTAGTCGGCCGTGACCTGCTTTATAAGCTCGGGGGTGACCATATGCTTGCCCTCGGAGGAGACGTAGTCGCGCAGCACGACCTCGACGAAGCTGCGGTCTATCGTGGTTCGCTTTGAAAAATCGGCATACAGCACGACGCGGTTATAGCAGCTCTCAAGCTCGCGCACGTTGGAGCTGAACTTTTCCGCCATGTACAAAAGGGCATCGCCGGTTATGTCGACGTGGTCGCGCTCGGCCTTGCCGGTGAGTATTGCGACCCTCGTTTCGACCACGGGGGGCTTTATGTCCGCCGTGATGCCCCACGAAAAGCGGGTCCTCAGGCGCTCCTGCAAAAAGGGCAGGTCCTTTGGGCTCTGGTCGGAGGTGATGACTATCTGCTTGTTGGCGCCGTGCAGGGCGTTGAAGGTGTTGAAAAACTCCATCTCCGTCGCCTCCTTGCCGCCGATGAACTGTATGTCGTCCACGAGCAGCAGGTCGAGCTTGCGGTACTTGTTGCGCAGCTCCTCGCGCGTGTCATACTTTATGGCGGAGATGACGTCGTTTGTGAAATCCTCGCTGGATACGAAGCAGATATTGAACTCGGGGTGCATCTCATGCACGTAATTGCCGATGGCGTGAAGGATATGCGTTTTGCCGAGGCCAGACCCGCCGTAGATGTAAAGCGGGTTGTAGGCCGACGCGGGATTGTCGGCAACGGCAACCGCCGCGGCGTGCGCAAAGCGGTTGGACTCGCCCGTTACAAAGGTGTCGAAGGTGTATTTTGACTGTACGCCGAAAAACACCCCCTGCTCGCCCGAGCCCTGAGTGGGCACGGAAACAACGGGCTCATTCTCCTGCTTCATTATGAAGCTGACGTTGTAGTTAGAGCCGTTCGCCTTGTTGACGCACTCGGTGACTATGCCGGCATAGAACTGGCGCAGCGTGTTGACGTACGTTTCGTTCTGCGCCATGAGTATCAATGTATTGCCCTCCAGCGAGATGGGCTGTATATCTTTTATCCAAGTTTTATAGCTCGTCGGCGTCATTTCCTCCTGCAGAACGGGAAGCGCCTTCGACCATATTACCTGAGCAGAAATCATGGTTCCCCCAATCGTTTTACAGTAACGAGATAGAGACGGAACCGGAGGGCACTCTCCGGTTCCCATAGGTATAATATCAAAATTCGGCGGCGGATTCAACCGCAAATTTGCCCGGATTGTATGGACAAACCACCTGTGAATACAATATCTTGTACCCCGAAACAGGCAAATATAAAATTCAACAACGTAATTGTTTCGGCAGGGTTCGACGGCTTTCGCGCCTGCCGTGCGGGGTCATTCGCCCGTCTGCGCAGGGTCCGGGCCGTCCCCGCTCACGGGTGCGTCCTCCCCCGCCTCTGCGGCGTCCGGTGCGGGCTCCGCATTCCACGCGGGGTCGCGTTTTGAGCGCACAAGCGTCATAATAAGCGCCGCCGCTCCGACCGCGATAAGCCCCAGGCT
This sequence comes from Clostridia bacterium, assembly GCA_017539215.1. Taxonomy (GTDB): domain Bacteria; phylum Bacillota; class Clostridia; order Christensenellales; family CAG-138; genus UBA3857. The sequence goes on along the minus strand of JAFYHI010000032.1, from coordinate 40,757 downwards.
TATCCACTGCGAAGTGGAGAACGAGCCGAATATGCCGCGTATCTCGTCCCCGCGCAGAAACTCGATGAGAAAGCGCATGATGCCGTAGCAAACAAGGTACACCCACAGCGTGGTAAAGCGGTACCTGCGCCTGCGGGTAAAGAGCATCAGCCCAATGAAAATGAGCAGGTTTATCCCCGCCTCGATCAGCTGAGTGGGTATGACCGCAACGCCCGGGGCAAGCCCCGTCACGGCGGAGGGGAACACCATGCCGATCCACGAATCGGTAACGCGGCCGTAGCAGCAGCCCGCGCAGAAGCACCCCATGCGCCCTATGGCGTGGGCAAGGGGCAGCACGGGAACGACGGGGTCGGAATAATGATACAGCGGTTCACGCATTATGAGCGAGCCCAAAAACGCCCCCAGCACGCCGCCTATAAGCCCGCCGTAAAACACGAGGCCCCCCTCCAAAAGGTAGAGTATGCCGTTTGCGCGTATGCTTTCGACCAGCTGTTTCCATGAGAACGTCACGGCAAAGTACAAAAGCTTTGCCCCGATTATACCGAACACGATGGCCAGAAGCGCCACCGTCATAAGCTTTTCAACGTCGCCGCCGCGCCTTCTTGTGCGGAGCGCCGACAGCCCCACCGCAAGCAGCATGCCAAGCGACATGCACAGCCCGTACATGGGTATCTGGGCACCGAATATCTTCAAATACGGAAGCAAAATATCACTCCTTTCACATATACAATAATAGCAGAAGCCCACCCCTTTCGTCAACCCGCGGTGCAAAAAAACCCGCCGCGGGCGCGGCGGGGGGGATCGCTGACAAACCCATGTCAGCGGTCTGAGCTGCCGATACGCTTCGGCAGCTTTCTTAATGCGTCCGTTTACCTGAGCTTTGCCCCCATCAAAAACTCCAGGGCGTTCATTATGAGTATGCCGTCGGGAGTCTTTTTTGTTTTGGAATTCATTGTGATGACGGCCTTGGGATAATTGTCCTTTATGCGGCGCAGGGGAGACAGCACCTTTTGACGGTTGCTTTCGTCAAGGCGGGCGGAGGTCTGGACATAAACGCGCTCACCGAAGGGGTCCATTACAAACGTGACCTCATCGGAGCCGAGCTTGCCGTTCATCACCCTGAGGTCGCGGCGCAAAAGCTCCATATAAACAAGGTTTTCAAGCGCCGCTCCGTCGTCGAGCCTTTGCGTGCCCATAACGTAGCCGCACACTCCGGTATCCGCGATATAGTATTTTGAAAGGGTTTTGAGCTGCGCATTGGAGCGGATATCGAACCTTTCGGAAATGAAGAACAGATGAGAGTTGAGTATCGCCTGCATATAGCTTTCAACCGTTTTGGTGGAGGACGGCCTTTCAAGATATTCGGAGGCTATCTTGCCCACCCGCGTAGCGGAGATGTTTTCGCCCACGTTCCTGGCAAGCACGGTTATGACCGTCCTTAAAAGCAGCGGATCGGTTATGCGGGACTTGTCGGACTTGCTGCCGTACTCCATTATATCGTGCGTTACGGATGAGCAGTATGTGCCCTCCGCCGCGACCCATGCGTGCCTTGCCGCAAGCTGCTCCCGCGAGACGACCGGCATGCCGCCCACCGAGATATACATCCTGTATATCTCACCCAGCGTAAAGGTCTTGTCATCCGGCCCGCGGTAAAGCTTTACGTTTGAAACGGGCTCCGTTTGGTCGATCTCACGGAAGCCGTGGAAAAAGAGGAACTCCGGCAGCGCAAGCGGAAGCATATGCACCACGCCGCAACGCCCCTCGCGCACAAGGTCTATCCTGTCCGACAGCACCTCGCGCGTGGAGGAGAACAGTATCACCTTTACCTTGGGGAGCCTCAGTATTTCGTTTAAGGCAGTCTCCCAGCCAATAAGATGCGATATCTCGTCCACAAGGAATATGTTTTTGCGCCCCATTGCGTAACGCGTCTCAAACAGCTTGCGCAGGGACTCCACCGAAACACGCATCAGGTTCGTATCCTCAAAGTTTATACGGCTGACGTAAACGTCGCTCATAGTAAGGCGCTTCAAAAGCTCCTCAAGCTCAAGTGCGAACGTGCTTTTGCCCGATCGGCGGGGCCCGAGTACAAAAATGAGGTCCTCCGACTCTATAAGCCGCAGAAGCTTCTTTCGGTAAGGTTTGCGCTGTATGCCGGGTGTGGTTTTCATTTTATTGACCAAGCCTCCAAAAAGGTCGTTCCCGTACTGTTTGTTTCTGAATCGCAACAAACTTTACGCATATATTATACACCTTTTCGGGCGAAATGCAAGCTTTTTTATGAGCGGCTCACACGCGGAGCCGTGCAGAACGCCGCGTCTTGATATTTGTGCGCGGCTCTGATATAATTGATTCTGCGCACGGGGCAATATATTCGATTTTTCGGGAACCATTTTGCCCTTTCGTGCGTTATATAAACAGAGTCCGGCAAGGGGGCCGTATGCCGGGCGGAGGATCGATGCATATGCCCGAACGTGATTTCGACAGCATATATAATGACTATTCCAGGCTTGTGTACTGGGCTGCCTACCGTGTTCTTTCCGACAGGGAGCTTACCGAGGACGTAACGCAAAACGTGTTCATCACGGTGCTCAAGAACATGGATACCGCGGCCAAGCTGCCCGATGCACAGCTTAAGGGTTGGCTTTACCGCGTCTCGACCAATGCCGCTCTGGATATGAAGCGGCGCATGGGTCACGAGGTGCTGTCGGACGAGCCCGTTGGGGCAGAGGTGGCCGACAACTCCGCCACGCCCGAGGACGAGGTGCTGCGCTCTCAGGCGGCCGAGGCCGTTCGCGGGGCGCTTGCCGCGATAGACGAAACTTACCGCGAGCCACTGATGATGTACTACTATTCGGACATGAGCATTACGGAGATCTCCGAGGCGCTTTCGGTCTCGGAAGGGACCGTAAAATCTCGCATGAGCAGGGGAAGAAAGTTATTGGCCAAGCATTTGCGCGCCAAGGGTATTGACTATGAATGATGATATGCACAACAACGAATTGTTCGAATCGCTCTCTCCTGCGGAAGAGGCCGCTGTCGACAGGCTGCTGAAAGGCGCTGCCGAGGCGGATAACGCCGGTGTGGATTACGCGGGCATGCTGAAAGGCATAAAGGCCATGGCACGGCAGGAGGGGATCGTGGTGTTCCCCGCCGCGAAGAAGCGCCGCCCCACCATAAAGGCGATACTTGCCGGGGTCGGCACCGCCGCCGCGGTGTTTGCAGTGGGCCTGGGAGTGCTTGCAGCGCTTAAGGCGTTACCGTTTGCGGAGCAAAACGCGCCCGAAGGGATAACCGCCGACGTAAGCGACTCCAAGAACCACAGCGCCGGGGATCCCGTAAAGGCGACGAACGTGCTCTCCACCTCCGCACCGGAGCAGGGCACGACGGAGCCCGCCTACGTTATAGCTTCGGAGTATCCCCCGTTCACGACCGATGAGCCTGCGCCGACCGAGGCTGCAGCTACGCTGTTCCCCACGGAGACCGCGATGCGCGGAGGCATTACGGGCTACGTCGAGCTTGGCAGCTTTGAGACCCCGCCCGACGACATTGACAGCCTGCTTCCGGAGCTTTTGCCCTCGTTTATGGAGCTGGCCGACGATGCGGCGCCCCCCGACGAAAGCCAGTCGCTTGCGGTGCGTGCCATGGGCACGAGCGAGCGGGGCGAGGATTACTACTATACATGCCGTCTGAGCGACGAGCCCGAGGACGACCTTGATGTGGGCGTTGCAAAGTACAGGCTTATGAATACCGGCGAACTGAGCTACGTCTGGCGCATCTCCGAGAACACATGGCTCACGGTCGAGCTGGTGGCGTTTGACAAGACCACGGCGGACGTCATGCTGCAAAGCCTTGCCGCAGAAAACTGCCGCCAGACGGACAGGGTCAGCCCCGTTCCCACAGAGGCGGCTGTGGATGAATAAAGCGAACACAACAAATGCCGCAGGCGGCCGCCTGCGGCATTTTCATTTCAATGCTCTTTACATATCGAGCAGAGCGCGGTTCAGGTCGCTTCCTATCTGCTCCCGGTCGAGCAGACGCTTCAGGTCGTCAAAAGAGCAGGTCACGCGCTCGATACTGGGGTGGAAATAGAAGGCGCACGTGCGCTCGTCAAAGCTGAACTCGTCCCCTGTTTCACTCCAAAGGATTATGCGCTTATTGCTCCTTGTGGCGATAGCCATGCCAAGCTCGGTATGCGTGCCGCTGCCGCCGGGCAAAAGCACCACCACAAGCTCCGCATCGCGCACGGCGCGAAGCTCGTTGAATGCGACCTCGCCCATGCGTGAAGCGCCCTCGCGCCTTACGTCGCCATGCTCCATCCAGTCATAGGTCTGCTCGTGACCGCGCCGCCTCAAAACGTCGGCAAGCTCTGCCGCGCGCTGTGCGCTGAAAATACCGGTGGAAACATAAAACCTCATTTGCAGATCCTCCCTTCTTCCCAATGCTTGCGGCAAAGCCCGATGTACTTGTCATCCGCGCCGAGCACTACCTGCTCGCCAACGCGGGTAACGCCGCCTTTGCCGTCGAGCCTCGCGTTCATAATGGCTTTTTTGCCGCACCAGCAGATCGTTTTTATCTCCTCAATGGTGTCCGCCATGGCCATGAGCCACTTGCTGCCCTCAAAGAACTCGCCCCTGAAATCGGTCCTCAGACCGTAGCAGATCACGGGCACATTGTATTTGTCCACGAAGTCGATGAGAAGGAACACCTCGTCTTTGCTCAAAAACTGCGCCTCATCCACTATAACGCAGTCGTACTCGTGAGCGCGTATCGCCTCGACGGGCATTTCGGAGAACAGCACGCATTCATCCGTCAGCCCGCTGCGGGAGCGTATGGTGCGGACCCCGTCCCTTGTATCGATGGCGGGCTTTACAAGCAGCGCCTTCTGCCCGCGTTCGCCATAGTTGTACTTTACCATGATCGCCTGCGCGGTCTTGGAAGAGCTCATTGCGCCGTATCTGAAATAGAGCTTTGCCATCGTGACCTCCGAATCTGCCGTTTGCGGGGGCCAAAACGCCCCCTTTTCCCTATATGTGGGGGATTATACCATATCCGCCCCTAAAATGCAAGCTTTACGGCAGGAATTGCCCTTGCCGTCCCTTTTTCGTGGGAAGCCAAAGGGCCCCGCACCGCGGAGCCCCTTTCTTGGGTCGACGCCTTTACCTTTGGCCCTTGTCGTAGGGTATGCCCTCGGCCTTGGGCGCGCGGGACTTCTTGCTTGTGAAGGCAAGCACCAGCAGCGAGATGAGGTACGGGAGCATGCGGTAGAAGTTGGGGTTTAAGACCTTGCCCCATGTGGGATGCTTGGAAAGCTCGAACAGGAGCTTTACGCCGTCTCCGTTGATGTCGATGGAGCTGTATCCGGCGGCAAGGCATTTGAACAGGCCGAACAGCAGCGCGGCGCCCGCGATGTTGAGCGGCTTCCAGTTGCCGAATATCATAACGGCAAGAGCGAGGAAGCCGAAGCCCGCCACGTCGCCGTTGGACATGCAGTTGGAGGTGGTGAGCGCATACACGAACCCGCCCATGCCGGCAAGGAAGCCGGAGATGAGCACGCCGGAGTAGCGCATCCTGCGCACGTTGATGCCCAGCGAGTCTGCGGCCTGCGGGTTTTCGCCGCAGGAGCGGAGCCTTAAGCCGAACCTCGTCTTATACAGAATTATCGAGCACACGATGAACAGCAGTATGCAGACGTAGGTGGCAAGATAGAACTTGTTGAAGAACGTGTTTACAACGAAATTGTCCTTTGCTTCAAGTCCGAGCATGCCCTTTTTCACCATGAACCACTCCGCTGCATCACCTTTATAAAGACGCAGCTCCTCCTGATTGGCGATGATGCGTACGAAGAACAGCACGATCGCGGGAGCGAGCATATTGAGCGCAGTGCCGCTGATCGTCTGGTCGGCCTTGAGGTTTATCGCCGCAAAGCCCAGAAGCAGCGCGAACGCAGCTCCCAGCAGGCCGGAGGCCACCATGCCGAGTATCTCGAAAAGCTGCATCGAGCCCCAGTTGGCGTACTGCGGGAGCAGCTCGAACACGCCGTACTTCTGGCACAGATGCACGAACAGCACGCCTATAAAGGCGCCGAATATCATAATGCCCTCAAGTGCTAAGTTTATGATGCCGCTGCGCTCGGCGAACACGCCCGCAAGCGCGACTATCATGAGGGGTATGGCGTAGATGAGAGTTTGCTGAATAAGGTACGACATTACGCATTGCCCTCCTTTCCTGCTGCGGCGGCATTCGGGAGCTTATCCCCCTGTCCGGACTTGGAGGTGTACGCCACGTCGGGTATCTTTCTGAAGCCGTCGTCGGACTTTTTGAACTTTTTGGTAAGCCAGGTCTTAATGAGCAGGCTGAACGCGGACAGGTACACGATGACGGCGATTATGACGTCGGTGATGTACTCGTTATACTCCGTAAAGAACGACAGCTTGCTGCCCGCCACGTCCAGCGTTGAAAGGAACATGCCGGTAAAGATGTTGGCTATCGGGTTGCAGGCGCCCAGCAGCGCGACCGCTATGCCCGTAAAGCCCTCGCCGGGGAGCGAGAGATAGGTCTGCCAATGGAACTCGGTGGAGCCGGACAGGTAGTAGAGCGCCGCGCCCGCGCCGGCAAGCGCGCCCGCTATCGCCATGGAAAGCACAATGCTTCGCTTGTCCTTTATGCCCGCGTACCTTGCGGAATGGCGGTTGGCGCCGCAGGCCTTAAGCTCGAAGCCGAGCGTGGTTTTGGTCAGCAGTATATAGATGAGAATGGCAATGAGTATGACGACGATTATGCCGCCGTCGACCTGCTGAGACTCGGGGAAGAGTTTGTCAAGGCCCATCTTGGCTGTGGCGACGCCGTTATGCGACGTTTTCCAGATGACCTGGGTCTTGGTTCCCTCCGTGCACTGCAGGCCGCTGCCCTCGAACACCCATGTGACTATGTTTGCCGCAAGCCAGTTGGTCATTATGCAGGCAAGCACCTCGTTGATGTTGAGGAACGCCTTCAGCATGCCGGGTATCGCACCCCAGAAGGCGCCCGCGAGCATACCGCCGAAGAAGGCGAGTATCCACACGATCCACGGAGCCACGACCGCGGTGTTCATCTTAAGGGCTATAAAGAGCGCCGCCGTGGTGCCCGCAAGGTACTGACCCGATGCGCCGATGTTGAAAAGGCCCGTCTTGTACGCAAGCGACACCGAGAGACCCGTCATGATGATGGGCACGGCGCGGAAGAGCATATCGCCTATGTTGGTGGAGTTAAAGCCGAACACCAGTCTGCCGGCCTGCTGGCCCTTTGAGAAGAGACCGAAGAATATCAGTCGGATACCCTTCCATGCCTCTTTAAGGCCGAGCTTATCGTCGACCAGGCCCACGATGAGTATTATCAAAGCGCCCGCAATCAGACCGATAAGTATGGATATCAGCGTTGACAGGACGGACTTTGTGCCGTCTTTGTTGAAGAAGCTGCGTGTTTTCATTCGGCCTTGGCCTCCTTATCCTGCCTCTTGGCGCCGGCCATATAAAGGCCGAGCTCCTGAGTGGTGGTCTTTTTGGGATCCAGCTCGCCGACTATTTCGCCCTCGTACATGACGAGTATGCGGTCGGACAGGTTCATGACCTCCTCGAGCTCAAGCGACACGAGCAGCACCGCCTTGCCCTCGTCGCGCTGGGCGACGAGCTGCGAATGGATGTACTCTATCGCGCCGACGTCAAGGCCGCGGGTGGGCTGCACCGCGACGACCAGCGGCATATTGCGGTCGAGCTCACGGGCGACTATGGCCTTTTGCTGGTTGCCGCCGGACATGGAGCGCGCCTTTGTGACGGGCCCCTGACCGCTGCGCACGTCAAAGCGCTCTATAAGCTTGTCCGCGTACTCGCGCACGGCGTTGAACTTGATAAACCCGTGGTTTTGGAACTGCGGCTCGAAATACCGCTGCAGCACCAAATTCTGCTCCAGCGTAAAATCAAGCACCATGCCGTGCTTATGCCTGTCCTCGGGGATATGACTCATGCCGGTAAGCGAACGCTTGCGTATGGACGCGTGCGTTATATCCTTGCCGCAGAGCGTTATGCGCCCCGCGGAGGCCTTTTCAAGCCCGGTCAGCGCGTGGACGAACTCTGTCTGGCCGTTGCCGTCGATGCCCGCTATACAGACTATCTCGCCCTTGCGCACCTCAAGCGAAACGTTCCTGACCGCGTCGTTCTTGTGTATCTTGGAGGGCACGGAAAGCCCCTCTATCTTAAGCACTACGTCGGAGGGATGCGCCTCGCCCTTTTCGACGACAAGCTGCACGGGGCGGCCTACCATCATTTCGGAGAGCTTTTCCTTGGTGGTGGAGGAGGTGTCGACCGTGCCGACGCACCTGCCCTTGCGCAGGACCGTAACGCGGTCCGAGACCTCCATTATCTCGTTGAGCTTATGCGATATGAACAATATGCTCTTGCCCTCGGCCTTGAGGTTGCGCATGATCTGCATCAGCTCCTCTATCTCCTGCGGGGTCAGGACTGCGGTGGGTTCATCGAAAATGAGTATGTCGTTGTCGCGGTAGAGCATCTTCAGTATCTCCACGCGCTGCTGCATACCAACGGTTATATCCTCGACCTTGGCGTCCATGTCGATGCGCAGGCCGTACTTTTCGGACAGAGCCTTGACCTTTTTGCGGGCCTCCTTCTTTTGAAGGAACCCGAGTTTGGTATCCTCTGCGCCGAGTATTATGTTGTCGAGTACCGAGAACACCTCGATAAGCTTGAAGTGCTGATGCACCATGCCTATGTTCAGCGCAGTCGCGTCGTTCGGGTCCTTTATGCGAACGACCTTGCCGTCCTTGCGTATCTCGCCCTGTTCGGGCTGATACAGGCCGAAAAGCACGCTCATAAGCGTGGATTTACCCGCGCCGTTTTCGCCCAGAAGCGCGTGTATCTCCCCCCGTTTGAGCTGCAAAGTGATGTCATCGTTTGCCTTTATCCCCGGGAACTCCTTGGTGATATGCAGCATTTCGATAACATAGGGGTATGCCCCTGCGGATGCTTGCTCCATCTAATGCCCTCCCTTTTGACCCAGTAGGGTTATTAACCCCTTAATTATATATGGAAGGAGCGCAAATTGCAAGCGCAATAATGCGGTTTATGGCGTTTATGGCACAAAAAAAGCGGGACCCGCGGGCCCCGCTTTACAGGCGTCGATTACTTAACGACGGTTACGGTGACATGCTCACCCTGATAGGTGCTCATATCTTCGGGATAGTTGGCGTCAACGGTAACGGTGCCGTCCTTTACGGAGGCGAGCAGGGTGTTGTACTCGTCAACGGTCCAGTTCTGGAGAGACCAGGTCTCGGTGGGGAGGCCAACGGCGTCATCGGCTACGCCCAGGGATACGTTCTGACCGCCGATCTCGGCCCACTTATCCTCGTAGAACTTGCTGATAGCCCATACGACGGAGTTGGAGAGGCCCTTCATAGCGGAGGTAACGACGGTGCTGGACTCGGGGCTCTGGTCAACGTCAACGCCGACGACCTTCTTGTCGTTAGCGGACGCGGCAGCGGTGATGGAAGAGAACATGGAACCGCCGCAGGCGAAGATGATCTCGGTGCCGTCCTCGTACCAGCCGGCAGCCATGGCCTGAAGCTCGGGAGAAGCGGAGAAGCTCTCACCGTACTGCCAGGAGTACTTGACCTCAACGTCGGCACCCTTGACGGCAGCAGCCGCCTCGGCGCCCTGAACGAAGCCGTAGCCGTAACGGCAGCACGCAGGATTGGTGCCGCCGCCGCCGCCGCAGAAGCCCAGCTTGGTGAAGCCTTCCATGACTACTGCGTAACCGGCGAAGTAACCGGCCTGCTCCTCTTTGTAAGCGATACCGGCAACGTTGTCGAGAACGGGGCCGTTCTCACCGTCGGTGAGCGCCCAACCGTCGATGAACACGAACTTGACGTCGGGATAGGTCTTGGCAGCCTGAGTGAGGGCGTTGGCCTGCATGAAGCCGGCGGCTACGACGATCTTGGCGCCGCTGTCGACGGCGGCCTTCATGGCCTCGAAGCGGTCGGCGTCGGTGGCGTTCTCGCCGTTGGCGGGCTGATAGTACTTGGCAACCTTACCGTTGTCCTTGGCGTACTTTTCGCAGCCTTCCCAGGTGCCCTGGTTGAAGGACTTGTCCATGAGCTGACCTACGTCGGTGACGAAGGCGATGTCTGCGGTACCGTCAGCGGGCTGATCGGGCTCAGTAGGCTCAGCGGGCTTCTTGGTGCAGCCGGCAAACGCGGCAAGCGCCATGACCAGCACCAGCATGATAGCAAGATACTTTTTCATTTTCTTCCTCCTAAGATTCCGTCCATGCGTCAAAGCACATAGCTCGGTTAGTATAGTCATTATAGCAGATACCGCACGGAAAATAAAGAGTTTTTTTGCAAATTCAGGATAATATCTCATTCGGGGGCTGCGTCGGGGCATTTATGCGGCTTTACGCATTTTTTACGCGGGAGCTGTTGAAAAGCGCTTCTTTTTTATTTATAATAAACCCATCAATCGTCAAGGGGCATATTATGTTCGGTTACATTACCCCGTTCGTCCCGGAGCTTAAAATGCGGGACAACGAACTGTACAGGGCCTATTACTGCGGCCTGTGCCGCGCATTGGGCAGGTACGGCCTTGGCAGCAAGCTGTCGCTCACCTACGACGGCGCGTTTGCCGCGGCCCTTTTGACCGCCGCCGCGGGAGCGGAACCCGAATTCGAGCGGCGTTCCTGCGCCATGCATCCGACCCGCGGCAGGGTCCCCACCGTTAAGGAAGGGCCGGTCATCGACTACTGCGCGGCAGTCTGCGTGCTGCTTGCAAAATACAAGCTTTTGGACGACGCGCGCGACGGCAGGCCGCTGCGGCGTGCGCTTGAGCCCGCCATTGCGGGGGGCTGCCGCCGTGCCGCCAGGAAATATCCCGAGACCGAAAGGGTGCTTAAAGAGGGGCTCGCCCGGCTGGGCGGCATAGAATCCGCGCCCGAATGCGACGCGGACGCCGCTCCGCTGGCCTTCGGCGAGGTTCTGGGCGGGCTGTTTGCCGCCTGTCCCAATTTGGCGGACGCACAAAAGTCCCTGCTTTACGAGCTGGGACGCAAGCTCGGCGGGTACATCTACATAACCGACGCGTGGGACGACCTGGAGGAGGACCGCCGCAGGGGAGGCTACAACATATTCCTGCGCGGCGGCGCCGAAGACCCCCGCGCCACCTGCGAAGCCATGCTCGATATGTACATAAACTCCGCAGTGCTGGCGTACGACCTTTTGGACCTCGTCTCAAACAAGCCGCTTCTTGACAACATAATGTACATGGGGCTTGCGGCAAGGGCGTCCGAGGTGCTGCGCGGCGAAGGCAAGCGCAAAAAAGACAGGCTTAAAACGGACGGCCCGGCGGCCGCGGAAGGGGAGGCAAACGATGGATCCCTATAAGGTACTGGGCGTTTCGCCCTCCGCGACTCAGGAGGAGATCAGAGCCGCCTATATGGCGCTTGTAAAAAAATACCACCCCGACCGTTATCAGGACTCCGACCTTAAAAAGCAGGCGGAGGATAAGATGAAGCAGATAAACGCCGCGTACGACCTGCTCACAAAAAAGCCTTCCGGCTCCTCCGGCGGGTATTCGCAGGGCTCCGGCGGCTATACGCAGGGCCGCCCCTCGGGAGGATACTCCCAAAGCTCCTACGGCGGATACGGCTCCGGCACCTACGGTTCCGGCGCTTACGGCCCCGGGTACGGGCCTTTCGGAGGGTTCGGTTCCTACGGCAGCTACGGGCAGAGCGCGTACGGCAGGCAGCAGGGCAGCTACTCCGGCAGCTATGCGGCGGAGTTTGCGAAGGCGCGCTCGTTTATAAACGCGGGGCGCATAGACGAGGCCGAGGCCGTGCTGAGCGCCGTTCCCCTGCGCAACGCGGAATGGCACTTCCTTTACGGAATGTGCAGGTACAGGCGGGGCGAATACGCCAAGGCGTACGAGCATATCAACCGCGCCTGCGGGATGGACCCCGACAACGCCGAATACAGGAGCGCGCTCTCGTCGCTTCGCGGGGCGGGCGGCGCCGGCAGGACCTGGACCGCTCGCGGCTCCGATATAAGCTGCTGCGGGCTGTGCGCTTCGGCGCTGTGTGCGAATATGATGTGCAATCTTTGCTGCAGGGGGCATTGAGCGCCCCGCTCGACGCAAAGGCGCAGTTGAAGGTGACTTTATGAAAAGACTCCCTCCGGGCATGATGCTGGCCGGTTTCGGCATGAGCACAGCGGTCTCGCTGCTGTGCCTTTTTGCCGCGGGCGTGACGAGCTTTGTGCCGCTTTCGGCGGCGCTGCTGTTTTTTGCCTCGCTTATGACCTGGGTGCCCATCCGCGAGGAGCACGGAATGCTGTTCGCCCTGCTTGAATTCGGGCTGGTATCGGGGCTGGCGCTGCTCATCTCGCGCAGGAGCCCTTATACATATCTGTACATATTCATGTTCGGCTCTTACGGGCCGCTCAGGTACAGGCTGCGCCGCGCGATGGACGACAGGGCGCTGAGCGTTCTGATACGCCTTCTCATTTTCAACTTCAAGACCGCGTGCGGCGTGGCGTTCATGCAGTTCGTACTGGATTACGACCCGCACACCCTTATACCGTGGGCGCCCGTGTGGGCGGTGATCGCGGTGCTGGAGGGCGCGTTCCTGGCGTATATACTGCTTTACAGGCTGTTCACATATCTGTTCGATTCGTCGCTGAGGAGCAGGCTGCTGCCCAGAAGGTAGGGCAAAAGGCATGTTAAAAGCGGGCCGGGCGGCCCGCTTTGTTTCAGTTCAAAACATAATCGAAAACTATCTCGGAATTGACGATCTCGTAATTATCCGTCCACGGGACCGTGCCTATGAACACGCCGTCCCATTCCTCGGCGCTGCCCCCGAAAAGCACGGTTTTGAACGACGGGCATTCGAACACGGCGTTTTTGCCCACGGTTTTGACCGACTCGGAGAAATACACCGCCTCAAGGTCCGGGCAGGCGTTGAAGAGCTTTGAAGGCAGGCTTGTAACGGTGGGCGGAATGTACACGCGCTTAAGGCCGACGCACCCGTCGAACGCCTTCACCCCGAAGCCGACAACGTCATACTCGCCTATGCGGTTGGGAAGCTTAAGCTCCTCGGCAGAGCCGGTGTACGACGTTATCTCGACCGTGCCGTCCTCGTAAAAGGAGCAGTAATAATCCTCCGCCCTGCCGGACTCCACAACTATATGCTTATGGCGCGTGCAGCCCCCGAACGCAAGCATCGAAAAAACGAGCGCGGCGGCAAGCGGGACTATGGGCTTCTGTTTTATTAATCGGGCAAAAACACTCATACTCCGTTTATACACCGAAGGGGACGCAAAGTCAAGAGCATAATTGAAACGGGCATGGTTTCGCGCAAAAATATACCCGCAGTCCCTATTGCAAACGGGGGAAAACCGTGCTATATTAGCTTCAACAGAATAGCCTTATCGAGAGTGGCTGAGGGAACGGCCCATTGACGCCACGGCAACCTGTCCGCACCGCCCGTGCGGTATGCGGACAAGGTGCCAATTCCGACGGAGCGAACGCTCCGTAAAGATGAGTGCGGTTTTTTATGCGGCACTCAAACGAGTGCTTTTTTGTTTGTACATTACCGAAGGGAGCAAATAGATATGGAAAAGATGAAGCGGCTGTTTACCTCCGAATCCGTGACCGAGGGGCATCCCGACAAGGTATGCGACAATATAGCCGACGCCGTTCTGGACGCGATGCTGACGAACGACCGCAATTCGCGTGTTGCCTGCGAAGTCGCCGCCGCGACCGGCATGGTGGTGGTGATGGGCGAGGTCACGACCGACTGCTATGTGGACATACCCAAGCTCGTGCGCGACGTGGTGCTGGACATAGGCTATGACAAGCCCGAGTACGGCTTTGACGGGCACTCGCTCGCCGTGATCTGCGCCATCAACGGGCAGTCCGCCGACATTGCCATGGGCGTTGACAAAAGCCTTGAGGCGCGCCTCGGCGAGGCGGATCCCCTCGACATTGGCGCGGGGGACCAGGGCATGATGTTCGGCTGCGCCTGCGACGAGACGCCGGAGCTTATGCCCATGCCCATTTCGCTTGCGCACAAGCTGACCCGCAGGCTGACCGAGGTGCGCAAAAGCGGGCTGCTGCCCTATCTCCGACCCGACGGCAAGAGCCAGGTCACCGTGGAGTACGACGGCGACCGCGTAAAGCGCGTGGACACGGTGGTCATCTCAACCCAGCACGACCCCGACACGGATATGGACGAGCTTGCCCGCGGCGTGCGCAGGAGCGTGATAGAAGCCGTTATCCCCGCAGAGCTTATGGACGACGAAACGCGCGTGCTGGTAAACCCCACGGGCAGGTTCGTGATAGGCGGCCCGCAGGGCGACAGCGGCCTGACCGGGCGCAAGATAATCGTGGACACCTACGGCGGCTGGGGCCGTCACGGCGGCGGGAGCTTTTCGGGCAAGGACCCGACCAAGGTGGACCGCAGCGCCGCCTACGCCTGCCGCTACGTTGCAAAGAACCTTGTCGCCGCGGGCTATTGCCGCAGGTGTGAGCTGCAGGTGGCCTACGCGATAGGCGTGGCAAAGCCCGTTTCGGTGCGCGTCGACACGTTCGGCACCGGCAGGCTTCCCGACGAGGAGCTTGAAAGGCTCGTCATGCGCTCGTTCGACTTCCGCCCCGCCGCGATAATCGAGCGGTTCGACCTGCGCCGTCCCATCTACCGCAAGACCGCCGCTTACGGTCACTTCGGCAGGACGGACGTTGATCTGCCCTGGGAGCGCACCGACCTTATATTCAACTGATTCGAACGCCTGCGGGGCCTCCCCGCGGGCTTTTTTTAAGCTTATGATGGAAAAACAGCGGAAAACAGCGCTCGTGACCGGCGCGGCCGGCTCGCTTGGGTCGGCAGCATGCCGTGCGCTTGCCGACTGCGGCTACTGCGTTTACGCCGCCGACCTCGACGGCGCAGACATAGCCGGCGCCGCATCCTGCCGCCTTGACGTGACGGACGAGCAGAGCGCGCTCCGGCTCTTCGACAGGATAGAGCGCGAGGCGGGCGGGCTCGACCTGCTTTTGCACATGGCCGGGGTCTTTACGATGGACGCCTTTTCGGAGTGCGGGCAGGAGCTGCCGGAGCGCATGATAAACGTGAACCTTTTGGGCGTGATGCGCCTTGACCGCGTTATGCTGCCGCTTATTATGCGGCGCGGCGGCAGGGTGATCATTACCGCAAGCGAGCTTGCCGTACTCGACCCCCTGCCCTTCAACGGGCTGTACTCCGTATCGAAAAGGGCGCTGGACGCATACGCGCACTCGCTTGCCCTGGAGCTTGACCTTGTGGGGGTACGGGTCATAACGCTGTACCCCGGCGCGTACGGCGGGGGCATGACGCGCGCTTCGCTTGACGCGATGGAGCGCATGCGCGAAAAGACGCGGCTGTTCAGGGACGTGACGGGCAGGTTCAGGAGCATAATGCTTTCGGAAACGGGCGGTGCAAAGCCGGCCCGGGAGCTTGCCGCAAAAATAGTGCGTATAGCGCAAAAGAAGCATCCGCGCTTCAGATATTTTATGAACAATTCGCTAAAGCTCAGGCTGTTTTCGGCCCTGCCAATGGGGCTGCAGGCGCTGTGTCTTCGCGCGCTGCTGACGGGCAGGCTCAAACGGCGCTGAAAAAGCACCGGGGAGGATACATGGAAAAAAGCTATACCGACACAAACGCCGAAACGATAGACCGCTGGGTGGAAGAAGGCTGGGAATGGGGCGTGCCCATAGACCACAGCACGTTTGAAAACGCAAAAAACGGCGTTTGGGACGTGCTTTTGACCCCGACGCGGCCCGTGCCGCACGAATGGTTCGGCGGGCTTCGCGGCAAAAGGCTGCTCGGCCTTGCCTCGGGCGGGGGCCAGCAGATGCCCGTATTCGCCGCGCTCGGCGCGGAATGCACCGTGATGGACTATTCACAAAGGCAGCTTGATTCGGAGGTCGCGGCCGCGCGGCGCGAGGGGTACTCCATACGCACCGTGCGGGGCGATATGACAAAGCGCTTCCCGTTTGAGGACGGGGAGTTCGACCTTATATTCCACCCGGTATCCAACTGCTACATAAAGGACGTGCTCCACGTTTGGCGCGAGTGCGCAAGGGTCTTAAAGCCCGGCGGAAGGCTTTTATCGGGTACGGACCATTTCGTCAATTATCTTGTGGACGACGATGAGGAGCGGATAATAAACCGCCTGCCCTTCGACCCGCTTGCAGACCCCGAACAGATGGCGCAGCTTATAAAAAACGACTGCGGAGTGCAGTTTTCGCACACGCTTGAGGAGCAGATTACCGGGCAGCTCAGGGCCGGTTTCACGCTGTTGGACCTTTACGAGGATACCAACGGCTCCGGCCGCCTGCACGAGCTGAACGTTCCGACGATGCTTGCGATGCTGTCTGTAAAAAAATAACATAAACGCGCGATATGCCCCGGCATGCACCGCAAAAAATATTGACAAAAGCTTCCGCAGCTGATATATTAGCGGGTGGAAAACTGCCCAAGGGCACAAAGGAGATATTGATATGAAAAGACTTATCAGATTTGTGAGTTTCCTGCTGCTTGCCTCGCTGATCCTGTGCACGGCGCCCGCCATGGCGCTTGATGACGAATCCGGCGTGATCGGCGACAGCATCACATGGGAGTACGTCTCTGCAAGCAAGACCCTGACCCTGACCGGGTCCGGCCCCATGGAAGACTATGCATATGCTTCCAAGTCCCCCTTCTATAAGTTCAGGAACGAGCTTGAGACCGTCGTTATAGGCGAGGGCATCACAACCGTCGGCGCGTATGCCTTCTCGAATCAGAGCAAGCTTGCGAGCATAACCCTCCCCTCCACCATGACCTCGCTCAACAAGGGCTGCTTCAACCAGTGCCGCCTTGTCACCTCATGCAATTTCCCCAGCGGGATTACCGCGGTGCTGAACAGCGCCTGCAACTACTGGACCGCCTTCCCCGGCGCAGCCCTTCCCGCCTCGCTTGAGACCGTTGAAAGCAACTCCTTCGGCAACTGGCAGAGCGCGACCGAGCTTACCGTTCCCGGCAGCGTAAAAAACATACCCATAAACGCCTTCGCCGGCTGGACGTCGCTCACGTCCCTCACCCTTGAGGAGGGCATAGAGAACATCGCCGGTCAGGCGTTCGGCGCCATTGACGTTTCCGAGATAACCCTGCCCGCCTCGCTGAAAACGCTGGGCGTACGCGCATTCGACGGTGCAAACTCTCTTGCCGCATATTACGTTGCGGAAGGCAGCACCTCTTTCCGGGCCGAGGACGGCGTGCTTTACAATGCCGACGGCACCGTGCTTCTGTCCTGCCCGCCGGCAAAGCAGGGCGCTGTTGAGATCGCCGACGGCTGTGAAGAAATAGCCGATTCCGCCTTCTATAACTGTTACTCCGTTTCCGCTGTCGATCTGAACACCGTAAGCACCATACGCACCGGCGCGTTCACCTCCTGCGGAATTACCGAGATAACCGTTCCCGAATCCGTTACGGTCATGGAGGCTGCGCCCTTTGCAAACTGCGAGAACCTCGTTTCGGCCACTATCAACGCCAACGTCGGCACGCTCCCGCAGAACTGCTTCTACTACTGCACTTCGCTGACAAACGTCACCCTCGGAAGCGGCGTTACCGACCTTCAGAGCGGCGTGTTCAATGCCTGCTCCTCTCTGCAGACCGTCGCGCTCCCTGCCGCACTTACCTCTATACCCGATAACACCTTCTACAGCTGTGCTGCGCTTGAAAGCGTCGAGATACCCTCCGGTGTCACCTCCATCGGCTCCGGCGCGTTCTATGGCTGTTCTCAGCTCACCGCGCTCACCCTGCCCGAAGGCGTGACGGCGATCGGCTCAAGCGCGTTCTACGGTTCCGGTCTTGTCGCTCTCACCCTGCCCGAAGGGCTTGAGTCGCTGGGCGGCAGCGCGTTTGCACAGTGCAAGAGTCTGACCTCCATGGTGCTGCCCGCCGGCATTACCGAGATACAGGGCCAGCTGTTCACGGGCTGCACCGCCCTTAAGACCGTTGAGGTAATGGGCGACATCACCCAGGCTCCCAATTATGCGATCTATTCCGGTGCTTTCAACAACACCACGGCGCTTGAAAGGCTCATATTCCACTGCCCCTGCCCCACCGCAAAGCAGATAAACACCTACGCTTTCAACGGCACCAACAAGAATCTTGAGGTCCACTACCCCAATATCTACCCCGAATGGGCAGAGGTCAAGCCGCTTGACGTGGGCGGCAACACGTTTACTTACGTTCCCGACTACCCCGCTCCCCTTGCGGGCGACGCCAACTGCGACGGCGTTCTTACCGCCTCCGACGTCAGCGTGCTGTTTGCCTACATAATCAACGCGGGCACTCTGGACGAGCACGCCATGGTAAACGCCGACGTTAACGGCGACGGCGTTGTGGACGCCACCGACGCCACCGTTCTTGCTCAGGCGATATTCAACAACTGAGGCGCGGTGAGCGCGTTTTGCAAAACCCCGCCGTGATGCGGACCCCGTTCGGGGCGCCCGCAAAATGATTTCCGCAGGAAGAG
This sequence comes from Clostridia bacterium, assembly GCA_017539215.1. Classification (GTDB taxonomy): domain Bacteria; phylum Bacillota; class Clostridia; order Christensenellales; family CAG-138; genus UBA3857. Next base: position 22,171 of record JAFYHI010000032.1, on the reverse strand, counting down.
GTCAGGACCTCTTCCTGCTTTTATTTCCGCCGGTATTGTAAAATCCATCCGGCCGTTCGCAAATACCGCGCTTTCTCTCATATCTGCGGCAATATTGCCGTACAAGGTCTTTTTTCAATATGCCGCGGAAGGCGAATAAATATATTTTAATTTTTTTGAAAAAGACTGTTGCGCAAGTTTTATCATTATGCTATACTCTTTTCAGACAGCGGTTCGCATTTTTTGATGAACGTAAGCCTGTATTGGACGTATGGAATCCGAAACCTATATCAGCGCATAACAAAATTTGAGGACTATACAACTGAGGTTCATTGACTCTATGAAAACCGGTACTTTAACCTGCGGACTTGTTTGCTTTGCGATCCTTGCCGCTTTGCTTATTTGCGGCTGCGGCGGCGCGCAAGGCGGGCCGGTTTCGGCGGAAGAAGCCGACCCATACTTTGTAAACTTCTGCTCGGACTGCGTGAAGATCGGCGGGGATATGATCTTTCTCGACCAATACGGGCCGGGCGGGCGCAGGCTGTGGACTGCCGAAGCCTCCGGCGGAGCGGCAATGCCGCTTTGCGGCAAGCCAGAGTGCACGCACGACAGCGCCTCCTGCAACGCGTTCGTCGGCGGGACGGGCGATATCTGTCTGACCTATGACAGCGGCAGGCTTTATTGGATAGAGTCGGCCGGGACGCGCTGCACTCTGTATTCGGCTGAAATTGACGGAAGCGACCGCAGGACCGAAGCGGAGCCTGACGCGGCGCTTTACGCAAAGGTCTGCGGATACGGAACGCTTTGCATACACGACGGGTACGCATACTTCTGCGGCAGCGCGGAACGCGTTGAAAACGGCACCTCGGTTTTCGACTGTGCGGTGTTCCGTCAGCCGCTCGGCGGAGGCAGCGCCGAACCGATCTATTCCTCAACGCTGCCCGCAGGCGCGGTGTTCGGCAGGTTTCGGGGCGATAAGCTGTACTTTGCCGAGTGCGAAAGGCTCTCCGCCTATGCCGAAGAAGATGACGAAGAACCCACGCTCGGTTACAGGCTGTTCGTTTACGATCCGGCCTCCGGCAAGGCCGAAGAGCTGCTGCACGGTGTTAACGAATATGATTTCTCCTATATTTTTACGGACGAAGACCGGGTGGTTCTGGGCGGAAGCAGGCCGCTGTACTATTGCCCCGAAACAGGCGAAACAAGGCTTGACGACGGCGAAGGCCGCCTTGACGCGGGCGTCGGCTGCGGGATGCATTGGATAACGCGCAGCGAATGGGAGATCGTTTCGGACTCGGGCGAAACGCTGTTTGCGGGGAGCTTTCCCCTTCCCCGGATGCCGGAAGCCCTTTACGGAAGGAGCTATATCGGCTGTGACGGGGGCGCGTTTTACTATAGCTTTATCTCGTTCTCGTTTGATAAGCCTTTAAGCTTCATCCTGCGCTTTGACACGGCGACCGGCGAAGCGGGGATCGTTTGGCAAAGCGAAGGCTGATGCACACAAAAGCCCGGTGCGGAAAGCGCCGGGCTTTTTACTTTTAACAATGCCGTATCGGGCGAAGAGCCTTATACCTCTCTGCGGTTCTCCATGGCCTTGAACAGCGTTATCTCGTCCACGAACTCAAGGTTGCCGCCTATGGGTATGCCGTGCGCTATGCGCGTGGTGCGTATGCCCATGGGCTTTAATTTGCCCGCGATATAGGCGGCCGTCGCCTCGCCCTCAACGTCGGGGTTGGTGGCAAGGACCACCTCTTTGACCTCGCCGCCCCTGACCCTTTCCAAAAGCTCGGAGATGCGTATGTCGTCCGGGCCGACGCCGTCCATTGGCGAAAGCGTTCCGCCCAGAACGTGATAAAGCCCGCGAAACTCACGCATGCGCTCCATAAACGAAACGTCGCGCGCGTCGCGCACCACGCAGATGAGCGAACGGTCGCGCTTTGGGTCGGAGCAGACCGAGCAAAGCTCGTCCTCGGTGTAATTGCCGCAGACGGGGCAGTAATGCACGCGGCTTTTTGCGTCGGTCAGCGCCTCGGCCAAGCCCCGCACTTCGTCCGGGTCAAGGTCGAGTATATGGTACGCAAGCCTTTGCGCCGTCTTTATTCCGATGCCCGGCAGACGGTTGAGTCGCGCGGTCAGGTTGTCGATGGAACGGGTGCTCATCAGAACGGCAGATTCATACCGCCGATGACCTTGCTCATCTCGGCGTTCATCGTTTCTTCGGCAAGCGCCACCGCGCCGTTTACCGCGGCAACGATAAGATCCTGCAGCATTTCGATATCGTCGGGATCCACCACTTCGGGCTGTATCTCGACGGACTTTATCTCCTTACGGCCGTAGATCGTGACCTTTACGGCGCCGCCGCCCGCGCTGTACTCAAGCTCGCGCGAGCCGACCTCCTCCTGTACGCGCTGGATATCCTGCTGCATCTTCTGCGCGCGCATCATCATCTGCTGCATATTGCCGCCCATGCCGGGAAAACCGCCTCTTGCCATAATAAATACCTCCTAATGGGATTGCTGTTCATCCGATTATAACATCTGCCGCGGGCTTTGTCCATACGTTAAACTCAAAAACAAAGCTCCTTCCGTCCCTGTGGGTTTTACGCCGTGCGCGGCGTCTTCAAGGCCCTTACGGGGGTTTGACAAGCCCCCCTGTATGAGGTATAATATAGGTTGATTTAATATGCAAAGGGGTACCGCCCCTTAAGGAAAGGACGTCCTTATTATATGAAGAATCTGACCACTGCCGAACTGCGCGAGCTTTACCTGCGCTTCTTTGCCGGGAAGGGCCACGCCATTATATCCTCTGCCTCGCTCGTGCCCGAGAACGACCCGACCGCCCTGTTTACCATGGCGGGCATGCATCCGCTCGTTCCTTACCTTTTGGGCGCGAAGCACCCTGCGGGCAGCCGCCTTGCAGACGTGCAGAAATGCGTGCGCACCGGCGACATCGACGAGGTGGGCGACGCCAGCCACTGCACCTTCTTTGAAATGCTCGGCAACTGGAGCCTGGGCGATTATTTCAAGCGTGAGGCGATAGAATGGAGCTGGGAATTTCTGACGGGCGAGGAATGGCTCGGCATTGACAAGGATAAGCTGTACTTTACCTGTTTTGCCGGCGAGGACGGGCTGCCCCGCGACACCGAGGCGCACGACCGCTGGGTGGAGATGGGCGCGGACCCCTCGCACATATTCTATCTCGGACGCAAGCATAACTGGTGGGGCCCCGCCGGACAGACCGGCCCCTGCGGCCCCGATACCGAAATGTTCATAGACACCGGCAAGGAGCCCTGCGGCAAGGACTGCTTCCCCGGCTGCGACTGCGGCAAGTACCTTGAGATCTGGAACGACGTATTCATGCAGTACAACAAGACCGCCGACGGCAAATACGAGCCGCTTGCTCAGAAGAACGTCGATACCGGCATGGGCCTTGAGCGCACGGTCGCCACTCTGCAGGGCGTGCCCAGCGTTTACGACACCGACGCGTTTACCGGCATACTTCAAAGGATATCGGAGCTTTCGGGCAAAAACTACCGCGACGGCGGCGAGGTGACGCGCGCGTTCCGCATAATCGCCGACCATATGAGGACGGCCTCATTCATGCTGGGCGACCAGCGGGGCGTCACCCCCTCGAACGTGGACCAGGGCTACATACTGCGCCGCATCATCCGCCGCGCGATCCGCTACGCAATGCAGCTCGGCATGCCCGAGATGAGCATCTCACGCGTGGCGGAGGCCGTGATAGATACCTACGGCGGGGTTTATCCCGAGCTTTGCGAGAACCGCGCCCGCATCGTGGCGGAGCTTGACGCCGAGGAGGGCAAGTTCCAGAAGACCTTAAAGCAGGGCACGAAGGAGTTCGAGCGCGTGAAGAACACCTTTGCAAACGGTGTGATAGACGGCGTAACGGCATTTCACCTGTTCGACACGTTCGGCTTCCCCGTGGAGTTTACGCAGGAGCTTGCAAAGGAAAACGGCCTGACGGTAGACATAGAGGGCTACAAGGCGGCGTTTGCCGAGCATCAGGCCAAATCAAGGGCCGGCGCCGAGCAGAAGTTCAAGGGCGGTCTTGCCGACCATTCCGAAGCGACGACCCGCCTCCACTCCGCAACGCATCTGCTGCAGGCAGGCCTGAGGAAGGTGCTGAACGACGACAACATATTCCAGCGCGGCTCCAACATAACCGCGGAGAGGCTCCGCTTTGACTTCTCCTTCCCCAGGAAGGTCACTCCCGAGGAGCTCCGCGAGGTCGAAAAGTACGTGAACGACGCGATACAGGCCGACGTTGAGATAACCTGTGAGGAAATGACCGTGCCCGAGGCCAAGGCGAGGGGCGCGATAGGTGTGTTTGAGAAGAAATACGGCGAACTGGTCAAGGTGTACACCATGGGCAAGTATTCCTGCGAGATGTGCGGGGGCCCGCATGCAAACCGCACCGGCGAGCTGGGCACTTTCAAAATAAAGAAGGAAGAGGCCTCCTCCTCCGGCGTGCGCAGGATAAAGGCCGTGCTTGAATAATATGGCGGAGCATTCGAACTGGCTTGAATACGACTGGCAGCTCGAGGGCGAGGACGCTAAATTCGGCGTGGAGCTTTCCTATTACCGGAAGGCTCCCGACGAGGCCCGCGGCATGCTGGTGTACTTTTGTTCGCAGCCCAGGGAGGACAGGCCCCTGACCCCCGCGGACATACGCAGGATAGATGCTTTGGCCGCCAAATGCGCCAAGCGCGTGCGCACGATGCCCGCGGGCTTTGTGCAGGCCGGGGCGCTGAGGCAGTACTATTTTTACGTCGCCTCGAAGGATGAATACGACGCGATAGAGCAGCTTGCCGCAAAGGAAAAGAAACTGCTTTGCCGCGTCGGCGGCAAGCGCGAGGAGGATTGGGCCACCTATTTTCAGCTCCTGTACCCCAACGAGACCAAGTATCAGACCGTCAAAAACCGCGAGCAGGTCGAGAAGCTGCGCAAGATAGGCGACAACACCGAGGCCTCCCGCAGGATCAACCTGCACGTTTGCTTCCGGGCGGAGCAGCAGCGCCTGCTTTTTGAGGAGGCCGCGCGTCAGGCGGGCTATGCGATAGGGCCGGCGGAGTTCCTGAGCGAATACGATATGCCGAACGGCGTTGTGATCTACCGCATATCCACGCTGAAGCGCGAGGACATAGACGGGCTTACCGTACGCACGGTGCGTCTTGCACAAAAGCTCGAGGGAAGGCTTCTGTACTGGGACTGCAACATAGTGCCTAAGTCGGTGAGCAAGCGATATTGAGGGCGATAAGATGGGCAAACCCAATGGCTGGCTCGTTGTCAACCGTTTTCTGAACACAAGTAAATTCACGGAGCTTACCGGGCTTTTGTGCGGAGCTGCAGCACAGCACGGCATCGGCCTTGACGTTTACACGAACGACGAGCTGCTGCCCGCCATCTGCGGCGGGGGCGGCAGGCTGCCGGATGAGGCTCCGGATTTTGTGTTGTTTTACGACAAAGACGTGATACTCGCCCGTGCGCTTGAGGCAAGGGGGATGAGGCTGTTAAACTCCGCCCGCGCAATTGAGCTTTGCGACGACAAGGCGCTGACCCACCTTGCGCTGAGCGGTTTTGTTCCCATGCCGCGCACGGTGTCGGCGCCCTTTACTTACGAGAACGTCGGCTACACCGACCGCGCCTTCGTGCGGGATATGTTCGGCATTCTGGGCAGCCCGCTCGTTATTAAAGAGGCGTTCGGCTCATTCGGAAAGCAGGTGTATCTTGCCGAGACCCCCGAGGACGCCGACCGCATACTTGACGGCGTTTGCGGCAGGCGCGTGATATTTCAGGAGTTCATACGCGAAAGCGCGGGGCGCGACCTGCGTCTGAACGTTGTGGGCGGAAGGGTCGTCGCCGCCATGGAGCGCACGAACCCGAATGGCGATTTCAGAGCCAACATATCAAACGGAGGCGTGATGCGGCCCCATACCCCGACCTTTGAGGAGACCCGCCTTGCCCTGCGCACGGCGGAGGTGCTGGGGCTGGACTTCTGCGGCGTGGACCTGCTGCTCTCAAACGACGGGCCCGTGGTGTGCGAGGTCAACTCCAACGCGCATTTCAAATCCATATTCGAATGCACGGGCGTAAACGCCGCCGACGAGATAATGCGCTATATACTGCGCGGGGCGGACGGATGCTGAGCCGCGCCGCCATACTATATACGCGGGCCGACGCCGAACGCAGCCGCGTGCTGGTGCGCAAATACTTTGCCGCTTTTTGCGCGCACGGGGCCGTTCCCGAGCTTATGATAGTCGACCGTCTTTCGCCCGGGAGCGTGCTTGCGGCGCTTCGCGGGGCGGACTTCATAATAAACCGCACGCGTGACGCGGAGCTTGCGTCCTTTCTTGAAAACGCGGGGCTTTTCGTCAGCAATCCCACCGTTTTGACGCGCACGGCAAACGATAAGCTTGCGACCTACGGGCTGCTTCACGGGGCCGTGCCTATGCTTGAGACCGTTCTTTGCGGGGACCGGCCGCCCCTCCCCTTCCCCTTTGTGGCAAAGCCCGCGGCGGGGCACGGCGGCAGCGGCGTGAGCATGATAAAAAGCGCAGCCGACTATGCCGCGTACAGGGCCACGCACCCCGAAAAGAGCGTCTGCCAGCCGCTTTGCGATACTTTGGGCCGCGATATGCGCGTGTACGTCATAGGCGGCAGGCCGGCGGCGGCCGTGATGCGCGAGTCGGACACGGACTTTCGTTCGAACTTTTCGCTGGGCGGCAGGGCCGTGCCGATAAGCGCGGACGGGATACCCAAAGCCGCGCTTGAGATCGTCGGGCGCGTGTGCGAGGCGCTGCCTCTTGACTACGCGGGGGTCGACGTAATGCCGCATGCGGGAGGCTGGGTGCTGAATGAGATAGAGGACCCGGTCGGCGCGCGCATGCTGTACATAAACGGGCTTTTGGACCCGGCGGCCGCACACGCGGAATACCTTTTGCGCCTGCGCGGGCGCATATAACGCGGCGCGGGCCGCACCGTAAATACGAAACTATTTTGAAAGGAGACCCCGCGTTAAGGGGTCAAGGGCTGAAAATATGAGCAACGTACAGGGACTTTTTGATTTTATCGATGCGTCGCCCACCGCGTTCCACGCCGTGGCGAACATCTGCTCCGAGCTTGAGGCCGCGGGCTTCGACCGCCTTGAGGAGGGCTCTTCCTGGGCGCTCGTGCCGGGGCGCGGATACTTCGTTACCCGCAACATGAGCTCCGTGATAGCGTTCAGGCTGCCTGAAGGCAGGGCCGATTCATACCGCATAATCGCGGCGCACTCCGACTCCCCCACCTTTAAGATAAAGGAAAATGCCGAGCTTTCCGTGCGCGGCAAGTATGTAAAGCTCAACGTGGAGCGTTACGGCGGCATGCTGTTTTCGACCTGGTTCGACAGGCCCCTTTCCGTTGCGGGGCGCGTCGTGGTGCGTACGGAGCGCGGCATAGAGGCAAGGCTTATCGACATTGACCGCGATATGCTCGTTATACCGAACGTTGCGATACACATGAACCGCGAGATCAACGACGGTTTCAAGTACAACGCACAGACCGACCTTATGCCCCTTATGGGCAGCGACGCGGTGAAGGACGGCTTCAAAAACGCCGTGGCGGAGGCCGCGGGCGTATGCGAGGACGATATCCTGGGCTGTGACCTGTACCTGTATCCGCGCATAAAGGGCCGCGTGATAGGCGCCGCCGACGAGTACGTATTGAGCCCCCGCCTTGACGACCTTGAGTGCGCGTGGAGCGGGCTTGCCGCGTTCAAGGCGGCAGACGCACCCGCAAACGGCGTGAACATGCTCTGCGTTTTCGATAACGAAGAGGTCGGCTCCGGCACCAAGCAGGGCGCCGATTCGACCTTCCTTTACGACGTGCTCGACCGCATCTCGATAGCTCTGGGGCAGACCGGCGACGAGAAGTACCGCGCGCTTGCCGCCTCGTTCATGCTCTCCGCGGACAACGCGCACGCGGTGCATCCCAACCACCCGGAAAAGACCGATGAGACCAACTGCACCTTTATGAACGAGGGCGTGGTGATCAAGTTCAACGCCAATCAGCGCTACACCACGGACGCGGTGTCCTCGGCCTTCTTCCACAGGATATTGAAGGACAACGGCATACCCTGTCAGCACTTCGCCAACCGTTCGGATTCGCCGGGCGGCAGCACGCTGGGCAATATCTCCGGCTCGCACGTTTCCATAAACACGCTGGATATAGGCCTTGCGCAGCTTGCCATGCACTCCGCCTGCGAGACCGCCGGCGCACGCGACCTTGACTATATGGTAAATGCGATGACCGCCTTCTACAACACCCGCGTCAGCATCCTGCGCGACGGCGAATACCGTATGGAGTAAACCGTAAAACAAGGACCCGGGGCATGTTCCCGGGTCCTTTTATGTCCGAATTATGCGGCTTTACGCTTCGGGCAGTACGACGAGGCCCTTATTAAGGGAGAGCTCGCGGTAATAGCCGCCGAACGCCACCTCGCGGTAGGGGTTGACGTAGAATATGCCCAGTATGCCGAGCGTGAGCCCGGAGAGTATCTGCCAGCCGATGAACGAGAGCCCGAACACGAAGCGCTCCCACTTGTGACCGCGCATGATCTCCCACGAGGTGCGAATGACCTCCATTGCGCTGTCGCCGCCCTGTGCGCCAGCGGGGTCGCCGACGAGGTAGGTCGTCAGAGAAAGACCGATGCCTACGGGCAGCAATACGATGAGCGAGGCAACCATGACCAGCATGAACAGCGGGTTCCTGAACACGAGCGTAAGCACGGCCCCGGCGAACGTGAAGATAATAATGGGCAGTATCGTGAATATCGCGTTGAGCGCGCATACGCCGACTATCCTCATGTAGAAGCCGGAGCGGAACGCCCAGAACAGCTCGCCGAACGAGAAGGACCCGCCGTCATAGGCGCGGGTGGCAACGCGGTTCGCGCCGACGCCGATCGGGCCGATTACGAACGCACCGAGGGCGACGCCGATCCCAGCTGCGAATATGAATATCGCGAGGAACACCGCGACCGCACCGGTGGCAGTGGCGGCGAAAAGCTCGTCACGGTCCCCGGGGATCTCGGCTTGAAAGTCATCAATGGCGTTGTTCCACTCTGCCTTGAAATCGAAAACGTCGCCCTTTACGCCTTCGATCATCTCGGGCAGGCTGAACGTGCCGTCCTCGCCGATGGACGAGCTGACGCCGTCCAAGTTGATGAAGTTGTTTACGTTGAAGCTGAACGTCGGCGTGCCGCCCTGTATTGCGCCAAGCAGCAGCGCAACGGCAAATATGCCGACAAGCAGCCAGTAGTTAGCGCGGAAATTGCGCTTGGCCCTCTCTTTAATTTCGGATCTTATCATATGATACCTTTCCTTCCCGGCACAAGGCCGTGATATCGAAGCGGTTCCCGCCCCGTTTACGCTTATATTATACTCGATGCGTGTAATGAATCAAGCAAAGGCGTGTAAAAACCTTGTAAAAAAAACCCGCTTTGCTCCCCTGCGGCGGCGTACGCGCTTTCGGCCCCGCCCCGAGCGCACAAAACAGACGCAGACAAAAAGCTCCCTTCCGTGAAATATATCTTAAAAAGGGCTTGCATTTGCTCCAAAAGTGTGTATAATACTGTATGCGATGTGAAACACGCCGCATGCACCTTTAGCTCAGTTGGTAGAGCACCTGACTCTTAATCAGGGTGTCCAGGGTTCGAGCCCCTGAAGGTGTACCAACAAAAAACCCAACAATTTGTTGGGTTTTTTTGTTTCCTTTTCAAGCCAATCTCAGATACCCTTATTATTGCCGATGAAGAGCTTGTCCAGATGTGATACAAAGCTCTTGATGCAGAAACTAGGGCTCCGGCGCTATTGATAGTATGGCGCAAGGGAGCAACGACCATTTGTGCGGCTGCTCCCTTCGTTTTATTGAAAAACTCTTCATTTTGTGTTGACAAATCAACACAAAACGAGTAGAATGAGTGTATAAGATTGGCATGCTTATAAGCTTGATTTGGAGGTTTTTTATGGCAGACCAGAAAGTTGTTGTTATCCCTGACGGGAAGATTTGTGACTATATTGACGGTAAATTCAGAAATGACACTCCCGAAGAATACGTGCGGCAGACGATAGAGCGCAGGCTTATCAACGAACACAAGTATTCTCCGTCCCAAGTTAAAGTTGAATACACGCTTCAAGTCGGCTCCGGAAAGCCGAGGGCTGATATTGTAATCTGGGATAAATCCGCAGTCGAGCAGACACAGGGAACCATTAAGCTCATTATCGAGTGCAAGAAGGAGACCGTAGACGCGAAGAATGCGAAAGACGGCATAGCTCAGTTGCAGTCCTACATGTCCGTCTGCCCAAACTGCGAGTGGGGCATGTGGACGAACAGCATTCAGAAATACGTTTTCAAAAAGAGCCTTGACGAGTCCGGCAACATCGTCTTTATGGAGTATAACGATATTCCTTCCGCCGACGGCAATCTTGACGATGTAAACAGGCCGACACGAAAGAGTTTGAAGAATGCTTCGGATGACAATCTTCTGTTCGTTTTTAAGACCTGCCATAATCACATTTATGTGAATGACGGTTTGCAGAAACAGCCCGCTTTTTTTGAGCTGCTTAAAGTGATTTTCTGCAAGATCGAAGACGAAAGGAATATCCCGGCGCCGCTTGAGTTTTACACCACTTCCGAGGAGCGCTCCAATCCCGACGGTCAGCTTACCGTCAAAAAGCGCATTTCAAAGATATTCGACCGTGTAAAAAAGCGTCACGGTAGGATTTTCGACGCGAACGACGATATTAAGCTTACGCCGCGCAGTCTTGCTTATATCGTTAGCGAGCTGCAGCGATATAGCTTGCTTAACACGAACATCGACATAAAGGGTAAAGCCTATGAGGAGATCGTAGGTGCGAACCTTCGCGGGGATCGCGGCGAGTTCTTTACCCCGCGTAATGTAATGAAGATGACCGTGGAGATGATCAATCCGCAGATCGGCGAAAAGGTTGTTGATACTTCTTGCGGCACTGGCGGCTTCGTCGTTACGGCCATGACGCACGTTATTGATTTGATCGTTAAGAGCTTTGAGCACGAGCTTGGAACGCCTAAGGCAGAATGGGACGCTGATACCATTCGTCAGTTCCAAGATAAGATTTCTGAGGTCGCGGGATCATACTTCTTCGGCTTTGACATTAACCCCGATCTTGTCAAGGCAACGAAGATGAACATGGTCATGAACAATGACGGCAGCGGCAATATTCTTCAAACCAATTCGCTGCTTCCACCGCACGAGTGGACAGACGAGTTCAGAACGCGCCTTGCTGACGCGCTCGGCATCCCCAAAGCGTCCATCCGCAATTATCAGACGATTGAGTTCTTCAACGTCATCGTCACAAATCCGCCGTTCGGCAGCAAGATACCCATTAAGGATAAGAGCATACTTGAACAGTTTGATCTTGCTCATATTTGGGAATGCAATAAAAAGACCGGCGTTTGGACGATGACGAACAAGCTTCAGTCGTCCGTGCCTCCCGAAATATTGTTCATCGAGCGCTGCACACAGTTCCTTGTTCCCGGAGGGCGAATGGGTATAGTCCTCCCCGATTCAATTCTCGGCTCACCGGGGCTCGGTTACATAAGGGAATGGCTCATTAAGAACCACCGCATTGTGGCGAGTATCGACTTGCATCAGGATACGTTCCAACCGCGCAACGGAACGCAGACCTCTGTTCTCTTCCTGCAAAAGAAGACGCAGGCTCAGAAGGATGCTGAGGAAAAGAGCGGACAGATGGCCGACTATAACATTTTTATGGCTATGGTAGAACGTATCGGTCACGATAAGCGCGGCAATACTCTGTTTAAGCGCGATAAGGAGGGAAACGAGATACTTGTTCCCGATACGAACAACGTCCTCGTTCTCGGTGAAACCGGTGACGGTTCGCGCACCGTGTCGCATCAGCAGCAGGTTAAGGTCGAAGACGATCAGACTCCCGATGTTCCCGCTATCTTTGCAGAGTGGAAGAAGCAGGAGGGGTTAGCATGGTAAAAAACAATCTGGCCTATTCAGTTGGTGTAGATGATGACAAAAGCATAGAAATAGCGGGAGCGCCGGTCAAATACTGTACCGTGGCTTTGTCAGATGTTATTGCGAGGGGAAAGCGCCTTGAGGCAAGCGTATTCGATGTTGAAGCGAAGCAGGCTCGTTCTGTTGTCGAACACGGAAAATACCCTGTTAGAATGCTTGGCGGCGACAACGGGTTTTCAAGTTCCTATGTTTGTGGAAGGTTCAAGCGCATTTGGGTTGAACAGTCCGATTTGCCGATTTTTCAGCCTTCGTCTATTACGGATGTTTACCCTTCACCTGATGGGTATTTATCTCACAAAACGAACACTAATATAGATGTGCTGCGAGTACATAAGGGACAGGTTTTAATGACTTGTTCCGGTACGATCGGCAAGCTCTCATACGTCTCAAATACACTGGATGGAAAGATTTTCAGTCATGATCTTCTCAGAATAAACTGTAATGAGCCCTTCGGCGCCGGCTATGTTTATGCTTTCTTAAAAAGCATGACGGGCAATAAAATCCTGCTGACAAACAGTTATGGCGCCGTTATTACTCACATTGAGCCGGAGCATCTTGCCACCGTTCCAATTCCCGACGCCCCTGTTTCAATCAAGCAAAAGATTAACGATCTTGTTGTGCGCTCATACGAACTGAGAGACGAATCCAATGCTCTCATTGACGAGGCAACCGACTTGCTTATCAAGGAGCTGCGCCTTCCCGCTATTCAAAGCTTTGACGTCGATCTTTTCAAAAAATGTGCATCCGTTGATACTTACAGCGTGAAGCTCAGCAAGCTGTCAGGCCGCGCCGATGCATCTTATCACGTTCCCATCGTGGACTCCATCATCGAGCATTTGAAAAAGCACGCGGCAGAGGTAACGACGGTCGGCGACAGTAGGATAAGTAAAGAGGTTATCTTGCCCCCGAGATTTGCCCGCGTTTATGTCGAAGAAGGATATGGTAGAGTTTTGATAGGTGGCAAGCAATTATTTGAACTTGATCCCTCCGGAAAAAAATATATCTCAAAATCGAAGCATAAAGCTTTGATGAACAAGCTTGAAGTTCACCAGAATACTATTTTGATAACACGCAGCGGAACCATCGGCAAGGTTGTTCTCGTCCCTGCTCACTGGGATCATTGGGTGCCGTCAGATCATATTATTCGGGTTGTTCCTGCGAGTTCTGACATTGCCGGGTATCTGTCGGTGTTTCTTGCTTCCGACTATGGGTATCATCTGATAACTCGTTTTACCTATGGTTCTGTTGTTGATGAAATTGACGACAACCACGTAAGGAATATTGCTATCCCTCTTTTGAAAGATCAGTCCGTGCAGCAGAAGATAAACGAGCTTGCTTTGTCTGCAAACGAAAAGCGCTACGAGGCTTATCAGCTTGAACAGCAGGCATTGAGTATTATGGACAATGAAGTCATCTTTGCAAAGTAGAATGGAGGGACTGATATGCCGAGAAAGAAAAAAGATGCGAAATTCCTTAATATCAGGCTTGACCGTCAGATACACGAAGAATTAGAGGCGTTTTGTACGGAAACAGGAAGGACAAAAACGAAGGCTGTTGAGATGGTTCTTTCTGAGTTTCTAAAGCAGGACAAAAAGAAAAAGAACCGCTCTGCGTTTCGGTGAAATGGGGTGTATATATAGCACTATCAAAGCATGCATCCTAGCAGAACCCCAGCAGCACGGTTTTCGCTTCCTGCCGTTTAGTGCCTCCGGCTTTTGTTTGACTTGCATTCCGTTGCGCAAGCCGACGCGCAAGACGAGCCCCTGAAGGTGTACCAGAGAGCAGTACATGATAATGGGCACTGCTCTTTCTTTTTCCTTCTTTCAGCCGGTCAAAATAAAACCTTCGGTACAGCGTTTGCAGATTTGCACTCTGCTCAAAACCCCGTTATACTAAAATAAGAAAGGAAGTTTGATATGAAAAAGACTCTGACCGCTATAATCTTTGCGGCGTTAGCGTTCTTATTTGCCGGCTGCAGCAGATCTGTCAAGGAATCGATTGGATCTGCCAATGATGCTTATGTCCCCAGCGAGGCGGCAATTACCTTAAACGGATCTATGGAGGGACCGGATGTCACTTCAGCGCCCACTGAAGAAGCAGCAGTAGTCCCAAAGGACGAACAAATAAAGAAATTACCCTCGGACACATCAGCCCCGACACTTACTGCGACGTGCATTCCTTCCCCTACCCCCTCGCCCATACCGTCGCCTACGCCCTTGCCGACACCCACGGCAACGCCCAAGCCTACGGCCGCTCCTGCGCCTACGGCGACGCAAAGACCAACGGCAACGTCGACGCCGAAGCCTACGGTGACTCCTACGCCAAAGCCTACGGCTACTCCGAAACCTACGGCGACTCCGGCTCCTACACATAAACCATTAACAGATTCCGAGAAATCCATGCTCATTAACTTCGAGCATCGTCTTCCCGACGGGTACGTTCCCCACGATCTTGTCAACGCTAAGGCCCTGTTGGGTTCATCGGGGACAGTTAAATCCGAATCAATATTGATTCAGCATGAGGTAGGCGTCCAGCTCAAGAAGATGTTTGAAGCCGCGTATAAGGATGGCATCACCTGTAAGTATCGAATCAACAGCGCGTATCGGACAATGGAAAAGCAGTGGCAAATGTGGAACAACAAGCTTGCTCAGGATCCGCACTACGGGGATGATCCTTACTCTAACCCTGTTGGCGTAATGCCCGGCAACGCAAGCGAGCACGTCGCAGGGCTTGCAGTAGATCTGGCCTCCACCGACTTCCCGCAGGAGGATGCCGCGTTCGGTCAAACGCCGGAGGGCGTCTGGCTTTATAACAACGCCTACAGGTTCGGTTTTATTCTCCGCTATCCGGCTGATAAAACTCATATCACAGGCGTCAAAAACGAACCCTGGCATTTCCGCTATGTAGGTGTATCTCTGGCAACGAAGATCCATGCAAGCGGACTGTGCATGGAGGAATACTTTGCGGGCTGACGGGGGCGGCTTTTTCTGCCAAAATCCCCTTCATTGTACGCAAAAATACACAATTGCACGGGGCTTTTGCTGTTGCAAACGGCGAACGCGGGTGATATAATATATGAAGAAGGGCGCGAAGCGCCCGACAATGCAATTACGGAAGGAGATACCAATATGGCAGACGAGACCATTTTCGACAAGATCAAGAACCTTTTCGTGAAGGGCGAGGACAAGGCCGAGGAGACGGCCGAGGAGGCCAAGGAAGGCGCTGAGAACGCCGTTGAGGAAGTTAAGGACAAGGCCGAGGACGTGATCGGGGACGTCAAGGACAAGGCCGAGGAGGCCAAGGACAAGGCGGGCGACATAGTCGAGGACCTTAAGGACAAGGCGGGCGACGTTGTTGAGACCGTTAAGGACAAGCTGCCCGACATAGGCGCTTTCTTTGAGAGCATAATGGGCAAGCTGCCCGTTGACGGCGAGCTGGGCGAGCAGGTGAACGAAGTGGTCGGCTCCGTCCGTTCCGGCGCGGAGAGCCAGGGGCTGGCCCTGCCCGACATCGTTAACAAGATAATCGAGGCCCTGAAGGACAAGTTCGGCCTTGAAGGCGAGATCGGCGAAAAGATAAAGGCCGTTATCGAGTTCATCAAATCCAAGCTTCCCCTCTGATCGACGCAGATAAAACGCAGATAAAAGGAGCGCGCCCTGCTTATGGGGCGCGCTCCTTTGCATTTTGTGTAAACCCTTACCCGAGCATTGCCGCGATCTGCACGGCCTCCGGGCTTTCGGCCGGGAAAACGCTGTTTCGGCTTGAAACGGTGTAAAGCTCTTCCCACGAGCGCGTAAGCAGCATCAGGTATTCGCCGCCGGGCTCCATTGCGTGCTTCAGGGCGACCACGTCGATCGTCTTTGCGGTGTTTCCCTTAAGGCATTCCAAGGCCTCGCAGGTGTAGCTCGTCCTGTCCGGCGTGCCGTCATAGAACGTTTCATTTACCCTTACGCGGACGACGATCTCGGAATAATCCACGATATCTTTTATATCCTCCGAAGTGCAGTAGAAGCCGCGCCCGACGTCGCTGCCGGAGTATTCGTTATCGGCGGCGTATGCCCTTACCTTTTCAACGATCTCTTCAAAGCCCGCGCCCTTTGCGCCTTCTAGCACGCTGAATTCCGTATCGTGGACGGAGCTGAAATACGAATCGATCTGATAGAAAAGCTCGCGCCCCTCGAAAACGGAGGCCATGGGATTGACCATAAGCAGATACTCATTGCCGGTACGCAACTTCTCTCCGAGGTTGGCTCTCACGGGAACGGTATCGCCGGGACCGATATCGCCGCGAATGCATTCCGTTACGGTAAACTCCGCATAGCTGACGAAATCGAGCGTTTCGCTTTCGACAGTGCTTTCAACAATCCCTTTTATTATCACCGAGGCGGAATCTATGAGCGAAAAAAGATCCGTGCCTTCGGCAAACTCGGCAAGCGAAACATCGGTGCCCATTTCCGGCTTGGGCGTGCGCCGCGCCGTGCTTTGAGCGGTGCTATCGGCACTGCTCTCGGTACTGCTCAGTGTCGGCTCCGGCCGTTGCGTATTCTCCGCCTCGGCAGAGGGCTTTTCGCCCTTCGGTATAAGCACGGCGCCCAGCACCACGACGGCAATGGCCGCGAAGCCGCAGATAAGCGCCGCCCTAAAGTGGAAGCGCGCATTCCCGCGGCCCTTTGCAAGCACCCGCTCAAGCGCCTCCTCCCTAAGCCCCTCACGCGGGGCCAGTTCCTTTTTGATCTCCTCTATATCCATTCCTCGTTCAGCTCCTCTCTCAATTTCGCCCTTGCGCGGGAAAGCCGCATAAAAACCGCCCCCTCGCTTATTCGCAGTGCGGAAGCGATCTCCCTTGCGGAAAGCCCCTCGAAATAATACAGCGCCGTTACCGTGCGCAGCTTCTCGTCAAGCCCCATGACAGCCGTAAGCGCGGGGCTTTCAAACCGCTGCTCCACCGCCGCCTCCGCCTCCTCAAGCGGAAGTGCCGCGTGCTTTTTCCGCTTTGCAAGCTCACGCCCGCAGCAGTTGAGCGTTACGCGGATGAGCCATGCCTTTTTGTGCTCCTCATCCGAAAAACGCTTGTTTTTGCGGTAAAAAGTGAGGAAGGTCTCCTGATGCGCGTCCTCCGCGTCCTGCACGTTTTTAAGGCGCGTCAATGCGATCCGATAGACCATATCGGAGTATTCGCGCATTGCGGCCTCAAGCTCGCGCTCCGGCGCACGCGTGCCCCCTTCCATATCGTTCACGGGCAAACGATATCACCTCCTCACATATAAATCACTTAAAAAGGGCTGAACCTAACATGATTATAAATCTTTTTTCAAAAATCCAATATGTTTTTTAAAGCCTCGGACAATTAAAGCCGCGTTCGGCGTTTCCTTTTGCCCACTTTTTTATATTGCACACCCTTTTCGATTGTGATATAATTATTTAATCAAGCGAAGGAGGCGGCACAATGAATTCCAATACCTGGGAAGTCAGCTGTAAAAGCAACAAGAACATAAAGCTCAGCGTTTCGATAGGGCATTTTGCAACGAGCCATTCGCATATCGACCACTATATGGGCTTTACCGATATGCGCACCAACTGCCATATGGCAAAGCTCTGCGCGCGCGAGCTTGCAAAGTTCTATTCGCATTCCAAGCCCGTCGACACCATCATCTGCCTTGAATACACGCAGGTCATAGGCTCTTATGTGGCGGACATTTTAACGGAGCCGGGCTCTCGCGGGGTGAACGAACGCCACCGCATTTACGTTATCACGCCGGAGTCTAACTCCTCCGGTCAGCTCGTTTTCTCGGGCGACGTGCAGAACCTGGTCGCAAACAAGTCGGTGCTGGTGCTTATCTCCACCGTTTCCACCGGCAGGAGCCTTGAAAGGGCGCTTGAGTGCATCGCCTATTACGGCGGGCATCTGGTGGGCGTCGCCGCGCTGTTCTCGGCCGTCGACGACATGGCGGGCGTACCCATACACAAGCTGTTCTCGCCCGACGACGTGCCCGATTACCATTCCTACCAGTCCTCCGAATGCCCGTACTGCAAGCGCGGGCGCAAGCTGGACGGTCTGGTAAACGCCGCAGGCTATACAAAGATATAACGGCTTTGCCGCAAAAAGGGGACCCGTGTGCATGCGCGGGTCTTCGCAGTTTGTTTGTTTTGAAAGGGGGACAGCTTTGAACGAGCTTCAGAAAAGGATAGTCGCCGAAGGCCGCGTGCTGCCCGGCGATATCATAAAGGTTGACGGGTTTATGAACCACCGCGTGGACGTGGGCCTTATGCGCAGCATTGCGCGCGACATCGCCGCGCATTTTGCCGGCCGCGAGATAACAAAGGTCATGACCGTGGAGGCAAGCGGCATACCCCTTGCCACCATCACCGCGGACGAGCTGGGCGTGCCCCTGCTCTTTGCAAAAAAGGCCAAGTCCGATAACATAGAGGGCGGCCTTGTAAAGTCCGAGATATTCTCTTATACCTACAAGAAAAAGGTCACGCTGATAGTTTCCGCCGAGTGGCTGAGCCCCGACGACAAGGTGCTGATAGTGGACGACTTCATGGCAAACGGCGAGGCCGTGCGCGGCCTGGTCGAAATAGTGGAGCAGGTCGGAGCAAAGCTCGTCGGCATAGGCATAGCCATTGAAAAGGGCTTTCAGGGTGGCGGCGACAGGCTGCGCGCCAGAGGCATAGACGTTTACTCCCTTGCGATAGTGGAGCATGCGGAGCCGGGCAACATAGTGTTCCGCAAAGAGGACGGGCCGATCTGCGAACAGGAGCCGTAAACCATTGCCGCGCCGACAGCAGGCGCGGCTTTTTTATGCCGCGAAACCCAAGGTTGCAGGGGCGCAAAGCAGACTTGCTTGTGCAACCGCGCAGCGCATAGTATCCTGTCGTTACCGAAACGAAAGGACTTTACCCAATGAGAAACGTTTTTTCAGTCAGAAACTATCGGCTGGTGTTCTTCGGCGCACTGGTGTCGGAGCTTGGCGCGCTGCTTTACAGCTTTGCGGTGAGCTTTTACATACTTGACGTCAGCGGCAACAACGCTTTTCTGCAGGGGCTGTACCTTGCCCTGTGCGGCGCGGTCATGCTTGTGCTTACCCCCATAGGCGGCGTGCTTGGCGACAGGTTCAACAAGGCGCGCATCATGTTCATCTGCGACTATATAAAGGGCGGGCTCATCCTGCTTGCCGCGCTGCTGATGCTGCTGTTCAACGAAAGCGGGGCGCACCTTGCCATTCTCTTTGCCGTTGGCATAGCGGGCAGCGCGATAAGCGGCATATTCTCCCCCGCAGCCGGCGCTCTGACGCCTCATATCGTGGCCGAAGAAATGCTTCAGCAGGCAAACTCATACAACTCCATCAAAAACTCCCTGCAAAGCATATTCGGCGTGGTGCTTGCGGGCGTGCTGTACGCCGCGCTCGACATACGGACGCTGTTCCTTTTAGTCGGGCTGAGCTATGTAGCCTCCGGCGTTTCGGAGATGTTCATACGCTATGATGCCGCGCTCCCCGCCGAAAAGCTGACCGTCAGGCTGGCAATCGCCGATATGGGCGAGGGCCTGCGCTATCTCAGGGCGCAAAAGGCTCTGCTTGCGATGCTCGGCGCAATGCTGTTCATAAACTTTTTCATGTCCCCGGTCATGAGCAATTTCCTGCCCTATTTCGTAAAGACGGACATAGCCTCCGCGCCCTCGTACCTGTTTGACGGGTTCCTTACTCCGGAGCTGTGGGTATCGGTGTTTGAGGTGCTGCTCGGAATAAGCTCGCTTGCGGGCGCAGCGGTGCTCAGTACCCGCCCCGCGCGCGACAAGGTGGGCTTCAAAACCTCGCTGAGGATATGCCTG
This sequence comes from Clostridia bacterium, assembly GCA_017539215.1. Taxonomy (GTDB): domain Bacteria; phylum Bacillota; class Clostridia; order Christensenellales; family CAG-138; genus UBA3857. Next base: position 2,280 of record JAFYHI010000032.1, on the reverse strand, counting down.
ATGGCGGCCGTGATGGCGGCTGCGGCTTTGATATATTATCTTGCCGTGGACCGCGGCGGCGGGCTGAACATATTTCTGGTGTTCATGTGCGCCGGTTCGCTCGTGCTGGGAGTTATACTCTCGCTCATAAACATACCGCTCAATACCGCCGTGATGCGCATAGTTGATAAGGACAAGCTGAGCAAGGTCTCAAGCATAATCAGCATAGCCTCGCAGGGGCTGATACCCATATCCTCCGTGCTTGCGGGCGCGATACTGCAGTATTTCGGCAGCACAGTGCTGCTGGCAGTATGCACGGCGGGCTTTACGGCGGCGGCGCTGTCGCTGTTGTTCAACAGGCGAGTCAGGGAGATATAACTTATATTTTTTCTTGATTTGCGCCGCGGTATGGAGTAAAATAGCTCCATAGTTTTCGGGGGTCTCCCCCGTTCCCATGAAAGGACGGCATGATGGAAAGGATAGTGATACTGGATTTCGGCGCTCAGTACAACCGCCTTATTGCGCGCAGAGTGCGCGAGCAGGGCGTGTACTCGGAGCTGCTCCCGCCGATGAGCTCCATAGAGCGCATAAAGGGAGACGGGCTTTCGGGCGTGATACTCTCCGGCAGCCCGGACAGCGTTTACGCCGAGGACGGACGCAGGTGCCTTGAAGGTGTGTTTGAGCTGGACGTGCCCGTGCTGGGCATCTGCTACGGCATGCAGCTTATGACGCACATGCTCGGCGGCATGGTGGAAAAGGCTCCCGTCAGGGAATACGCGGGCGTCAGGGCGCATTTCGAGAGCTCTCCCCTGTTTGAGGACATGCCCGACTCCACCGTTTGGATGAGCCATAACGATATGGTCACCCGCATGCCGGAGGGCTTCCGCGCGATATCGAGCACGGCGGATTGCCCTATCGCGGGGATGGAGAACGCCGCGCGGCGCCTGTACGCCGTGCAGTTTCACCCCGAGGTGGCGCATACCGAATACTGCGCGCGCTTCTTTTATAATTTCACCCACGTCGTCTGCGGCTGCAAGGGCGGCTGGAGCCCCGAGGGGCTGATAGACGGCATAATAGACGACATACGCCGGCGCGTAGGCTCGCGCCGCGTGGTGGCCGGGCTGTCCGGAGGCGTCGATTCCTCCGTTGCCGCCGCGCTCGTTTCACGCGCCGTCGGCGACCGCCTCACCTGCATATTCGTAGACCACGGCCTGCTCCGCAAAAACGAGGCGGAGGAAGTGATGCACTTCTACCGCGAGAACATGGGCCTTAACGTGATAGAGGTCGACGCGAAGGAGTACTTCCTTTCGCAGCTCGCGGGCGTTGCCGAGCCCGAACAAAAGCGCAAAATAATCGGCGAAAGCTTCGTTCGCGTTTTCGAGCGCGAGGCAAAAAAGATAGGCGGCGCCGAGCTTTTGCTGCAGGGCACCATCTACCCCGACGTGATCGAATCCGGTTCCGGCGGAGCCTCTGTGATAAAGAGCCACCACAACGTGGGCGGACTGCCCGAAAAGTTCGGCTTTGAGCTTTTAGAGCCCCTGCGCCCCTTCTTCAAGGATGAGGTCCGCGCCATAGGAGAGGCGCTCGGGATGCCCAAGGAGCTCGTCTGGCGTCAACCCTTCCCCGGCCCCGGCCTGGGCATCCGCGTGCTTGGAGAGATCACCGAGGAAAAGCTCGCGATCCTGCGCGAATCCGATTGGATACTCCGCGACGAGATCAAAAAGGCCGGTATGGACCGCGATATCTGGCAGTACTTCACCGTATTCACCGGCATGCGCTCCGTCGGCGTGATGGGCGACAGCCGCACCTACGATTACGCCATCGGCGTCCGCGCCGTGGTCTCCACCGACGCAATGACCGTCGAGTTTGCAGAGATACCCCATAAGCTGCTGCGCAAGATCTCCAACCGAATCATCGCCGAAGTTCCCCACGTCAACCGCGTAGTTTACGATATCACCGATAAGCCCCCGGGAACGATAGAGTGGGAGTGATGACACGGCCTTAAAAAAGCCTTGTAAACACTGGGTTTTTTATAGGCCAAAACCCGATTTGATTGCATATTGATGTCGCCTGTGCTTGTAGGACCGTTTTTCGGTCCGGCAAAAGGCTTACGGGAAGGTTTTTCCCCTCCCGGCAAACGTATTGAAAGCCCCCGGCTGCTGCGAGCAGTTGGGGGCTTTTTTCGTACCTTGAAAACCGAATATCAGTCGACCGGAAGGTCAATGTCAATGGCCGTGCTCATCCTGTGAAAGCGCTTCCCGTGAAGCGCATACCGGTAACGCCATTCGTCGTACTCGTCAC
>JAFYHI010000003.1 GCA_017539215.1 Clostridia bacterium | reverse complement strand
GTCTCAAAAGAGGAGATTTTTGTGCCCATCAAGGCGAAAAGCGCAGGAATACCTGTTTTGGTCTTTCGAGCATTTTCAACGAAGAGGGGCGCAAAAAGATACCTTTTGAGACTGTGTATCCTTAGGTGAATGCGCCCAAGCCCCCCTTTTTTACCGCCGACAGATTCTGACCCGATGCGTTTGACACGCAAAGTCCGCCCTCCCGTTCGCATTCCGAAAAGGAGCGAATCGGAAGGAGGCTTTTGTATCGGCTGCGGGGCGGCGCGCGGCGGCGGTGCGGAGGTATATGCGCTGCGGGGCGGCGCCCGTCCCATGCCCGGCGGGGCGCCGTGCGCTTTTGACCGGGCGCGGGTGCGAAAAACCCGTATTTAACAGTATATTTTCCGTATTCGGTTGACAATAAAAACGCGGATAATTATAATGAGGGTGCTGGGCGGTATGCCCAAGAAATCAACTATATTTTATTGGAGGATCTCTATACAATGAACGCTTACATTGAAGAAGTCATCGCCAAGGTTCGCGCCCGCGACGCTCATGAGCCTGAGTTCATTCAGACCGTTGAGGAAGTTCTTCGTTCCCTCGAACCCATGATCGAGAAGCACCCCGAGTATCAGGAAGCCGGCCTTCTGGAGAGGCTTGTTGAGCCCGAGCGCGTTATCGAGTTCCGTGTACCCTGGGTCGACCGTGAGGGCAAGGTTCAGGTCAACCGCGGCTTCCGCGTGCAGTTCAACTCTGCCATCGGTCCGTACAAGGGCGGCCTCCGTTTCGCTTCCCACGTTAACCTTTCCGTTATGAAGTTCCTCGGCTTCGAGCAGACCTTCAAGAACAGCCTTACCTCCCTGCCCATGGGCGGCGGTAAGGGCGGCTCCGACTTCGACCCCAACGGCAAGACCGACGCCGAGATCATGCGTTTCTGCCAGAGCTTCATGACCGAGCTCCAGCGTCACATCGGTCCCAACGTTGACGTTCCCGCCGGTGACATCGGTGTAGGCGGCCGTGAGATCGGCTTCCTCTTCGGTCAGTATAAGAAGATCCGCGGCGCTTACGAGAACGGCGTTCTCACCGGTAAGGGCCTCAGCTTCGGCGGCTCCCTGATCCGTCCCGAGGCGACCGGCTTCGGCGCTGTCTACTATCTCTGCGAAGTCCTCAAGCATGAGAACGACACCATCGAGGGCAAGACCATCGCCATCTCCGGCTTCGGCAACGTGTCCTGGGGCGTCTGCACCAAGGCCATGCAGCTGGGCGCCAAGGTCGTTACCCTTGCGGGTCCCGACGGCTACATCTACGATCCCGACGGCGTTTGCACTCAGGAGAAGCTCGACTACATGCTCGTAATGCGCAACTCCGGCCGCAACAAGGTCCAGGATTATGCCGATAAGTTCGGTGTACAGTTCTTCCCCGGCAAGAAGCCCTGGGGTCAGAAGGCCGACATCTGCATGCCCTGCGCTTACCAGAACGAGATCCGTATGGAAGAAGCCAACGAGATCATCGCCAACGGCACCAAGTACTATATCGAGGTCGCCAACATGCCCACCACCAACGAGGCTCTCTTCCACATGATGAAGCAGCCCGGCATGATCGTTGCTCCCTCCAAGGCCGTCAACGCGGGCGGTGTTGCCGTTTCCGGTCTTGAGATGAGCCAGAACTCCGAGCGTCTTGCCTGGAGCGCTGAGGAAGTCGACCAGAAGCTCGTCACCATCATGAAGAACATCCACAAGAACTCCATGGAAGCCGCCGAAGAGGCGGGCCTCGGCTACAACCTCGTAGCGGGCGCCAACCTTGCCGGCTTCAAGAAGGTCGCCGACGCCATGATGGCTCAGGGCATTGTGTAATTCACAACAGCATAGTTTGAACGGACGGAGCGCCCCCTACGGGGCGCTCTGTTTTACTGCCGCGTAAAATATATTTTTCTGCCGCCGGCCCTGCACCGCCTGAAAGGATCAAGGGCGGCAAGCCTGCTGCGCTTTAAGCACCTCGCAAAGCCTGGCCTCCCAAAACGGCTGCTCCCAGCGCCCGTCCGGGTCAAGGCCCGCCCGAAGCAGCGCGCAGTACGCCGCAAGCTTTTTTATTATGTGCGGGCTGTGCAGATATCCCGCGCCCGGTCCCGCCCGCATCAGCGTTTCAAACAGCACCGCGCGGTCCTCGGCGGGAAAGGTCTTTGCATAGGCGTTCACAAAATACGGCTCGCCCTCGCCCTGCGGGGTAAAGCTCAGATCGTCGCCGTCCTCTGCGGGGCGCCCGTTTTCGTCGGTATAACGCCCCGAAAAGCGGAACCCCGGCGGCTGCAGCGCGGCCCATTCGGCGTCGGGTACTTGAAGTGCGGCGTCCGCGGCGTGGCAGACCTCGTGACAGACCGTGTAAAACGAAACGCCCTCCGAGCAGTCGAAAACGAGCGTCACCCCGCTGCTGCCTGAGACCGTCAGCGCGGAGGGCGCGGCGCGGCAGCCGGGCCGCTCGCCCCGTATCCCGCCGCAAAGCAAAAACGTCAGCCCGCCCGTGCGAGTGCGGATCGCCTCGAAAAACCCGTCGGGGTACTGTAAAAGCGCGTCCGTCAGGGCGCTTTTTTCGTCCCCGTCCCCCAAAAGGGGCAGCACGCGGTATCCGCCGAGGCGCATCTCCGCCGCGGCTGTTTTTACGTCAAAAAGCTCCGCCGCGTCCGCAAGGGCGGGTAATTGCGCCGCCCGCCCCGCACGCGCGGTCAGCAGGGTCAGCATCACCGCCGCCGCAAGGCAGAGCGTGACCCACGGCTCCGACGCGCGTCCTGTGCGTTTGTTGAAAAAAACTCTCGCCATATCCGAATTATAGCACGCGGCCGGCCGTAAACGGGGAGGAACCTTTGTCGAAAAACCACTCGTTCTGCGCGGAAAAAACCCGTTAAAAAACGCGGGATCGTATACCGCACGGAAGCGGATTTCCGGCCGATTTGTGATATACTATCTGATGGTTTGACCCGGTGCGGTATATTTTCAACAGACCGCTTTTATGCGTCGGGCATTGCCGAAAACAGGTCAAAAAACCTTTATAGCGGAAAAACTGCCCTAATTGTGGCAAAATTATGATGAAATCCACCCAAAAAAGTGGGAATATATTTTACTGGCCGTATGGACAATATACCGGCACGGCGGTATAATATACCAGGATTTTGAAAGGCCACGCCTTTCGCAATATATTCAGGAGGAACCTATATGAGTATGAAGAAGATCGTATGCGCTCTCATCGCTGTGCTGATGATACTGGCGGTTATGCCGGTTGCGTCCATCGCCGAAAGGGCCGCGTACAACGCCAACGAGGCCCGCGGCATGAAGCGCTGGTCTGATGTTTGGGCCGTCCTCGACGCCGTTGAGGCCGAGATGATGGCAAAGGGCGCCAACCGCGCCGAGACCACCTACGCCGTCTACAAGGCGGCGCTCAACTGCCCCCTTATCGACAAGGGAAGCATCAGCGACTTTGACGAGAACGAGTTCTCCTTCACGACTAACGGCATGGTCGGCGGCTACAACTACCGCGTAAGGAACTTCACCAAGGCTCCCGCCAAGGTGACCAACGCCAACCTCGCCTCCTCCGTTTCCGAGACCGTTTCAAGGGTCAACTCCTATAAGGGCAACTGCCCCACAAACGGCTGCAAGAACGTTCTGCTCGTCGGCCCGTATTACAGCTCCGACTCCAGCTTCACCGACCAGTATAAGAACGAGGCGACCTCCATCGCCAGCGCCACCGGCGGCACCTGCACCCAGCTTACCAACAGCAACGCCACCGGCCCCAACATCGCGTCGAACTACACCAATAAGGCCGTCGTCATTTACGACTCCCACGGCAACTGCATAAGCTCCAAG
>JAFYHI010000031.1 GCA_017539215.1 Clostridia bacterium | reverse complement strand
GCGTACTGTGCGGATGAGCGGACGAGGTCCCGCGCCTGACGCGGCGCGGACGGCCCTGCGGGGCCGGCTCCCTTCGGTCGCTTGGGAGCTCGGACTTTCCTCACGCAAGTCAGGCCTGCGCGCGGTCACTTGGGTTACTCAAATATTGATTTTTCTCCGCTCGATGCGGGGCTTTGTTTTTTATCTTCCCTTCGGGAACTGACCGCAGGTGCGTACTGTGCGGATGAGCGGACGAGGTCCCGCGCCTGACGCGGCGCGGACGGCCCTGCGGGGCCGGCTCCCTTCGGTCGCTTGGGAGCTCGGACTTTCCTCACGCAAGTCAGGCCTGCACGCGGTCACTTGGATTACTCAAAACCTGTCACCGTTCATCCGCCCGATGCGGGTTTACTCGCCCCTGGGGGCGATCATCCTGCCGCAGTTTTCGCACTCGGTCAGCTCCGTGCCGGAGGCGAACCTGCGCGAGGTGGTCATTGAAACGTTCATAAGGCACCCGGTGCATCTGTTGTCGGAAAGCGACGCGACGGGGTTGGGGAATTTCTTTTTAAGGGTCTGGTACCGCTTGACTATCTCGGGCGTCAGGTGCCGCGCTATAAGCTCTAGCTCCTTCTCCTTTTTTTCAATGACGGGCTTATGCTCCATCTTCTCGGTGTCGACGACGGTCTTTGCGGCCTCATAATCGCGCTTTAATTTCGCGCCTCTGGCGTAGGTGTCCTTGACGTCGGCCTCGGTCTTTTTAGTCCACTCGACGGCGGATGTGAGCGCCTTTTTAAGGGAGTTTATCCTGTCCATAAGCTGCTCCATCGCCTTGCGGGACTCGGTAAGCTCGGCGGAGGTGGCCTCCTCGTCCTCGAGCATTATGTTAAGCTCCTCCTGCTCAAGGTCATAGCTGCGGAGCAGCTCCTCAAGCTCTCGGGACTTGGCCTCTATCTCGGCTTCCTTGTCGCGCAGACCCGTTTCAAATCCCTTTATACGGTCGGTCTGCTCCGTCAAAAGGCGGCGGAGCTTTTTGAGCTTGAGCCTTTCGGGAGTGTTCTCCAGCTCCTTTTTGAGGCTGTCGACCTCGGCGTCGGTCTGCTGATACTTCCAAAGCATCTCAAAGTTGATCATATCGTGTACCTCCTGCTTTTGGGGTATTTTACTTTATAATGTGCGAAGGGGCGTGCCCACGCGCGAAAGTATGAATTCGGTTTCGGGGAAGAGCGCGCGCAACCTTTCCGCAAGCGGCGGCAGCACTATGCACTCCGTTTCAAAATGCCCGGCGGCGATCACGTTAACGCCGGCGGCCTCGGCCTCTATCGCCTCGTTATGTTTGCACTCGCCCGTGATGAGCGCCTGCGCTCCGTTTGCCGCGGCAAGCGGGTATTCAGAGCCTCCCGCCCCGCCGCATACCAACACCCTTTTGACCTGCCTTTCGGGGCCGGCGGCGCGTACACGGGTGCCGAGCGCAGCTTCAACGCGGCGGCAGAGCTCCGTAAACGAGCAGGGCTCGGAAAGCTCGCCTGCGCGGCAGATCATATCGGGCGGAACGGGGGTTTCTGAGACCACGCCGAGCGCACGGCAGAGCACGGTATTTACGCCGCCTTCCGCGCTGTCCAGATTGGTGTGCGCGGCGAACATCGCTATATCCGCCCGGATCAACTCCCACACGGGGGCGGTCAGCGGGTCGGTCGGAGTTATCTTTTTTACTGCGTGAAAGAGCAGCGGATGGTGCGTGACAACAAGCCCGCACGAAAGGCGCTTTGCCTCCTCGACAACGGCAAGCGACGCATCAAGCGCCACGAGAACGCGTGAGATGTTCTCCCTTTTGGTGCCGACGATGAGCCCTGGGTTGTCGTACTCCATGGCAAGGGACTCGGGAGCTATGGACTCCATTGCCCGTAAAAAATCGGAAAGCAGCATCAGTTCCCCTCCCTTTCGCGCACAAAGCGTATCAGCGCGCGCGTGTTCTCTGCCTCGCGCAGCATGTTCTCGGGCTCGCGCCCCTTTTTGCGGGCCTTTTCAAGCTCGCCCTCGTAAACGTCAAGATAGTGACTAAGGAGCGGCAAAAGCTCAGCCTCCGGCCGCTGTGCCATAATCGGGCCGAACCTGTACCAGCCTTTGGGAAAGCCGTCCGGATAAGCGGTCTCAAGGCCGTACTTTGCGGAAATGACCTGATAGTACCTGCCGGAATCCCTGACCACCCTTTCGTCGACAAGCCCGAAGCCGTGGGTCAAAAGGTACTCCCTCAGCTCCGCCTCGCCGCGCATGGGCTGCATGACTATGACGCCCGCGCGCCGCGCTTTTTCAGGGCTGCGGCCGAGAAGCTTTGCGATAAGCTCGCCCCCCATGCCGCATACGGCAAGCGAATAGCCCTCCGCATCCTCCGGCACGACGTTAAGGCCGTCGGCGCAGAGCACGCGCATGCGGTCCTCTATCCCAAGGGAGCGGGCAAGCAGCGCGGCCTTTTCAACGGAAGCAGGGCTGATATCCGAGGCCAGAACGCGCCCGGCCCGGCCCTGCAGCACCAGAGCGGCGGCAAGATAGCCGTGATCGCAGCCGACGTCGCACGCAAGCTGCGCTTTGCCCATCAGGCCGAGTACGGCCCTTAAGCGTCCGTCCATTGAAAACGCATCGCAAAAACTCCCACTCATAACCTTTATTATACCTCATATCAAGGATAAAGTCAAGAAAAACAGGGCCGTTTCGGGGCCCCGCCTCAGCATTATATACTTTTTCCGCCGTCAATCCCGTTTGTCGTTTGCCTGCCTGCGGCGCAGTTCCTCGCGGCGGCGCCTGGCATGCTCACGGTCGCGCTTTTTAAGGTCCTCCGTTTTGATGACCGAAACGCCCTTTACGATCACCCCGCGCCTTTCGACCTCGCGGCGGACGGCGTTAATGTCGCGTACCCGGCCCGAGTCGGAGGTGAGCATGACTTCCGCCTCCATGCCGGGCTTAAGCTCGCGCACCATGCTGTTGAACGCGGGAGCGGGCCAGCCGCCCCAGACGGGCGCAAGCAGTATGACGCGGTCATAGTCCTCAAGGTTCACCGCGATGGGTTCAACATATACAAAAGACTTGCGGCGCGCCTGACGCGGCCCCAAAAAATACAGCGAAAACACGGAACGGCGCCGCTGCTCGCGCACCTCGTAAAGCTCGCCCTCAACACGTTCGGCTACACGCTTTGCCTCATAATGAGTCCTTCCGCTGAAGGAATAATACATAACGAGTGTTTCCACGGCAAAATCTCCTGTAGATCAGATAAATGCAAAGCCAACGGCAATCAGCGTCTGAGCGGCAATGTACGACGCCATGACCCAAAGCCCCCTTCGTCGCCCCCGGATAATGCCCAGGGCGGAGCCCGCAAGGGTAAAGTCCGAAGCGGAAAAGAGCAGACCGCCCGCGGCAGCCAGGAGCCTTGGCAGGGTCGGCTGCCCCGCCGCCGAATAGCAGAGCGTCGCCGCCATTGCGGCGATGCCCGCAATATAGACGAGGCACGGCGCGCGGAGCTTTTTATCGAGCTTTTTGCAAAGCGCGAGGAACGCCCCGGCACACACCGCTGTGCAAAGCGCGGCTGCGGCGGGTATCGACGCGGGACCGAGCGCGGCATAAGCGCTTTGCGGCATCCGCAGGGAAAAGGCCGCCCCTATATAGAGGCAATGCCCTATAAGGAAGCAAAACGCGCCAAGCCCGAAGAGCATGCGCCTTCCGCGAGGTATCAGGAACAGGTCCCCCGCCCACCCGAATGCAAGCGCGGCGATAACGAGCGGGCGGCCGCCCCCGGAAAGCGCGCAATGGATGCAGACGGCGAGCGGCACAAGGCATGCTTTTGAAACGCGCCGCAGGCGCTCTTTATTGTTGGCAAGGGCGAAAAAAGTGCAGAGCAGAGCAGCAGATGAGCGCTGCAAAAAACGCCGCGGCAAGCGTGGGATACGCCGCGCAAACAGCCCCCTGCATTAACAACAAAGTACTTGGCATGATGCACCTCTTTTTGCAGATGATTTATTATACCACAAAAGTTTGTATTTGTCGCCCCCGAATTTAACAAATACCGTTTACTGCGCGCTTTAAGACCCGCGCGCCGGTGCACATGGCCCTAAAACGGCGGGAGCGCATTTAATATATATTCTAAAACAGCCCGGTTTCGATTGACCGAAACGGGTTCAAATGGTACAATGGGTATATTGGTAAAAGTGTGCAATTTCTCACATTGCTCAACTAAATAGGAGGAAAGAATGAACAAAGTCACCACCGTGTCCGAAGCCTTCTCGCACATCAAGGACCATGACACCATCATGGTCGGCGGGTTCCTTATGTGCGGCAGCCCCGAGTACCTCATACACACCTTCCTGGAGCACCCCGCGAAGCATCTGACCATAGTCAACAACGATATGGGCGAGTACGGCTCCAGCCTGACCCCGCTGCTTGCGAGCGGCCGCGTTGACGACATTATCTGCACGTGGATCGTACGCAACCCCGCCGCGCAGGCAATGTATAAGGCCAACCCCAAGTGCCTGCACATCAATCCTCAGGGCACGCTGACCGAGCGTATTCGCGCGGGCGGTTTTGGCATTGCCGCGTTCTACACCCCCACCGGCGTTGGCACCATCATAGAAGAGGGCAAGGATACCCGTTGGTTCAACGGCCGCAAGTACATAATGGAGACCGCGCTGCGCGCGAACGTCGCCTTTATCCACGCCTCCGTTGCGGATGAATCCGGCAACATCTATATGAAGGGCTCCTCCAAAAACTATAACGCCGCTATGGCTACCGCCGCCGACTACGTAATAGTCGAGGCTGACGAGATCGTGCCCGTGGGCGGTATCGACCCCGAGCTTGTGACTGTGTCCGGCATTTACGTCAATGCCGTCGTTCCCGTTCCCAAGAAGGACTGAAGAGGTAATATATATGGATAACAAAAACATTATCGCAAGGCGCGTTGCGCAGATGCTCCATGACGGCGAGGTCGTGAACCTCGGTGTAGGTATCCCCCAGCTCGTTGCCAACTGGCTCCCCGAGGGCGTTGAGCTTATCGTCCATGCCGAGAACGGCATAATCGGCGCGGGCGGCTACGCTCCCGAGGGCGAGGGCGACCCCAACGTTGTCGACGCGGGCGGCATGATGGTCTCCGTCAAGCCCGGCGCACAGTTCATCATCTCCACCGACTCCTTCGGCGCCATTCGCGGCGGCCACATAGACGTTACCATCCTCGGCGCCTACCAGGTTGACGCAAAGGGCAACCTTGCCAACTGGTGCCTGCCCAACAAGATGGGCGGCATTGGCGGCGCTATGGACCTGGTCTCCGGCGCAAAGCAGGTGGTGCTTGCAATGGAGCATACCCAGAAGGGCAACCACAAGATCGTCGATCACTGCACCTACCCGCTTACCGGCGTGGGCGTTGTAGACGTCATCGTTACCGAAATGGGCTTTATGCGCGTTACCGACAGGGGCATTGTGCTTGAGGAGATCAACCCCGCGTACACCCTGGAGCAGGTCCAGGCGGCGACGGGCGCACAGCTCATCATCCCCGAAGACCTTAAGGAAATGGACGTTATCGACTGAGTTTACGGGGCGGGGCCTACCCTGCCCCCTTAATATTATTATTTTGGAGGTATATTGTATATGTCTAAAGAAGTTGTTATTGCAAGCGCCGTTCGCACCGCCGTCGGCACCTTTGGCGGTTCGCTGAAGGATATCCCCGCCGTTGACCTTGGCGCCATAGTCATTAAAGAGGCCGTCAACCGCGCAGGCATAAAGCCCGCCGACGTTGACGAGGTAATTATGGGCTGCGTGCTTCAGGGCGGTCTTGGCCAGAGCGTTGCGCGTCAGGCAAGCGTTAAGGCGGGCATCCCCGTTGAGGTGCCGGCTGAGACCATCAACAACGTTTGCGGTTCCGGCCTTAAGGCCGTCAACCTTGCCGCGGCCATGATAATGGCGGGCGAGGCGGACTGCATGGTCGTGGGCGGCATGGAGAACATGAGCGCCACCGCGTACGCCATTCCCCAGGCGCGCTATGGCTACCGCATGAGCATGCCCACCGCCAACATAGTCGATATGATGGTTAAGGACGGCCTGTGGGAGGCGTTCAACGATTATCACATGGGCATCACCGCCGAGAACGTTGCCGAGCAGTGGGGCATCACCCGCCAGATGCAGGATGAGTTTGCTCTGCGCAGCCAGCAGAACACCGCCAAGGCTCAGGAAGAGGGCAAGTTTGACGAGGAGATAGTCCCCGTTATGGTTAAGGTCAAGAAGGAAATGGTGGAGTTCAAGAAGGATGAGCATAACCGTCCCGGCACCACCATGGAAGCCCTTGCAAAGCTGCGCCCCGCCTTTAAGAAGGACGGCACCGTTACCGCGGGCAACGCCTCCGGCATAAACGACGGCGCCGCCGCGGTCGTTATTATGAGCGCGGAAAAGGCCGCAGAGCTTGGCGTTAAGCCCATGGCAAAGTTCGTAGTCGGCGCTTCTGCGGGCGTTGAGCCCAGCATAATGGGCGTAGGCCCCGTTGCCGCCACCCGCAAGGCCATGAAGAAGGCCGGCATGACCATCGACCAGTTCGACCGCATCGAGGCCAACGAGGCGTTTGCCGCCCAGTCCCTCGCCGTTGGCAAGGATCTCGGCTGGGATATCAACAAGGTCAACGTGAACGGCGGCGCGATCTCCATCGGCCACCCCATCGGCGCTTCCGGCTGCCGCATTCTCGTCACCCTGCTTTATGAGCTGAAGCATTCCGGGCTCAAGACCGGCCTGGCTACGCTTTGCGTAGGCGGCGGTATGGGCGTTGCGACCATCGTCGAAGCGATGTAAAAGCATACAGGCAATATTATGGGCCGGGGGCGCTTGCCTCCGGCCTTACAAATACCTTTACTCACCTTTCGAAAAAAGCCCTTAAGCGCGGAAGACCGTCGCGGAATCCGAACGCGCGGTGCAAAAGCTTTGACGCAAGGCCGATGAGCGGCCCGTTTACGACGGCGCAGATCACGGTGCCGAGCCTGACCCCGCGGAACACGCCGAACCCGAAGAACGCGAACGAAAGCGCCACGGCGAACACGCAGCTTGCAATATCGTAAAACGTTTTGACGCGGGCGACGGGGGCGCGGGTCTTGCCCGCGATCTCCTTGACGAACAGCTCGTACGCCTCGGGCGGGATATAGGCGTTGAACAGGAGCGCGACCCCGGCGGATCCCAAAAGCACTCCCGCGATAAAAAACACGATGCGCCACGCCAAGCCATCCATGGGGATGAGGGCGACAAGCGCCATTGCGCCGTCAAGCGTGAACCCGTATATCACCGCCGTAACGAACGAGAACAGATACGCCTTTTTGAAGCGCCGCATTATAAGCGCGACTGCGATTATGAGCGCCGCCTGAAATACGTACTCGCTCATGCCGAATGTGTAAAACGGCAGAAACTCCGACACCTTCAGGTGTATCAGATACGCCGGCGCCACCACCATGGACATGCCGAGGTCGGCACGCTCCATAAAGGCCGTGCCCAGCGCCAGTATTATTAGCCCCGCCGCATAGGCGGCCTCTGTAAAAAACACGGGTTTTTTGCTCATAAGCTCCTCCGAAAAGGCTTGCCCGCGCAGGCAGGAAAGCCTTATGGATGATAGCACGGCGGGGGATTTTAGTCAAGCTTCACTTAACGCGCGGGATATGGTATAATGCGGGCATGGAATACACGCTTATAAGATGCAGCAGAAAGACCGCCGCCCTGCGGGTGACGCCCGGGGGTTGGCTTGAAGTGCGCGCGCCGCGGCTTATGCCCAAGGCCGCAATAGACGGCTTTGTGGAGGCGAACGCGGCATGGATCGCGCGGCAGCGGGCAAAGCTTGAAAAGGTTCACAGGGCGGCTTCTGACGCGGGCGCACTTACGGAGGCCGACATTAAGGAACTTGCGGAGCGCATGCGTAAAGTACTGCCGCAAAAGCTTGCCCGCATTGCCGAGAGCATGGGCGTTGGTTACGGGCGCGTGAGCGTGCGCTGTCAAAGGAGCAAATGGGGAAGCTGTACGGCGGAGGGGAACCTCAATTTCAACTGTCTTTTGATGCTTGCGCCGGAAGAGGTTTTGGACTACGTCTTAATACACGAGCTCTGCCACAGGCGGCACATGGACCACTCAAAGGAGTTTTGGGCGGACGTGGAGAGGCTCGACCGCAATTACAGGGAACACAAAAAATGGCTGCGCGAGAACGGAGCGGTGCTGATGAGAAGGGTGCACAAAGGAGAAAACAATGCTTGACAATAAAGGGTTTGACGATTGGGCCTTTGACTATGACGAGGCCGTGTCCATGAGCGACAAAAGGGACGCATACCCCTTTGCGGGGTACGCCGATATGATGAAAAGCATTCGCAAAACCGTCCGTGAAAAGGGCCGCGCAAGGGTGCTGGATCTGGGCTTTGGCACGGGCGCGTTCACAAGCGCTCTGTACGCCGACGGGTGCGAGATATGGGGGCAGGACTTTTCCGAAAAGATGGTTGAAGAGGCCAAAGAAAAGATGCCGAAGGCCCACCTTGTGACGGGTGATTTTTGCGGCGGCCTTGCGCCGGAGCTTGCGGCGAACAGTTACGACTGCATTGTGGCGACGTATTCGCTGCATCATTTTGCCTCCGACGGGGAAAAGATCAGGTTTATACGCTCGCTCATGCCTCTTCTGAACGACGGCGGAGTGTTTATAATGGGCGACGTGGCGTTTGAAACGCGGGCGGAGTATGAATTTGAGCGCCGTTTGGCAGCGGAGGAATGGGACGACGACGAGTGCTATTCCGTTTACGAAGAGCTTGAACCTGAGCTGCCCGGGACGGAGTTTGAAAAGATATCGCACTGCGGCGGGGTCTTCCGGCTGACGAAGGAAGCCTATGAGTCGGGCTGTCAATGCAGGGAGCGCACGGGGCTTACCGAAAGGCAGATAAAGCGGCTTTTTGAAAAGTACCTGCGCCTGCTTCGCATCACTCCCCCGTGGGACGTGAAGCTCGAGCTTGTGCGCGACCCGGGCTGGCGCAAGACGGGCGATTTCAGGATAGACTGCGACGACCGCAAGGCGGTGCTTATGCTGAACGTGCTTGAGCCGAAGAACTCCAATATGGAGGAGGTAATCGTGCACGAGCTGATGCACATAAAGCTCTACCCGCTGGACCAGGTGACGGAGTCGCTGATACTGTCGGCGTTCCCCGACGAGGGGCCGGCGCAGGACTTTGCATATCGCCAGTTCTTTACCTCGCTTGAGCAGACCGTGGAAGAGCTTGCGAAGTGCTTTTTGAAGGAGTTCGGCGAGGACAAGGAGTTTTCGTTTGGCAGATGCAAAAGCTTCAAGAGCTTCAACGAGCTTTACGACGGGCTTAAAAGCATTGATTGAGCACGCGTGATTGACAATACCGCCGAATACTGATATAGTTACGATAACCTGAAAGGAAGGGCTTTATTATGCTTAAGGACGGAAAACTGCTGATCGGCAGGGGCGAAACGGACGCCTTTATACTGCCCGCAATGGCAAACAGGCACGGGCTTATATCCGGCGCGACGGGCACCGGCAAGACCATAACGCTGAAGGTGATGGCCGAGGGGTTCTCGGACATGGGCGTACCCGTGTTTTTGGCGGACGTAAAGGGCGACCTTGCGGGCTGCGTCAAGGCGGGCGACCCTGACGCGATACAAAAGCGCGTCGACGCGCTGGGCCTGACGGGCGAATTTACGATGAAGTCCTATCCCGTGCGCTTCTGGGACGTATTCGGAGCAAACGGGCACCCCGTGCGCACGACCGTTTCCGAGATGGGGCCCACGCTGTTGGCGCGGCTTCTGGGGCTTACCGAGGTACAGACGGGCGTGCTTGCCATAGTGTTCCGTGCAGCGGACGAGAAGGGCTGGCTATTGACAGACCTTAAGGACCTGCGGGCGATGGTTGCCTGGTGCACAGACCACGCGAAGGAGCTTTTGAACGAGTACGGCAATATATCAAGGCAGTCGGCGGGCGCCGTACAGAGGGCGCTTTTGCAGCTTGAGGACGCCGGAGGGGACGTATTCTTCGGCGAGCCCGCGATAGAGCTTGCGGACTGGATGGACAAGGCCGACGACGGGCGCGGATACATAAACGTGTTTCATTGCGAAAAGCTTTACAGGTCTCCCCTGCTGTATTCCACGTTTATGCTGTGGCTTTTGGCGGAGCTTTTCGAACAGCTCCCCGAGGTCGGCGATCCGGAGAAGCCAAAGCTCGTTTTCTTCTTTGATGAAGCGCATCTGCTGTTCCACGACGCGACGAAGGCCCTGCGCGACAATATCGAGCAGGTGGTCAAGCTGATCCGCTCAAAGGGCGTTGGCGTTTACTTTATCACTCAGCAGCCGTCGGACATACCCGACCCGGTATTGGCGCAGCTTTCAAACCGCGTGCAGCACGCGCTGAGGGCATACACGCCTTCGGAACAGCGGGCGGTGCGCGCCGCGGCGCAGACCTTCCGCACGAATCCCGCGTTCGACACCGAGCAGGCGATCATGGCCCTCGGCACGGGCGAAGCGGTGGTGAGCTTTTTGGATGAAAAGGGCCGGCCCAATGTTTGCGACCGCATGACCGTGCTGCCTCCGCAGTCGGCGATGGGGACGATAAGCGATGAAAGACGCAGGGCGGAGATCGAAGCCTCGGACCTTTACGGCAAGTATGATACTCCCGTTGACAACGAGTCCGCGTACGAGGTCATAAACGCTGACCGCATTGCCGAGCAGGAGCGTCTTGAGGAGGAGCAGAAGGCCGCCGAGGAGGCCAAGCAAAAGGCGAAGGAAGAGAAAGAGCAGGAGAAGGCTGCCAAGGAAAAGGAAAAGAAAAAGGCCGCAAGGAAGAAGAATTCCGTGCTTGGCAAGGCCGCGAATTCCGCCGTGAACTCCATCGGGCGCGAGATAGGCCGCTCGATATTCCGCGGGATACTGAACATATTCAAAAAATAAGGGGGCAAAGCCCCACGGAGGAAAATGCCTTATATAATAGCAGGTATTATCGTTTTGGCGGCGCTTATCGCGCTTGCGGCAACTGCAAGGCAGCGCCGCTATAAGGCGGGACAATACTACCGCGTCACGGGGAACAGTCTTGACGAAGTCAAAAAAGACCCCGCCAAGCTCAGCGAATACATGGTCTACGCCCGCCTGAAGGATTATGAGAAAAAGGGCGCAAGGTTCCTGTTCAACATATACATACCGATAGACGGCGGCAGGACCACCGAAATAGACGCCATTATGCTGGGGTATTTCGGTATAGTCGTATTCGAATGCAAGAGCCGCTACGGCTGGATGGAGGGCGCCGAAACCGACAAGGAATGGTCGCAGTTCCTGTTTCGCCGCGACGGTTCGCTTATCGAGAACAAGCTCTATAACCCCATCCGCCAGAACCGGGGCCATATCGCGCACCTTAAAAAGCTGCTCGGCGGCAGGATACGAATGTGGTCGGTCATTGCCTTTTCGGAGAACACGGACATAGACCGCATTTCGGTGAGTTACCCGGACACGTTCGTGACGCACGACGAGGACCTGCCCCGCGTGGTGGGCAACATAGTTTGGAACGCACCCGCGACGCTGACCGACAGCGACATAACGAGTATATACTATAAGCTCTATAAATACGCGAAAGTCTCGGACGCCGAGAAAGAAAAGCACATAAAGGACATAAAGTTCAAATACCTTAACGGCAAAAGAGGCCGCAAGGGCAGCAAAAGAAAGTAGATCGAAGGCCGACGGTTCACCCGCCGGCCGCGTATTTTATCGGTTCATAACAAGCAAAAACACTATGAACGCAGCTGAGATCAGACCGATGATAAGCCCGGCAAGCGCGATAATGCGGTCTGTCCTGCCCTTGAATATCGCTTTCAGAAGGAAATAAGCCCCTGCCCCCGCAAGTGCGCCGAGGGTGTTTAATATGACGTCGGTGACGTCGGCGCTGCCAACTGCAAGCAGGTATTGAAGCGCCTCGTATAATACGCTGACCAAAAACCCGACAAGCGCCGAAAGGCCCGGCCTCCCCCGCCCCGCAAGCGCGGAAACGAGCAGGCCCATGGGCAGGAAGGCCGCAAAGTTAAAGAGCATCTCCTGCACTGCAAGACGCAGGTTTTCAAGCGGCGCGCCGAACGGAACAAGGTTTACGGGGATTCGCCAGGTATGCGTCAGCTCAAATACGGGCGAACCGAATTTGAACAGTATCCCCCACGACAGAAGCAGCAGATACAGCACGAACACGGCAGCGTTCAGCGTTTTTTGGGTCTTTGACATGAAAGGGCGCCTCCTTCGATTACTGTACTGAGTATATTAGCACAGTTATACCGCCCTGTCAAGCCCTGTTGTCAAGCGTAAGATTATGCACCCATGCGCGGCGCTTGATAAATACGTACCCGACCACGCATTTTATGACGTCGAGCCCGCGCACGATGATGAACATGGGGATAATGGGTATATCGGTAAAGTGCGAGATGATAAACGCGGCCGGAACGCAGACCACCCAGACGAAGCCGCTGTCAAAGAGGAACGTTATAAACGTTTTGCCTCCGGAGCGGAGCGTGAAATATGCGGCGTTTGTAAAGGCGTCGACGGGCATCATGCAGGCGCTGACGATGAGCAGCGACGCCGCAAGCTCCTTTACGGAGTCGATGGTATTATAAAGCTCGGGTATAAGGTGCGCGACAGCCGCCATTACCGCGCCGACTGCCGTGCAGAGCGCTATTGAGAACGCGATGAGCTTGCGGTCCTCGTCAACGGCACGCTCAAACTCGCCCGCGCCCAGAAGCTGGCCGATCATAATGGAGACCGTGGAGCCCATTGCAAAGAACGCGCAGAAGAACAGGTTTGACGCCGTCGACGAAATACTGACCGCAGGGATGACCTCCGGCCCCTTGTACGAATAGCACTGGTTAAGTATCGTCATGCCGAGCGACCACAGAAGCTCGTTCACCATGAGCGGGGCTCCCTTTGCGATCATATTGCCGACAAGGCGGCGAGGCACGCGGAAGGAGCTGAAAAGCCCCTTAAGATAAGCGAATTTGTCGGTGCGAAGGTGGGGTATCACCACCACTATCGCGCACTCCGCAAAACGGGCCGTGACCGTGGCGATGGCTGCGCCCCTGACGCCGAGCGCAGGCAGGCCGAGTTTGCCGAATATGAGCAGATAATTGAGTACGAGGTTTAAGCATATCGCAATGACGCCCGCGGCCATGGGCAGGCGGGTAACGCCCGTTTCGCGCAGCGTGCCGGCATAGACCTGCATCAGAGCAAAGGGGAGCATCTGTATGAGCATCACGGCGAGGTATTCGCGCCCGTAAGCAAGCGTAAGGCCTATGTCTATGTCCTCGGTGCTTTCGTGCAGGAAGAGCATTATAAGCTTGTCGCCGAATGTCAGAAACGCGCCCGTGAACAGCACCAGCACGATGAAAACCGTATAGTACTTCATCCTGACGGTATGACGCACGCCCTCGTAGTCGCGGCCGCCGAAGAACTGCGCGGTGAAAATGCCCGCGCCGGATATGCCTCCGAATATGGCGAGGTTATAGACGAACATGAGCTGGTTGACTATCGCAACGCCGCTCATCTGTTCGGTACCGACATGGCCCACCATTATGTTGTCGAGCAGGCTGACGAAATTGGTTATAACGTTTTGCAGGAGGATGGGCAGCATCACCGCAAAAAGCCTGCGGTAAAACGCCTTGTCTCCGATAAACTTTTTCATACTGTCTCCGCGGTTTTCGTTTTTACGATTATACCATACGGAAGCCGTATTGCAAATATATTGAGTACGAAAGGCGTTTTACTGCCCTCACTTATCCAAAAAACGGAGCTTCGGCCTTATGCGCGACTCATACAGCGTGAACGCAACGCCCAGGGCGGCGTCGTACACAAGCAGCGCGGCAAGCAGGCCGAGAAAGAACAGCACGTTCAGGTACGCGGCCGTGCTTTGAAGCTCGCTCAGCACCGCGTCAAGCCGCAGTACGAAGCATAGGAACGCATACAGCGCCGCCTCTGCCGCGGCAAAATACAAAAGCTTCAGCAGAAGGCGCAGCGGCTTTGAACGGATCCGGACGAAAGCTCCGCGAATGACGGGATAGTACCCGAAAAGAGCATAGAAAAAGGCAAGCTCTTTATCGGGGCAGAGCAGCACGCAGATGACCGCCGTGGCGAGCCAGCACAGCCACGCGCTTTTTTTGCCGAACTCGCGCAGCACGGGTATAAGGCAAACGGAAGCAAAAAGCGGCGCAGCGTAAGTGAACACGGCAAGCACGCCCCCAAGCAGCATGAGCGCCGCGCCGAGCGCAGCCATCATGCCGCAGAACGTGACCGAAAGCGCCTTGTTCGCGCGGCTCTTCATGAAAGCTCGTAGAAGGGGGCCGCGTCGCGGGTGCGGAATGAGTGCTTTTCGTAGTAGCCTATAAGCGTTCCCCCCTCGTCCCGAAGGGCGACCATGTAGACGTCCTTATTCTGCTTTTCGTTGTAGAAGGTATGAACGCAGTTATTGGCGGTATCCTTCGCAAACCACGCCTTGACGCGGGCGATGGCCTCGCGGCTTTTGGGCGAGTGGCAGGCCTTCAGATCGCGCCCCAAAAGGGCAAATCCTCCGTGCTTCGCCTCCGCTTCGGCAGCGGCGGCGTTCATGTAGATAATGGTATCGTCCATATCGCAGATGACCACCTGTGCGGGGTCGCCGTCGATAATGCTTTTGAAATACGGTGCAAGATCCATGAGAACCCTTTCGGCTTACAGCCTTTGCAGTTTATTAAGGTGTGCGTAATTGCCGTTTATCCAGCGCTCGATCTCCGCCTCGGATTCAAACCCCTGCATGATGCCCATGTAGCTGCCGAACGCCCCGTTGGAGCCCGACGTTATGGAGCCGATGTCGATGAACCCGCCCAAAAAGCCGGAGTCCTCCCAGGTGAAGGCCGAAATGCTGTTGCGGCGAATTATGACGTCCTCAAGCTCATACGCGGCATACGCGGTGACGGTATCCTCCCCGCGTGTAAAGGTCATCTCCACGGCCTCTATCAAGTGGTTCTCGTCCTCGCCGTCGGTCACGAAGTACAAGCCCTTTTCCTCCCACTCGTAATGCTCGTAGTGCTTTGTGGCGGAGGACAGCATGCTGCCGGTCGCGTCGAACTCCTGCGCTATTGCCTCTGCCGTTTTGGTACGGAGCATTTCGAGCATGGCGTCTGTGACCTGCGCGGAGTCGGTGACGTAAAGATCAAGGCCCGTCACGGTGTATTCGCGCTTTTTCTCCGTAAGATTGAACGTACCGCTTTCGGCCCTGACGGTGACGGAGTCGCCCTCGTGAAGCAAACCGTCGTCTGAGCAGGTGTAGTGAACGCCGGAAACGCCGCTGACGCTGATCCTACCGAACCCGTCGACGCCCGAAAACGCGACGTCGGCGTTTTGGAACGGGTCGATCCGTTCGCGCGTGGGGTCGCCGAAAACGCTTGAATAGATCCCGAGTACGAGGCCGATGACGACGGGCAGGGCAAGCAAGATGAGCAGTACGCGCCCGACCTTTTTGGCGGGTTCGTTCCGCTGCGCCGCATACTCGCGCTCCGCCTGCGCTCTTGCCTGCTCGCGCTCACGAATAAGCTGCTGTAAGCGGGCGTCGTGCTCCTCGCGCGATTCGGGCTCGGCCTCCTCCCTCACCTCGGAATACCCGCAGTAGGGGCAGGTGACGACACTCTTGCCGTCGGCCTCGTGAAGCTCGGTATTCGCGCCGCACTGCGGGCACTTGAGCCGTATCACGTTTGAATCTTCCTTTGTCCGCATATCGTCCCGTTCAGCCTATCATCAGTTTTGTAAGCAGATCGGCCGTTTCGGACGGGTTTTCGATCGAAAGCCCGGATATGAGCCTTGCTGCGGAATAAAGCAGGCGGCTGCAGTCGGCAAGCTTATCCTTGTCCTCGACAAAGAGCAGCTTAAGCTTGGACGCGATGGGGTGGTCGGCGTTTATCTCAAGCACCTTCTCGGCCTTAATGCCGTTCTCCGCGCCGGGCATGCGCCCGAGGGTCTTTTCCATCTCGGTGGAAACGGCGCCCTCGCTGGTTATGCACACGGGGTGGCCGGAAAGCGTATTCGTAAAGCGCACGGCGGAAACGCCATCGCCTATCTGCTCCTTCATAAAGGCGAAGAGGTCGGCGGACTTTTCGTTCTCGAGCTTCAATGCGTTCTTTTCATCCTCGGTGCCGAGGTCCACGCCGTCGGAGTTGACGTTTATAAAGTGCTTGCCGTCATATTCATGCAGCATCATAAGCGCAAACTCGTCAACGTCCTCGGTCAGATACAGCACCTCGTAACCCTTTTTGACGACCGCCTCGGCGCGGGGCAGCAGCTCCGCCTGCGAGCGGGACTCCGCCGCGGCGTAGTAAATCTGCGTCTGTCCCTCCTTCATGCGGGAGACATACTCTTTAAGGGTCGTGGGCTCTTCGCCGTTTGAGGAGTCGAACAGCACAAGGTCCTGCAGAAGCGCCTTATGAGCGCCGTAATCGGCATAAAGGCCGTATTTCAGCTGAGTGCCGAACGCTTTGAAGAACGTACGGTACTTTTCGCGGTCGGTCTCGAGCATCTTTTTAAGCTCGTCGGCGATCTTGTTTTCAAGCGCCTTGGCGATGGACTTGAGCTGCCTGTCGTGCTGGAGCATCTCACGCGAGATATTAAGCGAAAGGTCCGCGCTGTCGACGAGCCCGCGCACAAAGCTGAAATGGTCGGGCAGCAGCTCTTTGCACTTTTCCATGATCATGACGCCCGAGGAATAGAGCATAAGGCCCTTTTCATAGTCGCGCGTATAGTAGTTATACGGTGCGGAGGCGGGTATGAACAGCAGTGCCGTGTAGTCGGACAGGCCCTCCGTCTTTTGCCGTATGACCTTTAAGGGGGCCTCGTAATCGCGGAAGCGGTCGCGGTAGAACTCGGCGTATTCTTCGTCGGTAACCTCGCTCTGCGGTTTCTTCCAGATAGGCACCATGCGGTTTAGCGTGGCGTCCTCGGTGTACTCCTCATACTCGGGCTTATCCTCGGGGCTGCCCTCCTTTATGCGCTCGCTCGTCACAAGCATTCGTATGGGCCAGCGAACGTAATCGGAGTATTTCGAGACCAGCGCGCGCAGGCGGTATTCGTCAAGGAACTCCGAATATTTCTCCTCATCCGTGTCGGGACGCAGGTGAAGTATAACGCGGGTGCCGTGGCCGTCCATCACGCCCTCTTCAACGTAGTAGCCGTCCGCGCCGGAGGAGCGCCATTGCCAACACTCGTCGGAGCCGTAAGCGCGGCTTACGACCGTTATGCTCTCGCTTACCATGAACGCGGAGTAGAACCCAACGCCGAACTGACCTATTATGTCGACGTCCGTTTCCTTGCCCTCGCCCTCCTTCTTGAAGTCGAACGAGCCGCTTTTTGCGATGGTTCCGAGGTTTTCTTCAAGCTCGGCGCGGGTCATGCCAATGCCGTTGTCGCTGACGGTGAGCGTGCGGGCGGCCTTGTCGGGCGTCAGGCGTATCTCGTAATCAGAGCGGTTCATGTTCACGTTTCCGTCCGTCAGCGAACGGAAGTAGAGCTTGTCTATCGCATCGCTGGCGTTGGAGATGAGCTCACGCAGGAATATCTCCTTATGCGTGTAGATGGAGTTGATCATCATGTCCAGGAGCTTTTTGGACTCCGTCTTGAACTGTTTCTTTGCCAATTTTATCGCTTCCTTTGCTTGGTTTTGTTCGCATATATGTTACCACCGAATGAACGCTTTTCAACACGGAAGCCGCAAATATATTTTGGCCCGTTAGTCACGGCCTGCGCTCTTCGGCGTCCGCCGAAACTATGTCGTCGAGCATAAGCCCCGTGCCGTCGTCGAACAGAAGCGTGCGCGTCTGCGTGTTTATGGCAAGCACCCGCCCGGAAAGCGTCACAAGCGCCCCGCCCTGCTTACGTCCGTCGGGCATGAACACGGTAAACGAGGCCTCGGGCCTTTCGCCGACGCGTGCGTACAGCTCCCTCAAGCGCAGGTCGATAACGCGCTTTTCGTTATCGTCCAGAAGCGGGCGCGCCTCCACCCGGCGGGCGGTCTCCTCCACCATGCCGTCAAAGCCCGTAAGCGCCGCAAAAGGCGCAAACTGGGCGGCCCTGTCGTAATTGGACATATGCGGGCGGCTCTCCGAAACGTGGTGCGGCAGGCCGATGATGCTTTCGTAGCCGTTTTGTGACTTCATACCGCCCTCCTTTGCGGGGTCAGATACAGACGTTGTGCCACTTGGGCCGTTTTTTTTTACGGGCTGAAGGGCACAGCTTTCGCTGCCGTCGCCCGCGCGGTGCCCGCATATCTGTGCGTTGCGCTCCATGGCGGTGGCGCCCTCCTCAAAATTCATGCCCTTTAAGAGCGCGTTTTTGCCGAACCTTTCGCGTATGGAAAGCACGGCCTCCTGCCGGCTGCGCTCGCGCTCCCTTGCGCGCTCCTCGCGCAGGAACTCCCTTTTAAGCTCCTCCGGGTCGGTAAAAAGATCGAGCTGTTCGTACACGGGTCCCTTATCAAGCGCCGCCTCGGGCATTACGCGGTTGGCGCAGATATACATGCGCCGCACGAGCAGCGACGGGTCGGCAATGCGGTCGAAAAGCCTGACCGCCGCCTCGGTTATGCGTTCGGTGGACGAGGTGGCCTTTTCGAGGTTAAGCGAGCCGTGCGACGAGGCGGGCGCCTTTCTGCCGTAATGGTCGGTATGCACGGCGCCCTTGTAGCGGCGCGCGCGCTCGGTATCGGTAAGGTTCTCGATATCGTAGCAGACGTCAAGCACTATCTGGTCGGTAACGAGGCCCTTTGAGAACACGTCCATCGAAAGATTGTCCGCCATTTCGCGGATTATGAGGCGGGCCTTGTCAAACTCATAGGGCTCCGAAAGCACCTGCCCGCAGCTTAAGGAGTGCGCGCGCGGGCGGTAGGCCTTTATGTCCTGCATGGTGCAGGGCTCGAACCCCCACGCGTGGTCTATGATGAGCTCCGCGTTTATGCCGAAGAGCTTATACAGGAAGTCCTCGTTAAGATAGCCGCTCTCCCCCGCCTCCGACACCAGGGCAATGTCGCCCATGGTGCGTATGCCGTACTTTTCGAGCCTGCCCGCGATGCCGCGCCCAATGCGCCAAAAGTCGGTTATCGGCGTATGCGACCACAGGCGGCGGCGATAGCTCATCTCGTCAAGCTCCGAAATGCGCACGCCGTTCTCGTCGGGCTGCATGTGCTTGGCGTCTATGTCCATTGCGATCTTGGCAAGATAGAGGTTCGTGCCTATGCCGACGGTGGCGGTGATGCCCGTTTCTTTAAGCACGTCGCGTATGAGCTTCATCGCGATCTCGCGCGGGGTGGCGCGGTAGGTGCGCAGGTAATGGGTGACGTCTATGAACACCTCGTCCACGGAGTAAACGTGTATGTCCTCCGGCGCGATGTAGCGCAGGTAGATATCGTAAATTTGAGCGCTGACCTGCATATAGAGCGCCATGCGCGGCGGCGCGACGATGTAATCTATCTTGAGGGTCTTATCGCGCTCAAGCTCCGAACCGAAATGCGACTCGCCCGAAAACTCGCGCTTCGGCGCGCGCAGCCTGCGCTCGGCGTTGAGCCGGCCCACGCGCTCGACCACCTCGAAAAGCCTTGCCCTGCCCGATATGCCCATGGCCTTGAGCGAAGGCGTTACCGCCAGACAAATGGTCTTTTCGGTGCGCGTCAAATCCGCCACGACAAGGTTCGTATCCAGAGGATCGAGCCCGCGCGCCGCACACTCGACCGAGGCGTAAAACGACTTGAGGTCGATGCAGACGTAGGATTTTTCGCTCATTTGTTCCATATTTCCATTATAGCATGTTTGTTCGAAAAGTCAACAGGAAATTTGCGGATCCCGCATAAAATCGAAAAGCGGCTTCGCGTACGGCTTTTGTTCTTTGCGGCAGGCTCCTTTCGCGCGTACAAGCTGATCGACCGGAGGGAGATCAGCGCGCGTTATGATCTTTATATTTATTTATAGGGGTGTCACGGTGACACCCTCCCCCTGTCACGGTGACAGTACCCCCAAGGCAAAAAAAGAGCCGCCGGAGCGGCTCGGAAAACGATCTTCAACGGACTCAGTTGTCGAGCGCGGCAAGCAGGGCGTCAGCCGTGAAGGAGGGGTCGCGCACCCATTCGACGGCGTAGTAGCCGCAGGTCTTATCCGCGGGGAAATCGTGAAGCTGCCCGGCGGTGAGGTAACCGAAAATCTCGGCGCCGTGTTCGTACCTTACGCTGTACCCGCGCTCACGAAGGAACGCGACCTGCCCGCGCACGGCGTCGCCGAAGGCCTCGTCCCTGAGGGCCTTGACCTGCTCCTGCGCTTCGTCGTAAGCGGCCTGCTCTTCGCTGCCCGCCTCTGCACGCCAATCGCGGTCAAACAGCATTTCGACGCCCTCCGCGCCGTAGGTCTCGGTAAGCTTTACGTACCTGTCCCAATCGTTCATAAGCTCCGCCTCGAACGCGGCAAGCGCGGCGGCCCTTTGCGCGATGGGTCCGGAGGTGATAAGCTCGCTTATGCGGGCTTTTGCGGCCTCGTCCGCGCCGTCTTCGACGCAGGGGCGAAGCACTACGGCAAAATACGCGCCGGCGTTTGCGGGGTCCTCCATGGCGGCGCGAAGCGCGGCAGACAACGCGGGCGGCTCGTCGGCGCGGGGCTCGGTGGGCGAAGTAATCTCGCCGCCGTCAAAGCCGTAAACCACGTTTTCGGGCACGGGCAGCTCCGCGTCGGGCGCGTCGGTGGGCGCGGTCGCTTCAGTGGGCGCAGCCTCGTCGGTTGCCGCGGCGGCCTCGTCGGTGTTTTGAACGGGCTCCGCCGTGGGGTCGGACAAAACCGGCTTTTGGGTGCATGCGGCAAGGCTCAGAATGAGGCAGAGGGCAAGCAAGAGAACGGACGCCCTCTTTGTTGTAACGGATACTGACTTCATTTCATAAACTCCTTTCCGTTGATAAAAAGTATTTGGGACTTGAATCTCGGACGGCTTTCTTACCGTTGATAATATTATACCACCCCCCCGATTTTGTCAACACGTTTTTTATGTTTCTGAAAAACAAAGAATATTTTATTCTCCCGCTCCGAGGCGCATAAAACGCTTGACCGCAAAAACCCCGGAGGGTATAATAAAAGCGGCGGATCATTGACTTTTTATCCCCCACAAAAACGAAATGAGGTACAGATTATGAAGCGAACCCACAAGCTTTTGGCGCTGCTGCTGGCGATGGCGTTTATTCTCGTTTGCGGCGTGCCCGCGGGCGTTGCCGCGGCTGCGGACGGCGCGGACCAAGACTATGACGGCATACCAGACGAGTATGACCGTTACCCCACTTCCAACATCTTTACGGGCCGGATGAAAAGCGGCCACGACAGTACGACTTCCGTTTCATACACGATGGACTTCCGCAGCTTCTTCGGCGGGAACACCGTGTATCACCCCGACATTGCTTCCGTTTCGGTAATAGGCAGCGCGCTTGCGTACTACACCGCAAGCCCCACCGAGACCTATGTTACCTACACGGACTACCAGACCTGGGAGGGCGGCTCCGCTTCGACCGTGGACGGCGTACAGCTTATGCGCCTGCACGGGTTTGAGGACGTTGTGGACTACACGCTCGATTCCTACGGCGACGACGATATCTGCGAAATGGTGATAGGCCACGCGAAGGTCGGCTTTGAGGGCGAGACCCGCGTTATAATCGGCATTTGGGTGCGCGGCACAGAGCCCACCAGCCAGGAGGAATGGAGCAGCAACTTCAACGTGGGCGACCTTGTGCGCTTTTTTGACGAGTACGATTCCGTTGCCGGCAAGAGCCCCCGCCAGAAGAACGACGACTGGACCCGTAAGACCAACCACAGGGGCTTTGACGTGTGCGCGACGAGGCTTTTGAACTACCTTAACACCTATTATCTTGACGAGTACGTTACCCCCGCCCTGCAGGACGGCGAAAGCGTTTGCTACTGGCTCTGCGGGCATTCAAGGGGCGGCGCCGTTGCGAATATAATGGCCTCGTACCTTGTGGACGCGGGCAAAGAGGTGTTCTGCTACACCTTCGCCTCGCCCTACTGCACGGCGAACACCGAGGCTTCCGCCGAAAAGTACGACTGCATTTTCAACCTGGTAAACAGCAACGACTTCGTGCCGACCCTGCCCATGCCAGAATGGGGCTTTACAAGGTACGGCAAGACCGCGTACGTTGACGCTTCGCAGTGGGCAACGGAGATCAAGACCGCCACTGGCGAGACATACGACGGCAAATACCTGTCGGCGAGCGACATAAACACGATGCTCGACAAATTCATCTGCATCACAGGTGAAAACTCCGACCGCAACAACCCCGGCAAGATTCTTGGCTGGCGCGAGGTGTACGTTTACCACTGCGGGCACAACCACGCGGGAGAAACCAACGGCAATTATCAGGCAAGCACGTTCCGCGCATGGGGGCTCTTCGGCCCGTATGAGAACGACTACTATAACAAGTACCCCATCCGTCTGCAGAAGTACAGCTATTGGGACGGCGGCATCTGCCAGACCCCCGCGTACTGCATGCAGGTGCTGGTGGAGCTGATGGTGGGCGTTGCGAACGGCTCGTACCTGTCGAGCGGCTGGACCTACCTTACCAGCAACAAGCTTGCCGACAAGTTCGACATTAACAAGCAGAGCCTTGTAAGCTATGCGACCAAGCTGACAGAGCCGCACTTTATGGACACCTACTCCGTGATACAGGCGCAGATAAACGCCGCTGGCAACCCCGGTGCGCGCTTTGCTACGCTTCAATACTACACCGCGGAGAACGCCGCAGGCGGACGCCCCGTACACACCCACACCTACACCTACGTCCCGTACGAGGGGCATGAGCCCACCTGCACCGAGGAGGGCTTCGGCTACCGCTACTGCACCTGCAGCGAGCACAATTCCGATTGGTACGACGACGTACAGAAGAACGTCGTGATACCCGCTCTTGGGCACGATTGGGCGGAGCCCGAATACGTTTGGGCGGAGGATTACCCCATGACCTGCACCGCGAGCCGCGTCTGCGTCCGCGACGCCGCGCACTCCGAGACGGAGACCGCCGTCGCCGTTTACGCCGTTGTGACCGAGCCCACCTATGAGGCGGACGGTCTTGGCAGGTGGACCGCCGTGTTTGAGAACGAGGCGTTTGATGCTCAGACCTTTGACGTTGTGATACCCATGCTCGAGCCCGTGTACTATACCGTCACCTTCGTGGACGGGCTGACGGGCGAGGTGATCTCCACCGTAACCGCAGAGGAGGGTCAGCCCGCCGAGGCTCCCCTGCCCCCCGTACACGAGGGCTATGAGTTTGCCGGATGGGACAGGGCGTTTGACGCCGTAACGGAGGATATGACCGTTACCGCGCTCTATAACGAGGTACAGGCGCCGACGGTGCTGCTTGGCGACGTAAACTGCGACGGGCACGTTACCGCATCGGATATCTCGGCGCTGTTCGCCTACGTTATGAACGCGGGCTCGCTTTCGGAGCAGGCCCTGCTGAACGCCGACCTTGATGGAAACGGCACGGTTGACGCGACCGACGCAAGCCTGCTTGCACAGCTCGTTTTCGGGTCGTGAAGGCGGTTTTATAAGGATCGAAGGCGGCCTTCCCCTGCTTTCGGGGAAGGCCGCGCCGGAATAACGAAAGGGTCATTATGGAAAAGACGGATCTGACAAACATTGGTACCAAATCCGCGGGCGCGTTTGACAGGCTGATAAACGGCATGAACGGAGAAGTGTTCCGCCAAACGTACGACGCATTCCTGAACGAGCTGCAGGAAGCAAAGCTCGATTTTGAACGGGTAAAGCTCACCGCGAAGAAGAACGGCGTCGAAAGCGACGTAGTGGAGTCATGGCGGTCTGTTTCCGACCTTGTTAAGCATTTTGATTCCGCAGAGCTTGTGAAGAAGTATCCGCAGCAGGCGCGGCTCATAATGACCACGGTGCTGATGCTGATACCGCACACGAGCATCGTTTCAATTGCAGGCACCGTTTTGCCCGACGAGGCGTTTGCCAAGATACAGGAGACCCTGCACAAGGCCACGCCCGACCATATTGCGAGCGTGCTTATTGAAAAGCGCGTGAAAACGCTTGAAACGAGGCAGGCGCTTTACGACGAGCCGGACTGTGTTGCAGAGGGCATGGTCGGCTTTGCCGTGGTGACGGGCGACGCGCTGCTTTACGAGACGGCGGCGAAGCTCCTGCACGAATGCGCGCCGGAGTTTCAGCCCCTGCGTTGGGACGAGAAAAAGTACGATCACAGGCGGAACGCGGGCGAACTCGGTGTGCAGGCGCTGGTATTGGGCCGCAAGGCGACCGACCCCGACGTGCAGCTTATGGACGTGCTGTTTGACAGCTACGGCGTGAAATGCGGCGTAAAGGACGGCACGGCGTTTATAACCTGCGACCTGCGGCGCATAAGGGCGAAGGGACTGTACGACGAGTTTTTGAAGGAGCTTGCGGCGCTGCCCCTGCCCGAGTCCGTAAAGGCCGACAAGAAGCTGCGCCTCAATTGGAAAACGGGCCTGAAGGCCGCGCTTGCGACGCCACTTATAGCCAAGGACATTTACGACGACAGCGCGGAGGTCAAGCGCCAGATGCTGTTTTACGGCGCCGCGCGGTACATAACGGAGCATTTGGCTTCAGAAGCTCAAAGCGCCGAATAAAGCGACTGAGACGCACGAAAAAACCCGCCGGGGAGCCCCGGCGGGTTTACTGCATTCACGGCTTATTTCATGCCGCGCTTGACCATCTCGGTAACGGCGAAGGTGGCTACGTCATCGGCGTATTTGCCGGCGCCGAAGCCCGCGTCATAGCCAAGCTCCTTGGCAAGCTCGTGCGTGATGCGCGCGCCGCCGCAGATGAGTATGAACCTGTCGCGCAGGCCCTCCGCCTCGAGGTATTCCACCAGCTCCGTGAGGTTCTGGATATGG
>JAFYHI010000030.1 GCA_017539215.1 Clostridia bacterium | reverse complement strand
GAGCCGGCTTGCGGATCTTCGATCTGCGTGCCAAGAATCCGTTTAAGCCCCGTATGGCTTAAAGGGATTCTTGAGGAGCAAACCGACACCCGTCGGTTTGCTCAGGCGACATGGCATGGACACGATGCTCTTTTTCGTTTCAGAAACTGTACTTGCCTATCCTCCCATCCGGAGCCGGCACCTGTCAGAAACTGTACTTGCTTCTTCTCCACCTATATTCCCGTTCGCCTGCATTCGAAACATATATTTTCTTTACTGTGCAAACTCCTTGAATTCCCGCTTTTATCTGCTATAATAGCGGAGGATAGAAAGGGGGGCTATAAATGCTCATTCTTGCCGCATCGGATATCCACGGTTCCGCAAAATATGCTGAGGAGCTGCTCCGCGCTTTCGATAGGGAGGGGGCCGAGCGCCTGCTCATTTTGGGCGACGTGCTCTACCACGGCCCGCGCAATCCTCTGCCCAGTCGCTACGACCCGATGGAGGTCATACATCTGCTCAATCCCGTTGCCGAAAAGGTGCTCTGCGTAAAGGGTAACTGCGACGCGGAGATAGACGAGCAGCTCCTGCCCTTCCCCGTATTGCCGAGTATCGCGATACTGCACCCAAGCGGACGCATGATATTCGCAGAGCACGGTCACAGGTTCGAGGGCTCCCGTCCTCCCGTCAGGGAGGACGATATCCACCTTTGCGGGCACACCCACATGCCCGAATACAAGAGGGTGGATAACTACATCCGCTGCAACCCCGGCTCAGTCTCACTGCCAAAAGGGGATACCGAGCGCGGCTATATCTTGATCACCGATTCCGCCCTCGTCTGGAAGACGCTGGACGGAAGTGAATATATGCGCACTGCGCTCTAAAATCAGTTCGCCCCCAAAGGGGGGAAGAAGGGAAAAGAATGTACAGGATAGTAAGGAAGAAGGTCCTCAATCCCACCGTTACACAGATGGAGATAGAGGCGCCTTTGGTTGCGAGGAAGGCCAGCCCCGGTCAGTTCATAATACTGCGCGTGGACGACGAGGGCGAAAGGATACCCCTGACCGTTGCCGGAACGGACCCCGATGAGGGTACCGTCAAGATCATCTTTCAGGTGGTCGGCGCCACTACCGAGTGCCTCAACCACAAGGAGGCGGGCGACAGCATCTGCGATTTCGCAGGCCCTTTGGGCGTACCCACGCATCTTGACGGACTCAAAAAGGTCTGCATCGTGGGCGGCGGCGTGGGCTGCGCTATCGCAATGCCCATCGCGCAGGAGCTGCACAGGCTCGGCGCGTCCGTCACGAGCATTATCGGTTTCAGAAACCGCGACCTGCTCATTCTGGAGGACGAGTTCACCGCCTGTTCCGACAGGCTCATCGTCATGACCGACGACGGCTCCTACGGCAGACACGGCAACGTAACCGTTCCGCTGAAGGAGATGCTCGAGGCAGGCGAGAGCTTTGACATGATCATCACCATCGGTCCGCTCATAATGATGAAGTTCGTGACCCTCACCGCAAAGCCCTTCGGCGTGCCCGTGACCGTGTCGATGAACCCCATAATGATAGACGGCACCGGCATGTGCGGCGGCTGCCGCATCAGCCTCGTTCGCGGCGGCGAGCGCGTGACCAAGTTCGCCTGCGTCGACGGGCCGGATTTCAACGGTTACGAGATAGACTTTGACGAGGCGATGAGCCGCGGCAGGATGTATTTTGAGTTTGAGCGCCACGCCCATGAGGCGGCGTGCAACCTTTTTAAGAAGGAGGCGGAGTGAAATGCCCAATATGAGCCTTAAAAAGAACCCCATGCCCGTGCAGGAGCCCGAGGTAAGGGCGCACAATTTTTCGGAAGTGGCGCTCGGCTATTCCGAAGAGGCCGCCTATGACGAGGCCGAAAGGTGCCTTAACTGCAAAAACCCGCTGTGTGTATCGGGCTGTCCCGTAAATATCCAAATACCGGAGTTCATCGCCAAGATTCGTGAGCGTAAGCTTGACGAGGCGTATGACGTCATTCAAAAGACCAGTTCGCTTCCCGCCGTCTGCGGCAGGGTCTGCCCGCAGGAGACCCAATGCGAGTCAAAGTGCGTTCGCGGCGTTAAGGGCGATCCGGTCGGCATAGGCAGGCTTGAGAGGTTCGTTGCGGACCGTCACAACGCGGCCCCCGTCGCCGCGGCCGCTGCGCCCCGCAGCAACGGGCATAAGGTTGCCGTCGTAGGAAGCGGCCCCAGCGGTCTGACCTGCGCGGGCGACCTTGCGAAAAAGGGCTATAAGGTCACCGTGTTCGAGGCCCTGCACCGCGCCGGCGGCGTGCTGGTCTACGGCATACCCGAGTTCAGGCTGCCAAAGTCCATCGTCGCGCGCGAGGTCGAGACGCTGAAGTCCCTCGGCGTTGACGTGGAGACCAACGTTATAATAGGGAAGACACTCACCGTCGACGAGCTTTTCGAAATGGGTTACGAGGCCGTGTTCATCGGCTCCGGCGCGGGCCTGCCAAACTTTATGAACATCCCCGGCGAGAGCCTGAAGGGCGTTTATTCCGCAAACGAGTTTTTGACCCGCTCCAACCTTATGAAGGCGTATCGTGACAACTCCGCGACCCCCATAATGAAGGGCGGCCGTGTGGCGGTCGTGGGCGGCGGCAACGTTGCTATGGACGCCGCAAGGACGGCCCTGCGCCTTGGCGCCGAGCACGTTTACATAGTCTACCGCCGCTCTATGGAGGAGCTTCCCGCAAGGCGCGAGGAAGTGGAACATGCCATGGAAGAGGGCATTGACTTCCGCCTTCTTAATAACCCCGTTGAGATACTGGGCTATAATAACCCCGACGACCCGCGCGACCCCAAAAACGGCTTTGTCACCGGCATGCGCTGCATAAGGATGGAGCTGGGCGAGCCGGACGAGCGCGGCAGGCGCAGGCCGATCGAGGTGCCCGGCAGCGAATTCGAGCTGCCCGTTAACGCGGTTATAATGGCGATAGGCACCAGCCCCAATCCGCTTATAAAATCCACCACAAAAGGTCTTGAAGTTAATAGGAAAGGTGGTATAATAGTGGATGAGGCCGGTCTTACATCCCGTGAGGGAATATATGCGGGGGGCGACGCAGTGACCGGCGCCGCTACCGTAATATCCGCCATGGGCGCGGGTAAGCTGGCCGCAAAGTCCATAGACGACTATTTAAAATCCAAGGAGGAAAACTAATATGAAGTGCCCCAACTGCGGTACGGAGACGGACGGCAAATTCTGCCCCCATTGCGGTGCGGTCATTCCCGCGGCTCCCGCTGCCGACCCCAAACCCAACTACACTGCTCCCGCAGCGCCCGTCTACCAGACGGTCGTTAAGACTGCCGAGATGACCGAAGCCGACCTTCCCGAAAGGTTCAAGCCCGTTCGCGCGTGGGGCTACTTCGGTTACAACCTGCTGTTCTCCATTCCCATCGTGGGTCTGGTATTCCTGCTGGTGTTCACCTTCAACAGCGGCAACATCAATCGCCGCAACTATGCAAGGTCGTATTGGTGCGCGCTGCTTGTCGCGGTGATCATCCTTGTTGTGTTCATACTTATCGTCGGCCTTACCGCCGGTTTCGACGCCGCCTTTGACAAGATCAAGGGGGTCTTCGTTAAATAACCGAATATATTTGGTTTTTCCAAACAAAAGTGCTTGACAAGCGGGCGCTCCGTGCTATAATAGTATAGCTTAAAGCAGGAGCTGCCCGCTTCTCACTCG
>JAFYHI010000029.1 GCA_017539215.1 Clostridia bacterium | reverse complement strand
AGGCCATGTTGAGAAGGCCGGTCATACCGCTGTGGCAGAAGGTGGAGTCGCCGAGCACGGCAACGGTGTGCTTCGCCTGTTCGGTGCCCCTGGCCTTTTCCATGCCGTGGGCCATGCCGATGGAAGCGCCCATGCAGACGCAGGTGTCAACGCCGGAGAGAGGGGGCAGAGCGCCCAGCGTATAGCAGCCGATATCGGAACATACCGTCAGCTTCAGCTTGCCCAGAACATAGTAAAGGCCGCGATGCGGGCAGCCGGGGCAAAGCACGGGAGGACGGTTGGGAATGTCGGTGGTGTTCATGGGGCCGGCGGGAGCGGCGTGCATAAACTTCTCCTCGATCTTGTGCATAAAGAGCTCGCCCTGAACGCCGGTCTTGTCCTTGCCGGAGCAGGGGATGCCCCATGCCTTGATGGCGTCCTCATAGAAGGGCTCCATATCCTCGATAACATAAAGGGTCTCAACGCCCGCGGCAAACTCCTCAATAAGCTTCCTGGGCATGGGGTAGGCAAGACCGAGCTTCAACACGGAGGCTTCGGGCATTGCTTCCTTGACGTAGTTGTAAGCAGCGCCGCTCGTGATAACGCCCACCTTGCGGTCGGCCCATTCGATGCGGTTGAGGGCGGGCATATTGTTGGCGTCCTCGGCAAGACGGTTTTCGCGCGCTTCGACGACCTTGTGACGGCCGATCATGTTGGCGGGCATGGAAACGTACTTTTTGATGTCCTTCCTGTACTCGCGCAGCTCGGGAAGCACGCGCTCGCCCTGCTCCACAAGGGTGCGGGCATGGGCAATGCGGGTGGTCAGCCTTACGATGACGGGTGTGTCGTACTCCTCGGAGATCTCAAACGCAAGCTTCATAAAGTCCTTGCACTCCTGAGAGCTTGAGGGGTCCAGACACGGAGCATGGGAGGCCCTGGCCAAAAGCCGCGTATCCTGCTCGTTCTGGGAGGAATGCATGCCGGGATCGTCTGCCACTACCACAACCATGCCGGCGTTAACGCCGGTGTAGGTGGCGGTAAAGAAGGGGTCTGCAGCAACGTTCAAACCGACATGCTTCATGCATGCCATGCTGCGGGCGCCGCTGACGGATGCGCCGAGGGCTACCTCAACGGCAACCTTTTCATTGGGAGCCCACTCCGAGTAGATCTCGCTGTAGTTGGCGATGTTCTCGTTGATCTCCGTACTGGGGGTTCCGGGATAAGCGCTGGAAACACGTACACCTGCTTCGTAAGCGCCCCTGGCAATTGCTTCATTGCCGAGCATTAGCTGTTTCAAAACCTTTTACCTCCTTAGTTATGGGTTACAGTTGAATCAACTGATTTCGGTCCTCTTAATTATAAGGTAAAAAAAGCCGCAAATACAGTATATTCACGAATATATTTGATAAATGCGGGAAAGATAAGGCGGTGTATCGATTTTTTTCAAAGGAGATGCCCGCTGTATGGATCGTTTTCAGGCTTTATTCCGAATACTGTCCGGCAAAATCAAGTCGGCAGGCGGCACGGGCGCGCCGGATCCGGTTCCGCGCTCCGGCGGTATGGGCTGCGATTCGGAGGGATCGGGCTTTCGGCCCATACCGAAAAAGCTCTCGTCGGTTGAGCGTGAGGCAGGGGAGGCCCTGAACTTTCCGCGCGATCCCGACGCGGTGCTGCGCCGCGTCAAAAGCCGTTCCGGCGAGGAGGCGCTTGCAGTCTGCATTTCGGGTCTGACAGACGAAGCGCGCCTTGACGAATTCGTTCTGCAGCCGATACTTCGAAGCGGCCTTCCGCTCACTCCGGTCGCCGTGATGCAGGGCGTTATAGAGGTTGGGGAGGTCAGACGCGAAGCTGATTTCAATGCCGCTCTTGACGCCGTGCGCCGGGGCTCGGCGGCGCTCTTTTTTCAGGGCGCGGACTCGTGCCTCATTCTGGGGCTTCACGGCTTTGAACGCCGCCAGGTGGGGGAGGCGAAGAACGAGCAGACCGTACTGGGCCCCAAGGAATGCTTTACCGAATGCATAAAGACCGACGTTGCGCTGATACGCCGACATATTGCATCGGCAGAGCTTGTGGTAGAGCAGGCGCCTGTAAGCAATATCTCCGGCACGCGGGCGGTATTGGTTTATCATTTCTCCGCGGCTAAGCCCGAAGTAGTCGAAAAACTGCGTGAAAAGCTTAAAGAAATGCCGTCCGCCGTGTATCTGACGGGCGGCACCGCGGAACAGATGCTCTTCGGCAACACCCTTTCGCCCATGCCCCGAGTGCTTTTGACGGAACGGCCGGACAGGGCGGCTTCGCATATTTTAAGCGGACGCATAGCTCTTCTCATCGACGGCAGCCCCGAAGCCGTCATACTGCCGATAACCCTGTTTTCGCTTATGAACTCACCTGAGGACGTCTATATGAACAGGGCTGTCGGGAGCCTGCTCCGCGTTATCCGGTATCTGGGCGCGCTTCTGTCGGTGCTTATGCCGGGATACTTTCTGTCGCTGGCACTCTACCATCAGGGCATACTTTCCACCGAGGTATTAAGCACGGTCGTCGCCTCGCGCCGTATGGTTTTCGAGCCGATAGGGGCGGAGCTGCTGCTGCTTCTCATCATTTTTCAGCTCATACGCGAAGCGGGGCAAAGAGTGCCCGGCTCCATAGGCCAGGCGATAGGCATCATTGGCGGCCTCATAATGGGTCAGGCGGCGGTGTCAGCCCACCTTGCAAGCAGCGTCGTGCTCATCATTGTCGCTGCGTCGGGGCTTGGAAACTTCTGTATTCCGGATTACAGGACTCAGCTCGCGGCCTCGTACATAAGGCTTGCGTTCGTTATTTCGGCGTGGCTCGGCGGTCTTCTGGGAATGACTTCTGCGCTTATCGTCATGCTCGCGCGCCTTGCGTCCATTGAAAGCTTCGGCATGCCGTATCTGGCGCCGCTCTCGCCAAAACGCAGGGCTGCCCGTCCCGCGCTTTTCCGCGGCCCGATAACGGGAGGAGCTATCGGGAGAGCATCGGGCAAATCGGAGGACGTAATGTGATGAAGTATCCTCCGAACAGCGGACGCGCCGGCTTGATCGCCTCGGTCGGCACAGCGCTGTTTTTCTGCGGCGTGTTCTCGATAGAAGGCACCCGCGCTTATGCTCAAAACGTACCGACGTATATCGCCATACCGCTTGCGCTGCTGCTGTCGCTTGCGCCCGTGCTGCTTGCTGCCCGAGCCATGAAAAGGGCCGGCGCCCGGAACCTTGGGCAGCTTATGCGGTTTTCATTCAGCAGGGTGTTTTGCTTTGCCGCATCCCTGTCCCTTGCCGCAGGAGCGCTGTTCGCCGCGGCAAATCCGCTTGCGGACTGCGCCCGGGTGCTGCACAAGCTCGTATATGACGGCGCCGCATACCGATCGATACTCGCTTTTGTTTTCGTGCCGCTTGCGGTACTCTGCGTCAAAGGGCTTGCCTGCATCACGCGTACGGGGCTTATAATGGCTGCTCCGCTTGCGGCGTCAGTTGCGGCGGCGCTGCTTACGGCTGTTCCCGGATACGATACCGCAAGGCTTTTTCCGCTGCCGGGCTGTGAGATCATAGACGCGGCATCCTTTACGGCTTCATACTCGTTTGCTTTCCTTCCCGTACTGATCCTTTCGCTCGTATTTCCGCAAAATCCGGGAACGCATTCGAAAACAGCCGTAAAAGCCGCGCTTTTTGCCCTGCCCTTCATAACGCTGTCCCTGCTTGCCGTGCGGCTTTCATACCCTGCCGCAATGCTCGGCGGCATTTCCATGCCGCTGTACAGGATGGGTCTTGTGCGTCCGGGCCCCGGATTCCTCTTACGGCTCGACAAACTGCTTATAATGCTGTGGCTTGCGGGCTCGATCATATCGGCAGCGCTCCTGCTTCGCTGTGCAGGGGAGCTGCTGTCAGATGCGCTCGGCGTGCGAAAAGGCTTAACGGCATTCATGCTTGCGCTTATCTGCATTATGTCGGTGCTTGCGGAGGCTCATGGCGCAGAGCGCACGGCAGTCATTCGGTCGTACCTTTTTATATACGGGGCTCTGCTGACGCTTGTACCCACAGCCGCGGCTTCGCTTGCGGCATTGTTCAAAAGGAGGATGGCGTGAAAAGCGCTGTGATTTTCATACTCATACTTACGTTCATACTGCCGCTTGCGGCGTGTCTCGGTCCCGTCAGCATTGACGAATACGGCTACGTCATCTCCATAGGCATTGACGAGGGAAAGACAAAAAAACATTATTTCGTATTCGCGCTTCAGCGGGAGCTTACTGAAGCAGACGCCCAAAACGAGGGCGGCGCGGTGATACTTGCCGAGGAGGCCGACGGCTTTGACGAAGCGGTTGCCGCAATAGAGGCGCGTGTTCCCTATGCGCTGAGTTTCAGCCGAGTGGGTTTCTTTGTTTTTTCGGGAAAGGCGGCGCAAAACGGAGCGCTGAGCCTGCTGCGGGAGCTGTCTTTTGACTCGCTGAAGGTCCGCGCGTCCGCCGCTGTCATGATATCCGAGGGGACGGTCGTGGATTTTCTGGGAGGTCTGTCGGCAAACAACGACGCAAACGTCTCCAAGATCCAAACCGCCGTAATGCTTGACAGCCGCATGACGGGCAGAGTCACGGTCATGAGCGCGGCGCGCCTTTTTGAATCTATGGACGCGGGCTCATACGGCTTCTGTGCGCCGATCGGGACCACAGACCCCGATATCGTCACGTCCATGAGCGAGAAAAAGACCGAGGCCGAGGGGGAGGACCCGCTTGAGCAGGCGGAGCCCAACGCCCGCATCGGAGGGCTCAAAACATATCTTTCGGGCACGGCGCTCTTTTCGGGCCTCGTTATGACAGGCGTACTCGACCGCGAACAGACAATGTACCTGAACCTTGCAAACGGCGAATTCAAAACCGGCACGGTAAGCCTTGATACCCCGGACGGAGAATACACTTTCGTCATAACGCTGCTTTCCGCAAAACGCCGTGTAAAGAGGGAGGAGGACTCCGCCGTCAGGATCGAACTCAGGCTTTCGGCAGCGGTTCACAGCGCACCCGGCCAGGTGACCCCCGATACGCTCGACAAGGTCATGACCGAGCAGCTTCCGTCGGAGCTTGAAAAAAGGCTCAGCGAAGTCGCGTCCTTAGCGCACGAAGCCGGCTGCGACGCAATGCGCATGGGGCTGACGCTGCTTCGCGGCATGCGCGGCACGGCGCCGGTGCCGCCGAACGAGCTTCGGGCACTCGCGCTCTCGGTAACGCCCGAGTTCCGTCTGACGGTCGTAAACGCCGAATCAGCCGACGGTTTATAGCCGACAGCTTCGGCCCGATCCGCTCTTCGGGTCTTTTTTTCGCAAATAGAATTTATATTTTTTTCTGCTATTGAAAAACACTTCCGCGTGGTATATGATAAGGTGATCACACAAGGAGGTGTTTTATTATGTGGAAAGAATTCAAAGAGTTCGCCTTTAAGGGCAACGTAATGGACATGGCAGTCGGCGTTATGATCGGTGCTGCTTTCGGCGCCATCGTGACCTCGCTTGTCAACGATATTTTCATGCCTCTTCTGGGCCTCATCGTCAACACCAAGAACCTCGATCAGGTGTTCGCGGTGTTGAAGTGCCCCGAAGGGATGGACGTTGCCGCCGTTAAGGCATTGGACCTTGCGGCTGCCAAGGAGGCCGGCGCCACCGTTCTTTCTTACGGTGCGTTCATTTCGGCAGTCATCAACTTCATCCTCATCGCCGTTATCATCTTCTTCGTGGTAAAGCTCATCAAAAAGGCTACTTCTCTTACCAAGAAGAAGGAGGAGGAAGCTCCCGCGAAGGAGCCCCGTCTCTGCCCCTACTGCAAGTCCGAGATCGCGGAAGATGCCACCCGCTGCCCGCACTGCACCTCTCAGCTCGAAGCGTAATCAAGGGTACCTCTCCCGCCCCGCAGCGGGGCGGGGGTGTCCATAAAAAAGCCAATCAATTTGCT
>JAFYHI010000028.1 GCA_017539215.1 Clostridia bacterium | reverse complement strand
TCGAGCAGATTTGTAGTATAATCATTTGAGAGCATAACTTCTCCTCCTTGTGTAGCATGGTTTTTGGTCACTCTATTCTACATCATTTCGGAGAGCTATGCTCTTCTTTTTTCTCCGTACCCCAATCTTTAGTATAGAACCGAAATAAACCGATTTGACGCTCACCCCGACGCGGAGTCCCGCGCCGGGGTTTTTTACGCCCCCGCTTCGGGTGCGCGGAAAAAATTTTTTCATAAAATATGTTGACACGCTCATATGAAAGGTGTATCATATGAGCAGAGATTCAGATGAACGAACGTTCATACGAAAGGAGGCCGTTATGGCGCATAAGCACGACCATTCGCAGGTCATTCAAAGCGTGACCGACAAGCTCCCCTCCGACGAGCTTTTGTGCGACCTAGGGGACCTGTTCAAGCTTTTCGGCGACACCACCCGCATAAAGATACTGTACTCGCTTTTTGAGTCGGAGCTTTGCGTGTGTGCGATCGCAGAGCTTTTGAAGATGGAGCAGAGCGCGATCTCGCATCAGCTCAAGATACTGAAGGACGCCAAGCTTGTGGGCTGCCGCAGGAGCGGGCGGCTGAACATGTACTATCTGGCGGACGATCACGTCAGGACGATAATAGGTCAGGGCTTTGAGCATCTGACCGAAGAGGGCAAATAAAAAGCTCATTTTGATACGGCGAAATGCCGGGAAAGGCGGAACGATATGAAAAAGACCTATCAGCTTGAGGACCTTGACTGCGCGAACTGTGCGGCAAAAATGGAAGCGGGCATTAAAAAGCTTGCGGGCGTTAAGGACGCATCCGTCAGCTTTATGACCCAGAGGATGACCGTGGAGGCCGAGGACGGCGTTGACTTTGACGAGCTTATGGCAAGGATCAAAAAGCTCTGCCGCAGGGTCGAGCCGGATATGGTGATAAAAGCATGACCCGCAAGCAGAAAAAGACGCTGCTGCGGATAATAGTTTCGGCGGCGCTGTTTGCGGCGGCGCTCGCGGTGCGGCATTTTTTACGGGACGCGCTGCCTTGGTGGGGCGAGCTTTTGCTGTTTGTGCCCGCCTACTGTGTGATAGGCTGGGACGTCCTGTGGAAGGCGGCGCGCGGCATAGCCGCCGGGCAGGTGTTTGACGAGTGCTTTTTGATGGCGATAGCCACGCTTGGGGCGTTTGCCGTGGGCGAATACCCCGAGGCCGCGGCGGTAATGCTGTTTTACCAGGTGGGCGAGCTGTTTCAGAGCGTTGCCGTCGGGCGCAGCCGCAGGTCGATAGCCGCGCTGATGGACATAAAGCCGGACCACGCAAACGTCATACGCGGCGGCGAGGAGCTGACCGTGGACCCCGCCGAGGTCGCGGTTGGCGAGCTTATCCGCGTGCGGGCGGGAGAGCGGGTGCCTTTGGACGGCGTTGTGGAGGAAGGCACGGCTACGCTTGACACCGCCGCGCTGACGGGCGAGACGCTCCCGCGGGAGGTACAGCCCGGCGAAAGCGCAATGAGCGGCTCGGTGAACGCGGGCGCGGTATTCACGCTGCGCACAACCGGCCTTTACGAAAACAGCACCGTGCAAAAGGTGCTGGAGCTTGTGGAATCCGCCTCGTCGCGCAAGGCCAAAACCGAGAATTTCATTACAAAATTCGCCCGCTGGTACACCCCTGCGGTGGTGATATCCGCCCTGCTGCTTGCGGTCGTGCCGCCCCTGCTTTTCGGCGGGGAATGGGCCGAATGGATACACCGTGCGCTCATATTCCTGGTGGTATCCTGTCCGTGCGCGCTCGTCATTTCCGTGCCGCTGTCGTTTTTCTGCGGCATGGGCGGCGCCTCGAAAAAGGGGATACTCATAAAGGGCTCCGGGTTTGTGGAGGCGCTTTCAAAGGCGGGCACTGTGGTTTTTGACAAGACCGGCACGCTGACAAACGGCAGCTTTGCCGTGGGAGAGGTGCACACCGAAAGCATGACGCGCGAGGATCTTTTGGACATTGCGGCCCTTGCCGAGAGCTATTCCGACCACCCGATAGCGCGCAGCATAGTGCGGGCGCACGGCGGGCACATCGACCCCTCCCGCGTGGGCGAGGTGCGCGAGCTGCCCGGGCGCGGCATGGAGGCCGTGATAGACGGACACAAAGTGCTTGCGGGCAGCCTTAAGCTGATGCATGAGGCGGGGCTTACGCCCGTCTGCCACGAGGGCTGCTGCGGTATGGAGGGCTCCGCCTGCGTGCATATCGCGCGGGACGGACAGTACATCGGGCATATACTCATTTCGGACGTGCTGAAGCCCACCTCAAAGGCCGCGATAGCGGAGCTTAACTCCGCAGGCATAAAGACCGTTATGCTGACGGGCGACACGCGCGGCGCCGCCGAAAGGACCGCGTCGGAGCTTGGCGTCAGCGAATACCGCGCGGAGCTGCTGCCCGCCGACAAGGTTGCCGCCGTGGAAGAGCTCATTGGCGCATCCGCCGGACGCAGGGTTGCGTTTGCCGGCGACGGCATAAACGACGCTCCCGTCATATCCCGCGCGGACGTCGGCTTTGCAATGGGCGCTCTTGGCTCCGACGCCGCGATAGAAGCCGCGGACGTGATACTCACGGACGACGACCCCGCGAAGATCCCCGCCGCGTACCGCATAGCCAAAAAGACCATGCGCATAGTCAGGCAGAACATCGTGTTTGCCCTGGCGGTGAAGTTTGCGGTGCTTGCGCTCGGCGCGTTCGGCATTGCCGATATGTGGATAGCCGTATTCGCGGACGTCGGCGTCGCGGTGCTTGCGATACTCAACGCCATACGCGCCGCAAAATAATACCGTCAGAACACCGGCCCTCCGCGTTTGACGCGGGGGGCTTTTTTGTGCCGCAAAATAAAAAGCCCGATGCGGGCCTTCCCCGCGCCGGGCGCCGGATCGGGATCGTTCAGCTTTTGCCTGTGAGCTTTTCGACCGCGATATCCAGCCTTCGGTCCACCCATTCCGCGGCCCGGTCGACCCTCGCGGCCCTGAACAGGAGCTGCCTCAGCTTATCGACAGCAATAGAGGCAAGCACGAACGCGGCGGCAAAGCCCACGACGGCCGCCAGCATGACGGGCACGGGCTTTTGCGCGAGGAATGCGAAATTGTCCTTCATTATTTCGGTGCGGATGAGCCAATGCTCGTTTATGACGTACACGGCGAACGCGCCGGGGGCTGCAAACCGCGCGGCCTTTCGCGCAAAGCGCCCGGGCCTGAGCTTTGAAAAGAGTATGACGAACAGCACCGCCATGCCCAGCACGGTGGGCGAAACGTACGAAACGAACAGCCTGTTGTCGACATACCCGCCGGGCAAAAACTCCGTCTTCCAAAAGAGCTTCCATGCCCAGGTCACAAGCCACAGCGCGGCTATGCCGAGCAAGGCGAAAACGGGCTTGACACCGGCGCCGATATCGCATTTTTTCATTATCGCGCCGAGGACGTACAGCAGGGCGATCCACGCGAAGGAATAACCCTTTCCGAGGCTGAACGCGTCTATCACGTTATTGAGCGCCGAAAACACGGCGAACACGGCGATAAATAGCTTTGCGGCCGTCCTGCGCGAAATGCGCCCGAGGCCCGCGTCGAGCACGGGCTTTATTATTATGAGGCCGGTGTACGCCGTAAAATACCAGTAACGGTTCGTCATGACGGGCGCGCAGACCGCCGCGGCGCGCAGGAGGCTTACCGACGAGGGCTTTATCAAAAGGAACGCGGCGTTTATGACAAGGCCGTAAAAGACGACCTCGAGCCAGAGCGCAAGGTAGCTTGA
The DNA here is from genome assembly GCA_017539215.1 of Clostridia bacterium. Lineage (GTDB taxonomy): Bacteria > Bacillota > Clostridia > Christensenellales > CAG-138 > UBA3857. The sequence continues at coordinate 194 of JAFYHI010000028.1, read as the reverse complement.
AAAGCGCGTGGGGCGCCTTTCGCCGCGATAAGAGACGTACCCGCTTATGAGCGCGAAAATATCCACGGCGCAGAAGGCGAACGCCGCCAGCCCCCACGCGGCGCGGTATGCGGCGGAGCCCGCAGGGGAACCGTCCAGCAGGCCTCCGTGCACGAGCGCGTGCAGCACTACGACAAAGAACAGCGAGACCGGCC
>JAFYHI010000027.1 GCA_017539215.1 Clostridia bacterium | reverse complement strand
CCATCTGCATCAAGGACATGGCGAACCTGCTGCTGCCGATGGAAGCCTACTCCCTCGTCAAGCGCCTGAAGGAGACGGTGAGCGTCCCCATCCACCTGCACACCCACAACACCACCGGCACCGGCGACATGGTCAACCTGATGGCGGCTTCACGGTTCTTCACGTCGTTGAGGGCGTCGAAGATCCTTATAACGTCTATGCCGTTTTCTATCGCCTTGCGGCAGAACTGCTCCACGACGTCGTCGGCATAATGCTTGTAGCCCAGTATGTTCTGCCCGCGGAACAGCATTTGAAGCTTTGTGTTGGGCAGGGCCTTTCGCAGGGTGCGAAGCCTTTCCCACGGGTCCTCGTTCAAAAAGCGCAGGCAGGAGTCAAACGTAGCACCGCCCCAGCACTCAAGCGACCAATAGCCGATCGAATCGAGCAGCTCGCAGGCGGGAAGCATATCCTCTATCCTCATCCTTGTGGCGGCCTGCGACTGATGCGCGTCGCGCAGGATGGTATCGGTGATCAAAAGCTTTGCCATAAAAACTATCCTTTCTTAACTGAACAGGGCAAGGAACACGCCCGCCGCAATGGCGGAGCCGATAACGCCCGCAACGTTCGGGCCCATGGCGTGCATGAGCAGGAAGTTGGAGGGGTTTTCCTTTTGCCCGACGACCTGAGAAACGCGCGCCGCCATGGGAACGGCGGAAACGCCCGCAGAGCCGATAAGGGGGTTGATCTTGCCCTTGGTGACCCAGCACATGAGCTTGCCCAGAAGCACGCCGCCCGCGGTGCCGAATATGAACGCGGCGATACCCATGGCGAATATGCCCAGGGTGTCGAGGCGCAGGAACATCTGCGCGGTGGCGGTGGCGCCGACCGATATGCCGAGGAATATCGTGACGATATTCATAAGCTCGTTCTGCGCGGTCTTGGAGAGCCTGTCGACCACGCCGCTCTCACGCATGAGGTTGCCGAGCATGAGCATACCGACAAGGCTTGCCGCAGAGGGCACGAGCAGCGCCGTAAATATGGTGACGACTATCGGGAAGACTATCTTCTCGGTCTTGGAAACGGGCCTGAGCTGCTGCATAACTATGCGGCGCTCCTTTTTGGTGGTAAGCGCCTTCATAACGGGGGGCTGTATGAGCGGCACCAGCGCCATGTACGAATACGCGGCGATGGCTATTGAGCCCAGATACTCCGGCGCGAGCTTGCTGGTAACGAATATGGCGGTGGGGCCGTCGGCTCCGCCGATGATGCCGATGGAGCCGGCAACGCCGTCGGTAAAGCCCAAAAGCTTTGCGCCGATGAACGCGACGAATATGCCCAACTGCGCCGCCGCGCCCAGAAGCAGGCTCTTGGGGTTGGCGATGAGCGGGCCGAAGTCGGTCATTGCCCCGACCCCAAGGAAAATGAGGCAGGGGTAAATGCCCAGCTTAACGCCAAGGTACAGGTAGTCGACAAGGCCCGCCTTTTCGGAGAAGCCCTCCCACGCGACGTGACCGCCCTCGAACAGGGAGGGATGGTACATCTTCGCCCCGGGAAGGTTGGTCAGCAGCATGCCGAACGCGATGGGCAAAAGGAGCATCGGCTCAAACTTTTTGACTATCGCAAGGTACAAAAGCACGCAGGCGATGGCTATCATGGCAACGGTCTTGACCCAGTCGGGGAAGCCCGCCGTAAAGAGCCGATAAAAGCCCGATTGCTTTAAAAATTCTAATACAGATGCCATTTAAACCCCTGAGTATCACTCGAAGGCGATGAGCACGTCGCCGGAATTTACCTGAGAACCCTTGGTGGTGTTTACGTTGAGAACGCGGCCGTCGCGGGGGGCCAGTATCTCGTTCTCCATCTTCATAGCCTCGAGAACGAGCAGGACTTGTCCGCGCTTGAAAGTGTCGCCGACCTTTACGTTGACGCCGACGACGGTGCCGGGCATGGGAGCGGAAATGGTCTCGGCAGCGCCGGACGCGGCGGGCGCGGGCGCGGCGGCGGGCGCAGGAGCGGCGGGAGCCTTCTGAGCGGGCTGAGCGCCGCCGGCGATCTCTTCCACCTCGACCTCGTAGGAAGTACCGTTTACATTTACCAGAAACTTACGCATTTTAACCTCCAAAACGGCAGAGCCGTTGTATTTATTAATTGATATGTGTTCGGTGAGTTTGCCCCGCCTCAGCCCAGCCTGCGGATGGACTTTATGCGGATGGCGGAAACGTCTGCGCCCATGGTCTCGGCTACAGCGGCGGAGACGGCGGCTATGAGCATGCGGCGGTCCTCCGCGGGAGCCGCGCCGACGCGCCTTATGGACTTTATGCGGATGGCGGAAACGTCCGCGCCCATGGTCTCGGCGATGGCGGCGGAGATGGCGGCGACCGTTTCACGGCGGGATGCGCCGGAAAGCGCGGTCTGCGGGGCGGGTATGGCGGAAGGCCCGGAAACGGGCGTATCGCCCTCAATGCGCTTTTTTGCGGGGCGTTCCTCGCGGCGGACGAGCCGCACTATAAAACTCATAAGGTGGATTATGCCGATAAGGCTGAGCAGCCCCAGGAAAACGACCGACAGGCCGATCAGCAGAACGGTCAAAGAATCACCAAGCATTTGACAAACCTCCTAAGATAAACGGACGAAGGCAGAATTTGTCTGCCTCAATCCATCCCAATTTCCGATATTCGCCGTAAAGCCCCTTTCCCCTGCCTCGAAAAAAGGGGAAATTAAATATATTTTAGCCCTCGCGGAAGAACGACGCGCGCTCCTCGTCCGTAAGCAAGCGGCGCTGACCCGGCTTCAGCGACCCGAGTTTTACGTCGCCAATCGCAACGCGGGTGAGCTTTACCGTGGCGTGGCCCACGGCCTGCATCATGCGGCGGACCTGACGGTTGCGGCCCTCGATTATGGATATCAGAAGCTCCGATCGCTCCTCCCCCCTTTTGGTGACCCTCACTATCGCGGGGGCGGTCGGGCCGTCGTCCAGCTCCACGCCCTTTTGCAGGAGCTTCTCCTCGCGCCGGGTCAGCTCGCCCTCGACGGTGACGCGGTAGGTCTTTAGCTTCATATACCTCGGATGGGTGAGCTTGTCCGCAAATTCGCCGTCGTTGGTCACGAAAATGAGCCCCTCCGAATCGTAATCGAGGCGGCCCACGGTATAAAGGCGCAAAGGCACGTCAGAAAAATAATCGACGACCTTAACGCGGTCCTCGCTATCGGCCCCGGTGCAGATGACGTTTTTGGGTTTGTTGAAGGCGTAGACGACCTTTTGCGGCTCCGCCTTGACGGGCCTGCCGTCAAGCAGCACCTCGTCGCCCTCCTCAACCGAAGAGCCGAGAACGGCAGTAAGGCCGTTGACTTTGACACGGCCTTCTTTGATAAGTTCCTCACATTTTCTGCGCGAGGCGACGCCCGCCTCCGCAAGGTATTTCTGCAGTCTCAATGGGTTTTCTCCGTTCATTGCCTGACGAAAAGCAGCGCCGCCCGCGATAGCCAGTATGAAAACGACCTCTCGTCGGCCCCCCGCGCCGCGGCAAGCGGACAGCAGGCGTAAAGCTCATCCCCGCAGCATACGCGCAGCAGGCCGAGCCTTTGCCCCGCGGCGACGGGAGCGCGCACGGTATCCGGCGCGCAGATCTCCGTGCGGAAGAAACGCGCCTGTCCCTTTTCCGTCAACGCCATTATACTACTTTCGGCAACAAGTTCCAATACCGTTTGGGCGCCGTTTTCGACATATACTTTTTTAACGGCAGCGTTTTTTTGAACGACCGGCAGCACGGCGTACCGGTCGAACGCGGCCTCCATGAGCTGCGACGCGGTCTCAAACATGGGCCGGCAGTTGAGCACGCAGCCTATAAGCTGCATGCCGTCCCTTTCAGCCGCGAAAACGAGGCAGCGCCCCGCGTCGGAGGTGTAGCCCGTTTTGACGCCGACCGCTCCGGGAAAGCTTGAAAGCAGGCTGTTTTTGTTTTTGAAAGTGCGGGGCGTGCTTCCGGACAAGGCCGTGTAGTACTCGGTCGAAACTATCCTGCGGAACCACGGGTTTTTCATGGCTTCGCGGGTGATTATGCACAGGTCGCGCGCGGTGGTGTAATGGTCGGGGTCATGCAGGCCGTTCGGCGTTACGAAGCGGGTGTTTTGAAGGCCCATTCTGGCGGCGCGTGAGTTCATCATGCCCGCAAAGGCTTCCGCCGAGCCGCCCGCGTGCACGGCAAGCGCCACGGCCGCGTCGTTGCCCGAGGCCAGCATAAGCCCGTAAAGCAGGTCGCGCACGGTCAGCTCCTCGCCGTATTTGAGGTTTACGGACGAGCCCTCCACCCCAACGGCCTCGTCGGGGACCGTAACGGTCTCGTCAAGAGGGAGACACTCCAGCACTACGAGCGCGGTCATGATCTTGGTGGTGCTTGCCATGGGCAGGGGGCGGTCGGCGTCCTTTTCAAAAAGGAAGCTTCCCGTGACTCCCTCCATCAGCACGGCGGACGCCGCCTCCGGCGCGGAAAAACCCGCCCACTGTCCGGAAAAAGCGGCCTGTTCACCGTACGCGGGCTCCGGCGCGGCCTTTGCCGCGGCAAGCGTGAACAGCGTGCCGAACACCAATATCAGCGCCGCGCACAGGCGCAGAACGCGCGGCTTCATCGCAGAGCCTCACCGTCGCCGTAATACTTGGGTTCGGGCTTATACGGCTCGCGCACGGGGCTTTGGCGCGGTGCGGTGCGCACGCTTTTTTCGGGCTGTGCGCTTTCCCCGGGCCTGAAACAGGTTTTGATAAGGCGCTCGGCCGTCTCCATGACCTGAGGCAGAAGATCCACAAGGCGGTCGGCGGCACAGTCCTGTCTGGCGGGAAGCACGCGCACGCCGCCCTCACGCACGGAAAGGAACGCAAGCGGGGTCAGGCTCATGCCAACGGCGGACGCGCCCATGAACGGGTAGCCGCCGTCGTTCCTTACCTCCGCCGCGCACTTTTTGGCCGGGGTCATGGCGTACTCTCCCCCGCCCACGACCGTGCCCAAAGTTACCTTTGACACGGGCAGTATCAGCGTGCCGTCCTCCGCGCGAAACGGAGTGCCTATCACGGTGTCCACGTCCGCAAGGCGCTTTATCTGCTCCATTGAGGACTGCATTATGTTTTCTATGGGATGGGTCATTTCAGTTCTCCTTTTTTAGTGCTTCTGCTAATATTTTGGCGGGATAAAGGCAAAACATACCTTCCACATTAAGGGCAAAAACGCTTTGCGCAAAGTCGGGCTCTATAAAGGCCGATGCGTTTTCGGGAGCGAGCGCCGACGAAGCCATGCTTGACAGCGCGTTGAGCGCGCCGCAAAGCAGCGCCGTCAGATGCGGCTCGCCGCGTATGCCGACGACGCCTGACGCCGCAAGTCTTTTTACGCGAAGCGCGCGCAAGGGAAATCGGGCGGTTCTCCCCTTTTTTTCGCGCTTTTTCAAAACGCGCGGAGGCAGGCCCCCCACGCGCAGCACCCATCCCAACGGGTAAACGGGGCGAAGCGACGCCTCCGTTTTTACGGGCAGCAGACCGAAAAGCCGTATTTTCGCCGCGGCAAAGAGGCCGGCCGGCCTCAGGGACAGCTTTATTTCGGCATTCCTGCCGGCAAGCAGCGACAAAAACAGCAGCGCAAAAAAACGCAGAACGTTCAAAAGGGCCTCCCGATCCTTCAAATGCTTTTATATAGTTTTGCCCGGCGCTTGAAAAGTATCCCGTTTCATGTTAATATAATGTAGGATGATTGTGCGGAAGGAGGGCTTATGGTCATTTTGGGTATCGACCCCGGCTACGCCATACTGGGCTACGGGCTGATACGGTACGAGAAGGGCGCGATGAGCGTCATAGACTACGGCGTTATCGAAACGACGGGCGATCGACCCTTTCCCGAAAGGCTCGAGCTTTTGCACACGGGCGTGACTATGCTGATAAACAGGTACCGTCCCGACCACATCGCCTTTGAGGAGCTCTTCTTTTATCACAACGCAAAGACGGCTCTGCAGGTCGCCGCGGGGCGCGGTGTGGCGCTGCTTGCCGCGCAGCAGTCGGGGCTGCCGCTTTACGAATACACGCCCATGCAGATAAAGCTGAGCGTTACCGGCGACGGTCACGCGGACAAGCTGCAGGTGCAGACCATGGTAAAGCTTTTATTGAAGCTGAGCCGCATACCCAAACCCGACGACGCCGCGGATGCGCTCGGCGCCGCCATCTGCCACGCGGGCTCGATAGGCCCCGCTTTGGAGGAATACAGGATAAAATAATGTACGCTCATATTCACGGTACAGCCGACGCCGTTTTGCCCGACCGCTGCGTTATTGAAGCGGGCGGGGTCGGCTACGAGCTTTTATGCAGCTCGAACACGCTGAGGCAGGTTTTGCCCGGGCGTGAAGTAAAGCTTTTGACCCACTTTCACCTGGCGCAGGACGCCGTTGCGCTTTACGGGTTTTATACCGAGGCAGAGCGGGCGATGTTCCGCAAGCTTATTTCGGTTTCGAGGATAGGCCCGAAGGTGGCGCTGAATGTGCTTTCGGTGCTGACCCCCGAGGACGTGGCTTTGGCCGTCGTCACCGACAACGCCGCGGCGTTCGACCGCGTGCAGGGCATGGGCCGCAAGACCGCCGCAAGGGTCATTCTGGAGCTTAAAGAGAAGGTCGGGGCAGATACCGTGCTTTCCTCCGGGCAGAAAGACGCAGAGGGCGGCGCGTCCTCCGTGCGTACGGAGGCGATAGCCGCGCTGGTCTCGCTGGGCTACGACGGCGCTTTAGCCGGCCGCGTAGTTGCCGACCTGCCCGATTTCACGGGCGTTGAGGACATGATCAAGGCCGCATTGAAGGAGATATCCAAAAGATAAGCCATGGAATTCGATGAAAGACTTATCTCCTCGACGTTTCAGGAGGAGGACGAAACAACCGAATACAGCCTTCGCCCCAAATTCCTGGCGGAGTACATAGGGCAGTCCAACGTAAAGGAGCATATCGGCGTTTACATAAAGGCCGCGAAGCTGCGCGGCGAGGCGCTCGACCACGTTCTTCTGTACGGGCCGCCGGGCCTTGGCAAGACCACGCTTGCGTCGATCATCTCAAACGAGATGGGCGGCAAGCTGTCCGTCACGAGCGGGCCCGCCATCACCCACAGCCGCGACCTTGCCGCGATACTCTCGAATATAAACGAGGGCGACATTCTCTTTATTGACGAGATACACCGTCTTAACGCCAGCGTGGAGGAGATACTCTACCCCGCCATGGAGGACTTTGCCTACGACATAGTGATAGGCAAGGGGCCCGGCGCCCGCAGCATACGCATGGAGCTGCCCAGGTTCACTCTGGTTGGCGCAACTACGAGGCTTGGGCTTTTGACCTCGCCCCTGCGCGACAGGTTCGGCATAAAGGAACAGCTTGAGCTGTACTCGCCCGAGGATCTGAAGGAGATAATCGTGAGGAGCGCCGGGATACTGGGCGTTGAGATAACCGACGACGGCGCGCTTGAGATAGGCTCGAGGTCACGCGGGACGCCCCGCGTTGCAAACAGGCTGCTAAAGCGCGTGCGCGATTACGCACAGGTGCGCGGCAGCGGCAGGATAGACTGCGAGACCGCAATGAGGGGGCTCGACATGCTGGGCGTGGACGAGCTGGGTCTGGACCAGGTCGACAGGCGCATGCTGACCGCCATGATAGAAAAGTTCCGCGGCAGGCCCGTGGGGCTTGATACGATAGCCGCCTCGACGGGCGAGGACGCCTCTACCATTGAGGACGTTTATGAGCCGTACCTTATAAGGCTCGGCTTTATCACAAGGACGCCGCGCGGACGCATGCTGCTGCCCGGCGCGTACGAGCATATGGGCTGGCCCGTTCCCGAGGACGCGGGCAATACACAGCTTAATTTTTGATCATATTACAGGAGGCCCCGAATGTTTGGCAAAAAAACCAAAGAGATAATCGAGCTGCGGTTAAAGAACGAGCAGCTTGCCGAGCGTATAGCCGGGCTTGAAGCGGAGCTTTCCACGCTGCGCGAGCGCGAGAGCGCGGTGCTTAAGGCCATAACTCAGGCCAACGCCGCCGCCGAGCGCATAGAACGCGACGCGGGCAGCGAAAGCGACAGGCTGATAGCGTCCGCCACAAAGGCCGTGCAGGACGCCGCCAAGCGCGCAAACGACATACTGGCTCAGGCCGACGACGAGGCGGCGACCATAAAAAAGGACGCCGACGACTATTCCGAAAACCTGCGCCTTGACGCGAACGTGTTTGCGGAGCGCACCATTTTCGCCTCGCAGCAGGAGGTCAAAAAGCGCAAGGACGTTGTGTACAGGCTTGGCGATATGTTAAGGAAGACCTCCGAGTACCTTGACGAGCAGACCGCCGCCTTCAAGACCATGCTGGACTCCGTGATAGACGACAGCGAGCGCGAGGCAAACGAGCTTTGCCGCGAGGTCGAAAAATGCGCCTGCTCCTGCGAGGACTGCGCCGAGCCCTGCTCGCTTCATAAGGACTCCTCGCGGGAGGAAGAAGCCGCCGAGTCCGCAGAAGCCGCCAAGTCCGCAGAAGCCGCCGAAGCGGACGCCGCTCCCGAGGGGCTGCCCGAGGACTACTCCACCCCCGCAGAGCTTATGAAGAGCATTTACCTTATCGAGAAGCGCGACATACCGCAGGAGGCCGTTTCCCCCGCCCCCGCGGAGCTGCCCGGCGGCGAGGAACTGCGCGACGCGGTTTCTCAGATAGCGGCGTCGGATTGACGCAAAGACAAAGCTTTTGACCGCGCCGCGGCGTTTTCGCGCGCCGTGCGGTGCGAGATTATAACTAATTAACGAGAGGGATTTATGAAAGTCAGGAACATACTGGGTGAAAGGTTCAAGGAACGCGCGTTCGACATCGAAAGCCAGAACCTCATGACGCGCGGCGGCTATATGAAGCAGGTCGGCAACGGCATCTATTCGCTGTTCACGCCGACCAAGCGCATTCAGAACAAGCTAGAGGCCATACTCCGCGAGGAGATGGACGCGATAGACGGGCAGGAGGTGCTGTTCCCCGTCGTTATGCCCGCGACGCTGTGGCAGAGCTCCGGCAGGTTCGATTCGATCGGGCGCGAGCTTTTGCGCTTTAAGGACCGCAGCGGCGCCGACATGGTGCTTGGCATGACGCATGAGGAGGCGGCGGTGCATCTTGCCATGAACGTGGCGGGCACCTATCAGAAGTACCCCTTTATGATCTACCAGATACAGACCAAGTTCCGCGACGAGCCCAGGGCGAGGGGCGGCCTTATCAGGGTGCGCGAGTTCACCATGAAGGACGCTTACTCCTTCCACACCTCGCAGGAGGATCTGGAGCGCTATTACGAGCGCGCATATCGCGCATACGAGCGTATCTACGCCCGCGCGGGCGTGCCTGAGGTGATCGCCGTAAAGTCCGACTCCGGCATGATGGGCGGCAAGGTCAGCCATGAGTTCATGCTGCTGACCGACATCGGCGAGGATTCCATAGTGATATGCCCCGAGTGCGGCTTCCGCGCCAATATGGAGGCCTGCGAAGCGATCACCGAAAACGAGGCCGACGCGGAGCTTTCCGCCCTTGCCGAGGTGTTTACCGGCGAGGCGCACACGATAGAAGCCGTGGGCGAAATGCTGAAAATGCCCAGCGAGAAGAGCTGCAAGGCCGTGGTGTATCAGCGCAACGCGGACGACAGCTATGTGCTGATATTCTGCCGCGGCGACCGCGAGATAAACGAGACCAAGCTTACCAATTACCTGAAGAGCGAGGTACACCCCGCCGTCGATATAGAAAACGCCAACTTGAGCGCCGGCAACATTGGCCCCGTGGGGCTTGAAACCACCGCGACCGTGCTTTATGACCGTTCGCTCGTCGGAGCTTCAAACCTCGTCTGCGGCGCGAACAAGCCCGAATATCACCTGACCGGGTTCACCCCCGCGCGCGACCTGCCCGAAGGTACGGAGTTCATCGACCTGACCAAGGCCGTTGAAGGCGGCGTTTGCCCCTGCTGCGGCAGGCACAGCCTTAATGTGCGCCGCGGCATAGAGGTAGGCAACATATTCCAGCTCGGCAAGCGCTACACCGAGGCCATGGGCATGACCTATGACGACGAGAACGGCGCAAGGGTCAGCCCCATAATGGGCTGTTACGGCATTGGAGTGGGCAGGCTGATCGCCTCCGTATGCGAAGCGCATCACGACGATTACGGCCCCCTGTGGCCCATCACCATAGCCCCGTGGCAGGTGGAAATATGCGCCCTGCGCGCAAACGACGAGGCCGTGCGCGCCGCCGCCGACAAGCTTTACGCCGAGCTTGAGGCTGCGGGCGTTGATGTGCTTTATGACGAGAGGCCGGTTTCCGCCGGGTTCATGTTCTCGGACGCCGACCTGCTGGGCGCTCCCGTCAGGGTGGTCATCAGCCCCAAGACGCTTGCGCGCGGCTGTGCGGAGCTTACCGCCCGCGACAAGTCCTTCGGCTTCGACGTCGGTATTGACGAGGCCAAGGACGCCGTCATCGCCAAGATACGCGAGCTGACCGAGGCCGTGAACGCCAAGGTGCCCGAAAGGATATAAGATCTGAAAGAAACAGCGCCGCAGGGCATATGCCCTGCGGCGGTATTTTTATTATGCGGCGATCATTTTGCGATGAACTCCTCGAACGCGCGGCGCACGGCATCGGCGTTGGGGCTGACTATAAGCACGGCATACTGCGCGCTTGTAAACACCTCGGCTCCGTCAAGCGCGGGGACGAGCTCCGGTGCATACGTCCCGTATAATGCGCGGCGTTTTTCGACGTGGCGTTCAAGGGACTTTGCGGCTTCGGCAGCGTCGGCGGCGTCACGCAGAGCGATCACCGCTATCTCGTCGGTAGAAGCGGCTCCGTCGGCGGCGTACAGCAGGAAAAACGACTCGACCTTGCCGTAATCCATATCCGAGAAGCGTTCGAAGATCCCCTCGGGGTCGGCGTCGGAGGAGCTTGCAAGCTTCATCTCGGTCTGCCCCGAGTGAGCTGCGCTCATGGCCTCGGACAGGTCGAACATGCTGACGGTCTGCTTTTGGGGCGCTGCGGTGCAGGCTGCAAGTAAAAGCGCGCAAAGCGCGGCGGCAACGGCAAACGGCTTTTTCATGCTCAGCCCCCTATCCGGCCCCCGACGGTTCCCGTCATGAAGGCGTCGTCCTCATCGAACGATGGGTCAAAGCCGCCCATATACATGTCGCCAAAGGCGTCCTCCATGGCCTTTTGCACCTTTTCCGCTACGTCCTCGGGAAGATCCGTAACGTCTTCGCCGTAATCATTGACGAACATACACAGCACGAAATCGTCATTGCCCATATCGGCCCAGTAAAACTGGAGCTCACGGTTTTCATAAGCAGACATGACCGTATCGGACACGGCGTTTGCGATATAGCTTGCGGCGGGCTGCTCGGAGGCGGGGATGCCGCCCTCGACGCGGCAGGCAAACGTGGCCTCGCCGTCGTCCAGCTTTGCCTTGACAAACGCGGGGATGTCGTAAACGCTCTTTACCGTTTCGGCGTTCTGCGCGGCGGCGTTATACTTATAACCCTCCGCCTTGGGGAAGAACGAGCGGTCCCAATCGTGATCCTCGATCATTATCGCGTCGGAAAGGTTGAAATGCCTGTAATTGCTCTGATCGGAGTCGAAATAGCAGTCGACGTGGTACCAGTCGCCGTCAAGCTTTACAAGGTCCCACGAGTGCGTAAGGGACGTGTCGTGCACGACCATGCACTCAATGCCCAGCATGTGCATGAACATGCGGAACGTGGTGGCGTAGCCCACGCATACCGCGGTATGGTATTTGAGCACGCCGTAAGGGTTGTCGCTGTCCTCGCCCGAATCGGGTATGACGGTGAGCATGCCGGTTTCGCTCTTAAGCTCAGAGGTGAGCCAGCGGTAAACGGCCTCCTCCTTTTCGTAGGGGGTCATATCATCCTCGATGACCTCTTTTATCACGGTTTCGGCCATCTTGAGGACTTCCTTCTGCCTGTCGTCAAGGGCGGAGACGTCGCCCGAGGTATAGGCGTCGGATATGGGGGTCGTGGAGCGGATGTAATACTCCTCTGCTATGCAGACGTCGTCCTCGCGGGTGGGCTCCTCTTCCCCGCTCTCGTCAAGCGCGGTCATTATCTTTTGGGTGTTGAGGTAGGCAAACGCGCTTGCAGCGCAGCAGAAAAGCACGGCGATGAGAAGCACCGCCGCAAGAACTATGATAAGAACCTTCGTGGATTTGGTCATATAGAACCTCCGTATATTTTTTTGCCGAACATTTGTGGCGGCTATGTAATTATATTTCAGCCATTATCCTATGTCAACACCTCCGCGTTCAAAACGGATAATATCTTTTTTTGCGTCAAAAACAAACCCTCCAAACGGTTGAAAAATCCGCCCGCGCGTGGTATAATTACATGTAATGCACCCGTAGCTCACCTGGATAGAGCGTATGCCTCCGGAGCATAAGGCAGTGAGTTCGAGTCTCGCCGGGTGCGCCAACAAAACAGAGAGCGGCCCGCCGCTCTCTGTTTTGTTAACTCATCAGTTGACTCGAACTCCGAGAATCCGCAAAGCGGATTCTCCAAGAGTTTCGTAAATCAAGCCCGTTACGCTTCAACCCGTCGAAACTCGGAGTTCTGAGTCTCGCCTTTGATTGTTGCAGCTCCGAGAATCCGCAAAGCGGATTCTCCAAGAGTTTCGCCGGGTCAAGTTTGATACGGTTCAGCAGGGCGAAACTCGGAGTTCTGAGTCTCGCCTTTGATTGTTGCAGCTCAGAGAATCCGCAAAGCGGATTCTCCAAGAGTTTCGCCGGGTCAAGTTTGATACAGCTCTGCATGGCGAAACTCGGAGTTCTGAGTCTCGCCGGGTGCGCCAACAAAACAGAGAGCGGCCCGCCGCTCTCTGTTTTGTTAACTCATCAGTTGACTCGAACT
>JAFYHI010000026.1 GCA_017539215.1 Clostridia bacterium | reverse complement strand
TCGAGCAGATTTGTAGTATAATCATTTGAGAGCATAACTTCTCCTCCTTGTGTAGCATGGTTTTTGGTCACTCTATTCTACATCATTTCGGAGAGCTATGCTCTTCTTTTTTCTCCGTACCCCAATCTTTAGTATAGAACCTAAAAAAAAGCCCGGTCGGGCGCACCCGACGGGCTTTTATAATGCCTTTACTTGCCCATGTACGCCCTGACCGCCTCGCGCACGGCCTCGAAAACGGGGGCGTATTCTTCCTCACAGGGGTTTTCGGCGTCAATGTTTTCTTCAAGGGGGATCACCCATTTGCGGAAATCCTCGACGTACGCGCCGGACTTTTCCTTTACGGACTCCGGGAATTCTACGCCAAGTTCTGTAAGCTTTGCCCTGCAGCCCTCCTTGCCCATGTGCGAGATGGGCGTGGGCAGCGAACCGTCGATAATGCCGTTATAGCGCTCGTAAACGTACTTGATATCGCGGTCGCGGTACATGATGGCAGACCAGTCAGCAACCTGTTCAAAGTTCGGGTCCTCCTCGTAACGGGCAAGCACCTCGCGCAGGCTCTCTGCGGAGGCTCTGTCGTCAAGGCCCACGCCGTACTCATCGAACACGGCCAAAAGCTCCTCGTCCGAAAGCTCGGTGAGCTTGGGCTTCTCTTTGGGATCGCCCGCGGTCTGAGGCTTTGCCGTGCAGCCGAACAGCGCAAGCAGGCACGCCGCGGCAGCGCAGAACGCGATAGTCCTTTTAATATTCATAAAAACACCTCCTTTTTTGCAGAGTATATCATCTGTTTTTTCGTTTGTCAACAGTTTTTTTAAAATTTATAGCAAAAAAATCCCGACGCAATCGACCCTGCGTCGGGAGACGGGATACCCGTATTGACTATTTGTATTTGCGTATGCGTTCAAGCGCCTCGTCGCCGAACCTGACGAGCTGGATGTTTTTGGGTATCAGATCGCGGGTATGGGCAAACGGGCGCCCCTGAACCGCCGCGCGGAGGAACCCGATGACGGCCCCGTGGCACACGACGAGCGCGCACCCTCCGTTAAACTCCGGAAGACCCAGCAGCGCCGCGCGCGCCCTTAAAAAGACCTCTTCCCCCGTTTCGCCGCCGTGGGCGTTTGAATCCGCCCCGCGTATCAGCCTGTCGGCATAAGCCTCGGGGTAGAGCCTGGCGCACTCGTCAAAGGTGTGGCCCTGGAAGCGGCCGAAGTCGATCTCCTCCAGCCCCTCCACCGCCTTTGGCTCAAGGCCAAGCCTTTTGCCCACAGCCGCGGCGGTGTCCTTTGCTCGGGTCAGCGTGCTTGAATAGACCGCGTCAAAGGCAAAGCCGCGCTCACAAAGCCACTCGCCAAGCGCCTCCGCCTGCGCCAAACCGCGCGGCGACAGCGGCGTGTCCATGCGGCCCTGTATGCGGCGCTCGGCGTTGAATGCCGTTTCGCCGTGGCGTACAAGGTACAGCATCAGTCCGCCTCCGGCTCGTAGGGGAAGGCGGGCATCATCGAGAGCTTAAACAGATTCGCCCTGTGCTTGCGGTCGATAAGTTCCTTTTTGGATGCGGGCTCGCACACGCCGGTCCTGATATAGCGGTCGAGCGTTTCGTAGGTGAAGCCCAGGTTATCCTCGTCGGTAAGGCCGGTAAGCCCGTCGGACGGGGGCTTATCCACTATATAGTCGGGCAGGCCGAGGTAACGGCCTATCTCAATGACCTCGTGCACGGTGAGCTTTGCAAGCGGTGAAAAATCGCCCACTGAATCGCCCCAGCGGGTGGAGTAGCCCACCCAGTCCTCCGAAAGGTTGCAGGTGTTTGCAACGCGCCCGTTCATGCTCTGCGACAGCGCGTAAAGGGCCGTCATGCGCAGACGCGGAGCCATGTTGACGGCGGTCTGGCGCGAGATCTCCCCCGCTCCCCCGCGCACCAGCGCGGACGCCACCTCAAGCGTAAGCTCGTCGTACGCCTCCTTTATGTTGACGGTGAAGGAGCGTATGCCCAGATGCTTTATGAGCTGCTCGGAATAGTTGATGTCCGGCTGATGACCGTTGGGCATCATAACGCCTATGACGCGCTCGGGCCCCAGCGCCGCCGCGCAGACCGCCGCCGTCACCGAGGAGTCTTTGCCGCCGGAAATACCGATAACGGCATTGCACCCGGGGCCGTTCTGCGCGAACCATTCGCGCACCCAGGCGATGATGTCGGAAGTAACTTTTTGGACGTTGAACATAAGCTGGACCTCCTTGCTGAGTGTTTTGGCCGGATAGACAAAATGACCCCAAGCGGGGTCATTCTGCATTTCTTCAGTTCATGCCGTAGCGCTTCTTGAACTTGTCTACACGTCCGCCGGTGTCAACGAGCTTCTGACGGCCGGTGTAGAAGGGATGGCACTTGGAGCAGATCTCAACCTTAAGCTCGCCCTTGACGGAGCCGGACTTGAAGGTCTCGCCGCAGGCGCAGCGGACGATGCTCTCACCATACGCAGGATGGATATCCTTCTTCATATTGATCTCCTTGCTTTGATCGGTGCAGGGCGAGTAGCCGCCCTCCTGCCGCTTATTTGCGGGGGGATGAAAAAACAAGCACCCCACATAAATCCGCAAGGTGTATTATAACCCGCGCTTTGCCCGCAATGCAAGCTTTTTTTTCAAAAAAGACCAATATATTTTACGGTGTTTTCTCCCTTGCGCGGCGCACGCGCAAAAGCGTATAATAAAACGAGCGTTACCCCGCGGGCTCATTTGCCGATATATGGGGTGAAGGGCCTTTCACAGGAGGAACCATGGACGATCGTACGATAGTTGAACTGTACCTTGCGCGCAGCGAGGCCGCAATAGCCGAGACCTCCCGCAAGTACGGAGCGAGGCTTAAAAAGCTTGCGTTCAATTTGCTGCGCGACGAGCAGGCCGCGGAGGAGTGCGAAGCGGACGCATACCTTGCCGCGTGGAACGGGATACCTCCCGCAGAGCCGTGCGACCACCTGTTTGCCTTTTTGGGGCGAATAGTCAGGTGCAGGGCGATAGACCGTCTGCAGGCGCAGGCCGCAAAAAAGCGAAGCGCGGTGCTTTCCGAGCTGACGCGGGAGGTCGAGGAGTGCATCCCCTCCCCCGCGAACGTAGAGGACGAGGCCGAGGGGCGCGAGCTTGCCCGGCTGATAAACGCCTTTCTGGAGGAGCTCCCGCGGGAGAAGCGCGACGTGTTCGTGCGCAGATACTGGTACATGGACAGCGTTGCGGATCTGGCAAGGCTCACCGGCTCCTCCGAGGGACGAGTGAAGATGATGCTTATGCGGCTGCGCGAAAAGCTGCGTCAGCATCTTGAAAAAAACGGATACAACGCATAGAAAGGGTATATGTATGAACAGCAGTGAAAAGCTTAAGGCGATCGGAGATATCGACCCGAAATTTGTGGAGAGCGCGGGCAATATGAAGCGGCGCGTGCTGCCCCGCCTGCTCATAGCCGCGGGTGCGGCTGCGGCCGCGATAGGCGTATTCTTTGCGGTGCGCGGCGCGATGAAGGCGCACGCGCCCGAGGTGCAGGCGGTCGTGACCGACGCCCCGTCTCAGGTCAGTACCGAGGCGCCCGCCGAGTCCGCAAGCCCCGGCTCCGCGGAAGGCAGGCAGGCGCGGCTGAAAAGCGCAGCAAGCGTAACGGCATACCTTCCCGAGGTACCAAAAAGCATATTGAATTCCGACTATCATGAGTATATGCATGAGCTGCTCGCCTACGCGAACAAAGCGTCTCAAAGCCTTGAGGCGTTTTACAGGCTGAGCGGTGCGGAGCTGCTGAAAAGCTCCGAGCCCGGCAAAAACGCGCTTTATTCCCCCTTCAACGTGTACATGGCGCTTGCGATGCTGGCGGAAACGGCCTCCGGCAACACCCGCGCACAGATACTGGACACGCTCGGCGCGGCCTCCATATCGGAGCTGAGGGATCAGGCGAACACCCTGTGGCTGATGAATTATCAGGACAACGACGCCGTCGTTTCGGTACCTGCGGCGTCGATATGGCTGAACTCACCATACTGCCCCTCCGTTGACCGGAACGTGCTCGAAAGGCTCGGCACGCTGTACCACGTCTCCGTGTTCGAGGGGGATATGGCAGACCCCGAGTACTCTGCGCTCTACCGCGACTGGCTGAACGAGCAGACGCACGACCTGCTTTCGGATCAGGTGGAGGGCAAGCAGTTCGACCCCGCCGACCTTATGGCGATGGCCTCCACGCTGTACTACCGCACACGCTGGGAGTATGAGTTTGATAAGGACCGCAGCGAGGAAGGGCTTTTCCATTCGCCGGACGGCGACGAGCAGGCGGTCTTTATGCACGGCGGCGCGAACTTGTATTACGAACGCGACGGCTACACCGCGGTCTGCAAGCACCTCAAGGACGGCTCCAGGGCATGGTTCATACTGCCGGACGAGGGCGTTTCGCTTGACGGGCTGGTTATTGACGGCGACTGGTGGGATATGGTCATGGAGCTGCCCGAAGAGGGGCTGGTCGGCGGCGCGATAATCCATCTGACCCTGCCCCGCGTGGACACGGAGGCGGAGACCGACATTACGGAGGCCCTGAAGCGGATGGGCGTCACCGACGCATTCGACGCGGATTCCGCGGACTTTTCGGAGCTTACGGGCGAGCCCGGCGTATACGTTTCGCGGGCGAACCACGGCGTGCGCGTCAAGATGGACGAGGAGGGTATAGAGGCCGCCTCGTACGTTGAGCTTTACTACGCCGGAGCGGCCGAACCCACGCGCGAGGTGGACTTTGTGCTTGACAGGCCGTTCATATTCGTGATACAGAGCGCATGCGGCATGACCCCGCTGTTTGCCGGCACGGTGTACCATACGGGCGCATAAGGCTTGCCCGAAAAACCCGCTTGGTGTATAATAGGCGCATACTGAAAAAGGAGTTCGGTATGCGCTTGTTTATTGCAATAGAGCTGTCCCCCGCCGTCAGGCGGGAGCTTACGGGTATGCTTAAGGCCGTGCGGGAGCGTTCCTGCGGGGGGCGCTTCGTTCCGCCGGAGAGCCTGCACGTGACAATGAGGTTTTTGGGAGATACCGACGATCTGACAGGCGCCGTCGAGGCGATGCGCCGTGCCGTGCGCGGCATACGCCCGTTTGCGCTTGCGCCCGAAAAATACGGCTTTATAGACGGGCGCGAGGGCGGGCGCCGTACCGCCGTGGTGTTCATGCGCGGGGACGATGAGATACTCGTGCTGCGCGAAACGCTTGAGGCCGCGCTTGCCGACCGCGGCTTTATCGCCGACAGGAAACGGTTTCGTCCTCACGTTACGATGGGCCGCAGCGTGGAGCAGGACGAGATAGCGGCGGCGGAGCTTGCGTCTGTGACTTTTGCCTCATCGATGACCGTGATGGGGCTTACGCTGTTTGAAAGCACCCGCGAAAAGGGCCGCCCCGTTTATCTGCCCCTGCACCGCGAAGAGTTTTGACCGCGTCCGCGCCGGGTCTTCCGGCGCTTTTTTATGCCTTTTACGGCGCAAAGCGCCTGTCGCTCTTTACTTTTGCATCAAAATGTTGTATGATAGAATTTGGATTCTAATGTGACGGGGGTAAGCGCTCTTTCATGAGACCTTATTTTATTGTCAACCCCATTGCCGGGGGAGGCGCCGCAGGCGAAAAGTTCGAAACGGTCAAAAAATACCTTTCGGAACGGCGGGCCGATTTCGGCTATGTGTTGACGGACAGGGCCAACCAGTCCACCTCTCTTGCCGACGCCGCGTATGAGGCGGGCGAGCGATTCATAGTGGCGGTGGGCGGCGACGGCACCATAAACGAGGTTGCCTCCTCGCTGTACAGCAAGCCCGACGCCGTGATGGGCATTTGCCCCTTTGGCACGGGGAACGATTTTGCGAGGGTGCTGAATGTATCGACCGAGCCCGACGAGGCCGCCGCGGTGCTGCTTGGCGGCCAAGTGCGTCCCGTGGACATCGGGCTCGTGGGCGATAAACCCTTTACAAACATAGCGGGGCTGGGCTTTGACGTGGACGTCGTCATAAACACCGAAAAGTTCAAGCGGCGCTTTCACGGCATGGTCCCCTACCTTTTGGGTATAATGAAGTCGCTGCTCTCGCTGAAGGCGATAAAGATCAGGCTTACCGCCGACGACCGTGTGATAGAGCGCGAGGTCACGATCTGCGCCGTGGGAAACGGGTCGCATATGGGCGGAGGGATGCACGCCCTGCCCAAGGCCGACGCCTGCGACGGGCTGTTCGACGTTTGCGTGATCGAAAAGGTGAGCCTCTTTCGGCTTTTGACTCTGCTGCCCAAGTTTATAAAGGGCAGGCATTTGGGCAACCGCCACGTGGAGTATTTCCGCGCGGGCGAGGTAACGATAGAATGTGAGCGCACGCCCATGCAGCTTGACGGCGAGCTGGGCGAGTACGCTCCGGCAAGGCTCAAGCTGCTTCCGGGCGCGCTCAAAATGATGCTCCCCAAAGCGGGCGCGGGGGCAAAGGCTTAAGGATCGGGTAATTGTATGGGCCGAACAAAGCGCAGACTTGTTATAAAAGACCGACAGAAGATGGCGAAAAACATCGCCTTGGCGCTGCTTGCGGTAATTGCTGCGGCGGGTCTTGTCGTGCTTGCCGTATTCATGGTCAAAAAGCTGCGCAACAAATTCACGCCCGCCTCTGTGCCCATTTACGGCGCGGAGAGCATCTGCGGCACGGGCGACGGCATACTGTGCCTGCGCAGCGGAGTATTGGACTTTTACAGCTACCGCGACGAGGATGAGAATTTTGAAAAGCGCGTCGACCCGTCCGTGTCGGCGTCCGGCGTTGCGGGCAGCGCGGGCATAAAGGTGGTTTACGCCGAGAACGCGCTGGACATAGTCGGCTCCGATTTTGACACCGCGCCCGAGGGCCGCGTCATAGGCGTGCGCTGCGGCAGGACCCACGCCGCCGTGCTGACACGCGCGGCGGACGGCAGCGACACGATCACCGTTTACACCTCCGCCTCTCAGAAGATCGCAAGCTTCGAATACGCGGCGGGCAGCCTTATGGACTTCGGCTTCAGCGAGGCGTCGGGCTCAACGCTGTGGACAATGGAGCTTTCGACCGCGAGCGGGACCCCGCGCACGACCGTTTCGACTTTTGACCTTGACCGAATGAGCTCCACCGGGGTCATTACCGTTTCCGGTCAGCTTGTGGAGCGCGTATTCTTTACGGGCCAGAGCGTTTTCGTTGTGGGTACGGAGTCGCTCATTCGCTATTCATCCTCCGCCAACCGTGAGGTTTACCGCGTGCAGCTTTACGGATGGCGCGTACTGGACGTTTCGCTTTCGGGCGAGGCGCCGCTTCTACTGCTTATGCCGCGCAGCGCCGCGTCCATATCGGTGTGCTCCACGGCAAGGCTTTTGACCGTGTATGAAAAGGACGTGCCCTCCGAAAAGGCCGCATCCGTCGTACTGCCCTCCGGCACCGTAGGCTGCAGCGCCGTGAACGGTTCGCTCATGGTGGTTTCGGAGCATTCCGCCGCGCTTTACGACGCCTCCGGCGAAAAGAAGGCCTCGCGCAGCTTCCCGGAAGGGCTGACCGTCGGCTCTCAAAAGCTCGACGAACACCACATTTTACTGGAAAGGAGCGGAGAATACATTCTCCTTACTGTGGGCAAATGAATCTGCTTGACTATGCTATAATAGCCGTGCTTGCCCTGTTTGCGCTTGCGGGCGTTTACAAGGGGTTCATGCACACCGCGCTCGACATACTGTGCTATATGCTCTGCGTCGTGTTTGCCCTGCTCATGACGCCGCTTCTTGCTTTCCGCGTGGAGCAGAACGAGTCCGTTTTCAACGCGATGCTCTATTACACCGAGGGCAGCGAAAACATCTACGACATCGAATACGTCAAGCGCGACATATCCGAGATCTCAAACGCCGAGCTTGAGGAGATATACTCGAGGTCGGAGGTGGCGTATCCCATGGACCGCCGCATACGCGAGAATGTGGCCGAGGCCGCCTTCAGCGGCGAAAACATACGCACGCTGGGCGATTATTTTAACCAGACCATGGTCTTAGTCACCATCAACATAATGGTGTTCCTGCTGCTGTTTGCGGCGCTGCGGGCCGTGCTTGCGTTTCTCATCGGCTGGTGGAACTACGCAAAGCCCCTGCCCGTTTTGAGAAAGTTCGAAATACCCGCAGCCATCGGCACGGGGCTGATCCACGGGATACTTGCCGTGTTCCTGTTTTTTATGGTGTGCCCGATAATCCTCACCGTGCTGCCCTTTGATATGGTATCGGAGCTTGTGGAAAACAGCAAGCTCGCGCACTTCTTCTATTACTCCAACTTCCTGCTTGGGCTTATACCCGGCGTGTGAGGCGCGTATGTACACAGCATCCGAATGGAAGGATTATGAGATAATCGATGCAGGCGGCGGCGACAAGCTGGAGCGCTGGGGCTCGGTCACGCTGCTGCGGCCCGACCCACAGGCCGTGTGGCCCATGGCGGGCGCGCCGGACGTTGACGCAAGGTACATACGCTCAAACACGGGCGGCGGGCATTGGGAGTACCGGCGCACCCTGCCCGAAGCGTGGAACGTGCGTTACCGCGACCTGCGCTTTATCGTGCGGCCGACGGGCTTTAAGCATACGGGGCTTTTTCCCGAGCAGGCCGTGAACTGGGACTATATGCGTTCGGGATGCGCCGCGTTCAAAAAGGCGCATCCCGACAAGCCTTTCAGGGTGCTGAACCTTTTTGCGTACACCGGCGGGGCGACCTGCGCGCTTGCGGCGGAGGGCGCCGAGGTCGTGCACGTGGACGCCGCAAAGAGCATAGTCCAATGGGCAAAGCAGAACCTTTCGGAGTGCGGGCTGGAGAGCCGCCCCGTGCGTTTCATCGTTGACGACTGTATGAAGTTCGTACTGCGCGAGGCGCGGCGTGGGCATTTTTACGAGGGGATACTCATGGACCCGCCCAGCTACGGGCGCGGGCCGGACGGCGAGATGTGGCGGATCGAGACGGGGCTTTACCCCCTGGTCGAGGCGGCAGTCAGGCTGCTTTCGCCGGACGCCGCGTTTTTCCTTATAAACTCCTACACGACGGGGCTTGCACCCACGGTGCTGACCGACGTGTTAAAGGTGGCCCTTGCAGACCGCGGCGGCAGGGTCGAATCGCAGGAGGTCGGCCTGCCCATAACGCGGGGCGGGCTTATACTCCCCTGCGGCGCCACCGGCCGGTGGGAAAGGCTGCCGGATTAAGCTATGAAAAGAGCGGCTTTTTTACTGATACTCGCGGTTTGCGCGTGGGCGCTGTGCGCCTGCGTGACGAACGGGCAGATACAGCATTATAACGCGGGCGTTGCGGCGTACGAGGCGAACGACCTTGTTTCGGCAAAGCACGAATTCCTGCAGGCGGGCGGCTACGGCAACTCCCGCTCTTATCTTTCCGCCATCGCCGAGTATGAAAGCATTTACCTTTCCGCTGTGGAGTCGTTCGATGCGGGCGACTACGACGAGGCAAGGCGTGTTTTCGCGTCAATACCGGAGTACGGCAACTCAAGCGAATTCGTTGCCTATATCGACCGCATTGCCGAGCTTTACGCCGAAGGAGAAGCCGCGTTTGAAGAAGAGGATTACGTTACCGCGAGGGACCGCTTTTACAGGGCGTCCGGGTACGAGGACGCTTCGGACAAGGTGAGCCAGATCGACCGCTTTGAGGACAATTACCGCATTGCGATGGGGTTCTATTCCGAGGGGAACTATCTGGAGTCGCTTGAAGCGTTCCGCAAAATAGGCGTAAGCTACCGTGACACCGACGAAAAGATCGCATCCATACTGGAGCTGTTCCGAAGCTTCGGCATAAAGCCCGCCGAGCTTTTGACGATATTTGCCGAGAACTGCGCCGCCGAGGAGCCGCCCATCACACTGGCCTCCTCAAGCATCGGCGACGGCGCCTTTACGGCATACGCCTCGAACGGGCTTATGATAGTGGGCAATTCCGACGACGCCGGCTATATTACCAGCGTTTCGTTCTGGATAGAGCCGAGCCTGCGCAAGGCTCTGGGCGATGACGGCATGGACCGCATGCTGGGGCTTTGCATAGTATCCATGGCGCCCGGCGGGGACGATATCGACACGGTTTTGGGCAAGCTCGGCTCATTCCTTGACGGGAGCCTTGATTCGGGCGTATTCGGCATAACGTACAGCCGCGACCGCTCGGGAGCCTCCGTGCTGACCGGGACGAGGCGCTGACGCATTTCATAAATGAAAATACTCTATGAGGACAACCATATAATCGTCGTGGTCAAGCCCGTGAATATGCCCGTACAGGCGGACGAAACGGGCGACCCGGACCTTTTGACGCGCGTTAAGGCGTACATCAAGGAAAAGTACGCGAAGCCCGGCGAGGTCTACTGCGGGCTGGTTCACCGTTTGGACAGGCCGGTGGGCGGCGTTATGGTGTTTGCAAGGACGAGCAAAGCGGCCTCGCGCCTTATGCCGCAGTTTGCGCAGAAGGGCGGAGCCGGGGCCGAAAAGCGCTATGCCGCCGTAGTCTGCGGAGAGCCTTTGCCATACCTTCCCGCGATCGTGGAATGCTGGATGAAAAAGGACGAGGCGGAGCGCAAGTCGTACGTCGTGCCGGAGGGCACGGAGGGCGCGAAAAAGGCCGTGCTGGAAAGGCGCACGGTCTGCGTAAAGGACGGGCTTTCGCTTGTGGACGTAAGCCTGCGCACCGGGCGGCACCACCAGATACGCGTGCAGCTCTCAAGCGCGGGCAATCCCATCTGGGGCGACCAGAAATACAACCCCGAGGCCGTGCCCGGGCAGCAGATAGCGCTGTTTGCGTACTCGCTGACATTCGAGCACCCCACGACCCACGAGCGGATGACCTTTACCGCCCTGCCCGAGGGCGGGGTATGGGAGCGCTTCGGCGATGAGATGCGGCTGCTTTCGGCGGGCGTGAGCTGCGTTTTTTCGGACCCGGACCTGCTCATTATAAACAAGCCCGCGGGAGTTACCGTGGCGAACGCCGACGGCGGCGAGGATACGCTTGAGTCGAGGATCGCCTCCGCGGGGATAAAAGCCTACCCCGTGCACAGGCTTGACGCGAAAACGAGCGGGCTTGTGATATTCGCGGCGAATCTCAAGGCAAAGGAAGCGCTGGACGAGGCCATGCGCCTGCGCACGGTGAAAAAGACCTACCGGGCGATAGTCAAGGGTGTTCCGGACTTCGGCGGCAGGCGCTTCGGCACGCTTAAGCTGTACGCACTGAAGGACGCGGAAAGAGGCCTTGTGCGGGTGTTTGAAAAGCCGCGGCCCGGCTCCGCCGAGATGGAGACCTTCGTGCGCGTTTGCTGCGCGGCGGGCGGCGTTTCGATGGTCGACGCGGAGCTTGTGACGGGCCGCACGCACCAGATCAGGGCGAGCCTTGCTCATATCGGCTGCCCTATACTGGGCGACGACAAATACGGCGAGCGCGAATTCAACCGCGACCCGGCTTATAAGGCGCTCAAAAAGGCCGCGCCGCTGTGCCTTACCTCCACGGGGCTGGTTTTCGGGTTCCCGGAGGGATCGTATCTTGAGAGGCTTAACGGCGCGGCCGTACGCATCGAGGCGCCGTTTGAAAAGGAGATGAAGCTATGGTGCGCATCGAAAAGGTAAAGCCGGAGGGCGAAATACTCGAAACCTTGCTTAAGCTTTCGGAGGATTGGACGCGCGAGGGCATAACTCACGGGTACATACCCAACAAGCCCGAGGATGTGACCGAGCCCTGCCTTGTCGCCCGTATCGACGGCGAAATAGCGGGATATGCGTTCGGGCACTATTATAACAAGGAGACCCGCAATTCGTTCATCGAGCCGGGCGTGCGCTGTTTTGAGCTGGACGAGCTTTACGTCGTGCCGGAGCATCGCTCCGCGGGCGTGGGGGCGCTGCTCTTCCGCGCGATGGAGGAGGAGGTAAGGGACGCCGAGTTCATGACGCTGAACGCCGCAACGAAGGACTGGCGCAAAATACTCGGCTTTTATGCGGACAAAATGGATATGGTCTTTCACAGCGCGCACATGATAAAGCCGCTCGGGAAAAAATAAGCGCATTGCAAAAGCGCCGTCGGGAATGCCCCGACGGCGCTTTTATATGCCTTTTACAGCCTTTCGACGGCGATATTCACGTTCTCGCCGTTTATGTCCCAATCCTTGGCGTATGCGCCATCGGGAGCGGGACCGGTCACAAGCTCCTCCGCCAGCGTGTCGCCGGTGATGGCGGCGGCGTTCTTTGCGGCGAGCGTCTCGATATTTGCGTTGCCGCTCACGAATATTCGGATGTGGTCGGTCACGTTGAAGTCCGCCTCCTTGCGCATGGTCTGCACCTTGGAAACGAGCTCGCGAACGTAGCCCTCCTCAATAAGCGCGTCGGTGAGGTTGGTGTCGAGCACGACGGTCAGCTCCCTCTCGGAAACGGAGGAGAAGCCCTCGCGCTTGACGGTATCGACGAGCACGTCGTCGGGCCCGAGGCTGACCTTTACGCCTTCAAGCTCGAACTCAAACTGCCTGCCTTCGGCGTGAGCGGCGACGCACGCATTGCCGACGCCCTCCGTGTTCTGCAGGTAGTTGTTTATCTTGGGCAGGAGCTTGCCGTAGCGCGGCCCCAAAAGCTTGAGCTGGGGCTTTACGCGGTAGGTGATGAACGACGCGGCGTCCGAAACGAACTCCACGGCCTTGACGTTCAGCTCGCCCTCGATTATCTCGTTGTACATCTCGGGCAGCGGCTCAACGCCCTGCACCATGAGCCTTGAAAGGGGCTGACGGTTTTTGATGTTGGACTGCGCGCGTGCGGAGCGGCCCAGCACGACAATGCGGTAAGCGGCCTCCATGCGCTTTTCAAGCTCGGGGTCGATAAAGCTTGCGTCGCTGACGGGGTAATCGCACAGATGCACGCTTTCGGGGGCAGCCTTGTCGCAGGTCCTGACGAGGTTCTGGTACATCTGCTCCGCCATGAACGGCGTGAACGGAGCTGTAAGCTTAGTCACGGTCTCGAGCACGGTGTAGAGGGTCATGTACGCGGCCTCCTTGTCGGGGGTCATCTCGCTGCCCCAGTAGCGCTCGCGTCCGCGGCGAACATACCAGTTGGACAGATCGTCCACAAAGGCGGCAAGCTCGCGCCCGGCCTCGGTTATGCGGAGAGAGCCGAGCAGCTCATCCTGATGCCTTATGAGCGTGTTGAGCTTTGAAAGTATCCACTTATCCATTACGGAGAGGTTCTCTCGGCGGAGCTCATGCTTCGTGGGATCGAACCCGTCTATGTCGGCATAGAGGATATAGAACGCGTAGGTGTTCCACAGGGTGCCCATGTACTTCCTCTGCGTTTCGGAAACGGCCTCGCCGCTGAACCTGCTGGGAAGCCACGGTGAAGACGCCGTGTAGAAATACCACCTTACGGCGTCGGCGCCCTGCTTGGTCAAAACGTCCGCAGGGGCGACTACGTTGCCTATGTGTTTGGACATCTTTTTGCCGTCCTTGTCGCACACAAGGCCCAGCACTATGCAGTTTTTGAACGCGGGCTCGTCAAACAGGCAGGCCGCAACGGCGTTGAGCGTATAGAACCAGCCGCGGGTCTGGTCGACAGCCTCGCTTATGTAATCGGCGGGGTAGCGGCGTTCGAACTCTTCTTTATTCTCAAACGGGTAGTGCCACTGAGCAAAGGGCATGGAGCCGGAGTCGAACCAGCAGTCTATAACGACGGGCTCGCGCCGCATTACGCCGCCGCAGTCGGGGCACTTCATGGTGAGCGGATCGAGCATGGGCTTATGCAGCTCGATATCGGGCGCGGCCTCGGGGAAGCACTTCAAAAGCTCCTCGCGCGAACCTATGGTGTGATGATGGCCGCAGTCCTCGCAGACCCACACGGGCAGGGGCGTGCCCCAGTACCTTTCGCGCGTGACGGCCCAGTCGATGACGTTTTCGAGGAAATTGCCCATGCGGCCCTCGCCAATGGACTCGGGTATCCAGTTGATGCGCCTGTTGAAGTCCAGCAGCTTATCGCGCAGCTTGGTCATTTCGATGAACCAGCCGCCGCGCGCAAAGTAGATGAGCGGCGTATCGCAGCGCCAGCAGAAGGGATAGCTGTGCTCGTACAGCAGCTCCTTATACAGTCTGCCGCGCGATTTGAGGTCGGCTATTATGAGCTTATCGGCCTTCTTCACGTTTACGCCGTCCCAGGGGGTGCCGCCCGCAAGCTCGCCCTTGGCGTTTACGTTCTGCACGAAGGGCAGATCCCATTCCTTGCCTACCCTGCCGTCGTCAACGCCGAACGCGGGAGCAAGATGGACTATGCCGGTGCCGTCCGTCAGCGTGACGTAGCCGTCGGACACCACGCGCCAGCCCTTTTTATTGCCGTGGTTCACGGGGAAATCGAAGAGCGGCTCGTACTCCGTGCCCTCAAGGGCGGCGCCCTTGAACTCCTCGACGGTCTGCCAGCCCTCGCCCAGTACGCTCTCCACGAGCGCCTTTGCCATGACGTAGCGTTTGCCGTCCTTTTCGACCTTGACGTAATCCTCGTCCGCGTTCACGCAGAGCGCCACGTTAGAGGGCAGCGTCCACGGGGTGGTGGTCCACGCCATAAGCTCGGCGCCGTCCCCGGCACCCTTTATGGGGAAGGTTATGAAAATGGACGTCTCCTTTACGTCCTTGTAGCCCTGAGCCACCTCATGCGAGGAGAGCGCGGTGCCGCAGCGCGGACAGTAGGGGACTATCTAGTGGCCCTTATACAAGAGGCCCTTTTCGTCGATGGTCTTAAGCGCCCACCACACGGACTCGATATAGTCGTCCGTATAGGTGACGTAGGGGTTTTCCATATCGGCCCAGTAGCCTACGGCGTCGGACATCTGCTCCCACTCGCCCTTGTATTTCCACACGGACTCCTTGCACTTTTTTATAAAGGGCTCAACGCCGTACTGCTCTATCTGCTCCTTGCCGTCAAGGCCCAGAAGCTTTTCGACCTCAAGCTCAACCGGCAGACCGTGGGTGTCCCAGCCGGCCTTGCGCAGAACGTCGTAGCCCTTCATGGTGCGGTAGCGCGGGATTATATCCTTCATGGAGCGCGTCAGAACGTGCCCGATGTGCGGCTTGCCGTTTGCCGTGGGCGGGCCGTCGAAGAACGTGTAGGGCTCGGCGCCCTTCCTAAGCTCGACGGACTTTTCGAAGATCCTGTTTTCCTTCCAGAACTTAAGCACCTCCTGCTCGCGCGGGACGAAGTCCATGGAAGCCGAAACCTTTTTGTACATATCGGTTCATCCTTTCGGTTGTTATTCAAATAAAAACGCCCGGGGCAACACCCCGGGGCGCAGTCAGCGCGGTACCACCCGAGTTCGGCGCGAAAAGCGCCGCACTCCAGGGCCCCGTAACGGAGGCCGGCCGCAGGCGGCTAAAGAAGGTTCACCGCCCGTGCTCACGGGTGATATGCCGCCCCGCCGTGCCGCCGCGCTTGCACCGTCCGCAGCTCGCTTAACGCCGTACGAGGGCTCACCTGTCCCGCTCAAAGCATTTACAAATAAATATTATAATACGGAGCGTGCCTTTTGTAAACCCCCTTTTGCGCTTTTTCGTGAGGTTTGAACAATATTGGGCTTGCAAAGGAGGGCTTTAAGCGGTAAAATTAAGCGGACAACAAACCGTGAAAGGTGGAAATAACATGAAGCTTGGCGTTATAGGCCTGCCCAACGTGGGCAAGAGCACCCTTTTCAACGCGATCACTCAGGCGGGCGCGCAGGCCGCCAACTATCCCTTCTGCACCATAGAGCCGAACGTGGGCGTGGTTGCCGTGCCCGACGAGCGGCTGGACGTGCTGGCAAAGATGTACAACCCGCAGAAGTACACCCCCGCGACGATAGAGTTTGTGGACATTGCGGGCCTCGTGCGCGACGCTCACCGCGGCGAGGGGCTGGGCAACAAGTTCCTTTCGCACATACGCGAGGTGGACGCGGTGGTGCACGTCGTAAGGTGCTTTGAGGACGACAACATAGTGCACGTCGACGGCTCGGTGGACCCGATACGCGACATGGAGACGATAAACATAGAGCTGATATTCGCCGACATGGAGACCGTGGAGCGCAGGCTTGACAAGGCGCGCAAGTCCGCCAAGTCGGGCGACAAAAAGTACCTGCACGAGATAGAGCTTTGCGAGCGCATATACGCTCACCTTGAGAAGCAGCTTCCCGTAAGGTCCATGCCCCAGACCGACGAAGAGCGCGAGGAGATAGCGCAGTTCTTCCTTTTGACCTCCAAGCCCGTCATCTACGCCGCGAACATTGCCGAGGACGAGATAGGCACGGAGACCGAGAACGTGAAAAAGCTCAAAGCGCAGGCTCAAAAGGAGGGCGCTGAGGTGATCGTAGTCTCCGCCAAGGTTGAGGAGGAGCTTTCCTCGCTGTCGCTTGAGGAGAAGCAGATGTTCATAGAGGAGCTGGGCATTGGCGAGAGCGGCCTTGACAAGCTCGTCAAGGCGGGCTACCGTCTTTTGGGGCTCATCAGCTTTTTGACCGCCGGCCCCAAGGAGGTGCGCGCGTGGACGATCACCAAGGGCACCAAGGCCCCGCAGGCCGCCGGCAAGATACACACGGACTTTGAGCGCGGGTTCATCCGCGCCGAGGTCGTGCATTACGATACCCTGATCGAAAACGGCTCCATGCAGGCCTGCAGGGAAAAGGGCCTTATCCGTTCCGAGGGCAAGGACTACGTCATGCAGGACGGCGACATAGTCGTGTTCAGGTTCAACGTATAATTCCGCGCCGCGCGAAAGGAGGCCCCATGCCCGAAAAAAGGTTAAAAGCCGCAAAGGTCCTGTCCCTGATATCGCTTGCGGGGGGCGGGCTTCTCATTGGGGTGCTTGCGCTTTCGTGGGCGTTCTTTTTCCGCGGCGGCGCGGCGTTTTCCGCGCTGTTCGACGTCTGCGTGGTCTTGTGGCTGTTCGCGCTGCCTGCGGTGTACGCCGCTTCCGCCGTGGGGCTGGTGCTTTCCGCGGTCACGCTGCACATTGAGCCCCGAGCAAAAAAGCCGCTCATCATATGCATAGCGGTGTGCGCCTGCCTTGCCGCGGGCTTTGTCGCATACTTTCTGCTGAGCGCAAGCATTGTTTGACAAATAACGGAGCAAAGGAAACGATATGAAATTCAACACGGACATACTCTCCCTTTTCGACAAGGGCTGGGCGCTCGTGACCGCGGGCGACCTCGACTGCTTCAACACCATGACCATCTCATGGGGGGCAATGGGCACCCTGTGGAACAAGCCCACCTGCACGGTCTACGTCAAGCCCGTCAGGTACACGCACGAATTCATGGACGCGAACGATTATTTTACCGTCTCGTTCTTTGACGAGAAGTACCGCGATGCGCTTGCGCTTCTTGGCACAAAGTCGGGCAGGGACTCCGACAAGGTGGAGGAAAGCGGCCTGACCCCCGTGCGCATAGGCGAGAACCTGGTAGGCTACGTTCAGGCGGCGCATACGCTGGTCTGCCGCAAGATCTACCGGCAGGATATGGACACGGCATTTATGCCCGAGGCCGAACGCGAAAGGCATTATCTGACCGAAGCCCCGCACACCATGTATATAGGCGAAATAATAGGTATAGGCTGATGACGGACGAGCAGGTCAAAGCGATACTCCGCGATGCGTCGGACAGCATGCTCTCCCGCCCCCTTGAAACGGAGCGGCTTTTGCTGCGCCCGTTCCGCGAAGCCGACTTTGAGGACTATTTCGAATACGCCGTACAGAAGGAGCTGCAGCGGCTTTCGGGCAACCCCGCGATATCCACACGCGAAGAAGCGCGCGAGGGCTTTGATTGGATACTGCAGCAGAACCGCAGCTGCGTCACCCATTTTGCCGCAATACTGAAGGAAAGCGCCAAGGTCGTCGGCAGCTTCAGCATAGGCGTGTATCCTTTTATAAAGGCCGACCCCGCGCTTGAAGGCAAACGGGGCGTTTCCATATCGCTTGTGCTGAACGAAAAATACCAGAGGCGCGGGCTTATGACGGAGCTTATGCGCCGCGTTGCGGTGTACTTTTTGAAGGAGCAGGGGTTCGACTTTGTGAATTCGGGCTATTTCGACTTTAACGAGGGCTCGCGCAAGATACAGGAGCGGGCCGGTATGCACCCCTATATGGACCATGTTTTCGAGCATGGGGGCGAGCGCATACTGACGCATGAGATGATAATCTTTTCAAACGAACTGTAAAGCGGCCTTTATGCGCCGCACCGCGGCAAAACCCGGCGCCTTCTTCGCGCCGGGTTTTTGAATGCGCGCTTTCCCGCTCTCCCCGCCGCCCCGGCGCCAAATCGAATCATGTATACTTTGTGTCATTGCTTGAAACGGGCGCCCGCATATGTTATGATTAAACTGTTTTCTTGGCATGAAAATACGGAGGAATTTTATGACTTTTGATAATTGGCTGGGTATTGCGGGCGGCATTGCGCTGTTCCTTTACGGCATACGCATAATGGGCAACGGCATTGAGCGCCTTGCGGGCTCAAAGCTCAAGACCATACTTGAGAAGCTTACCAAAAACCGGTTCCTCGGCCTTATAGTGGGCGTTGTGATAACCGGTATCATACAAAGCTCCAACGCCGTTTCGGTTATGACCGTGGGCTTTGTCAACGCCGGACTGATGCCGCTTACAAACGCCGTGGGCGTCATTATGGGCGCCAACATAGGTACTACCATTACCGGTCAGCTTATCGCGTTCAACATTGACGCGGTATCCCCCATAATCGCTTTCTTGGGCGTTATGGGCATGACCTTCTTCAAAAAGAAGCCGTGGAACAACATTTTCTACATACTTGCCGGTCTGGGCATGCTCTTTATGGGCATGATGCTGATGAAGAGCAATATGGTCTACCTCGGGCAGGAGGAATGGTTCTGCACGCTCGTCAAGAGCTTTGAGGATTATCCCCTGCTCGGCGTGCTCTTCGGAACCGTTATGACGATGCTGCTGCAGTCGGTATCCGCCTCCGTCGGCGTGCTTCAGGCGATGGCCGCCGCAAACATACTTACATTGGGCCAGGCGATCTACCTCATCTGCGGGCAGAACATAGGCTGCACGGCGGTTTCGGTAGTTGCCGCGATGGGCGGCACCAAGGACGCAAAAAGGACCGCCGCCATACACGTTATGTTCAACGTGTTCGCCTGCGTGATATGCATAGTGCTGCTGCAGTTCCTGCCGCTGACCGACTGGATAGCCTCGCTGTCGCCGAACAACCCCACTCAGCAGCTTGCAAACGCCAACACCTTCCTGAAGATCGGCGCAACCATCGTACTCTTCCCGCTGTCGAACCTTCTGATAAAGCTCTCCCGCCTGATAATCCGCGGCGAGGACAAGTCGGCCGGCAAAAAGCTCATCTATATACCGGCCAAGGGCTTCGGATCCGCGGCGGTTGCCGTGTCGGGCGCGGAGCTTGAGTGCAGGCGCATGTACGAGCTTTCACTTGATAACATGAAGCGCGTTCACCAGGCGCTGTTCACCAAAAAGAAGGGCGACCTTGAAGAGGTGGACGAGAACGAGGAAACGATAGACTTTTTGAATCACGAGATAGCAAAGGCGCTTGTGGATATCAACCGCGCCGGTCTGGGCGAGCCCGAGGCGCGCTCGATCGACCGTATGCACCACGTTATAACCGACTACGAGCGCATTGGCGACCACGCGGAGAACATTGCCGGATACATCGCCCACATGCGCGACAACAAGCTGAGCTTCTCCGATTCGGCCCTGACCGAGCTCAACGTGCTTTTTGACAAGGTGATATCCATTTTTGAGCTTGCCGAGGAGAACCTGAAGAGCAGGAACGAAGCGGCGTTTTCAGAGATAGAGCGGCGCGAGCAGGAGATCGACGACCTTGTCGAGCTTTACGAGAACGAGCATATCGCCCGCATGGAAGCGCGGCAATGCTCCGCCGACGTGGGCATGCTGTTTGTCGAGATGCTGACCGACCTTGAAAGGGTGGGCGACCACGCGCTGAACATTGCCGAGGCGGGCATGGGGAAATGACGATCACTTCCGTCAAAAACGATAACGTGCGCGTGCTGCGCTCGCTTAAAACGGGCAAGGGCCGCAAGGAGACCGGCCTGCATCTGGCGGAGGGCGAAAGGCTGGTGCTTGAGGCGATAGACTCCGGCGCGGCGCCCGAAACGGTTTTGGTGGCCGAGTGGAACACCACAGCCGCCGCAAAGCTCAAAGAGCGCGGAGTTGATTTTATTTCCGTGACGGGCGAGGTCATGAAGGCCGTATGCGACACCGACAGCCCGCAGGGCGTCTGCGCCGCGCTTAAGACGCCGCAGCTTGCGCCGCCCTCGGATTACCCCGGCGAGCTTATTATCGCGCTTGACCGTTTGCAGGACCCCGGAAACCTGGGCACCGTGCTGCGCACGGCGGACGCCTTCGGAGCCGCGGGGCTGCTCATAGGCGAGGGCTGCACGGACCCGTTCTCATGCAAGGCCGTGAGGAGCGCAATGGGCTCCACCTACCACATACCCATTTGGAAGGGCGACCTTGCGCATGAGCTCGACCGTTTGGCGGAGCAGGGCTTCGGCCTTGTGTGCGGGCATTTGGCGGGCGGCGAGACCCTGCCCGACCTGCCCGAAAACCGCGTGCTGGTAATAGGCAACGAGGCAAACGGCGCCTCATCGGAGGTCGCCGAAAAATGTGCGCTGTACCGCCTGCCCATGCGCGGACGCGCGGAGTCCCTCAACGCCGCCGTCGCTGCGGCGATACTGATCTACAAGTTGACGGAGTGATCCGTTTTATATTCTCATCCGCCCCGTTTGGGGGTTTGACATCGGCTTCGTTTTGTGGTATAGTAACCGCAGTCTTTAAGGCGATACGGGATATCGGCAAGACGGGCGTTTCGGTATGTGCGCATACCGCGGTTTGGCTCGGCTCGGCTCCGGCGGTTATCCCGTGCGGAGCTTTTTTTGAGGAGGCGGCATGAGCTTTACTGCAAGCGTTATCAAAACCGGGGCTATGCCCGATTTTGCTCCCGTGATACCCGAGGGCTGCGGCGTCGTTTCCGCTCCCGACGGCAGGCTTAAAATATTGCCCGGCTTTTGCGATGTGCATGTGCATTTTCGTGAGCCGGGCTTTTCTTATAAAGAAACGATACTGATGGGCTCGCTTGCGGCGGCCCGCGGCGGCTATACCGACGTTTGCACCATGCCGAACCTTGCTCCCGTGCCCGACAGTCTTGAGCATCTGGAGCGCGAGGCGGAGCTTATCCGCCGTGATGCAAAAGTGCGAGTTCATCCCTATGCCGCACTTACTATTGGCGAAAAGGGACGCGAACCCGCAGATATTATGGGTTTAGCTCCCTATGTTGTCGGTTTTTCAGATGACGGCAAAGGCGTGCAGGACGCCGGCATGATGCGCGAGGTAATGCAGCTTTGCCGCGAGGCGGGCCGCGTGCTTGCCGCCCACTGCGAGGATGAGAGCCTGCTGTTTTCGGGCTATATCCACGCCGGGGAATACGCCCGCGCGCACGGGCACCGGGGCATAGTCTCCGAAAGCGAGTGGAAACCCATAGAGCGCGACTTAAAGCTTGCGGCGGAAACGGGCGTGAGCTACCACGTTTGCCACATCTCCTGCCGCGAGAGCGCGGAGCTCATACGCGACGCAAAAAAGTCGGGCGTGGACGTGACCTGCGAGACCGCGCCGCATTACCTGATACTGGACGACGGGTGCCTCATGGAGGACGGGCGCTTTAAGATGAACCCGCCTTTAAGGAGCAGGGCCGACCGCGAGGCGCTTATTCATGCGGTGTGCGACGGGACGGTCGACATGATAGCCACCGACCACGCGCCCCACTCCGCCGAGGAGAAGGCGCGGGGGCTTGAGAAGAGCCCGTTCGGCGTGGTCGGGCTTGAGACCGCATTCCCGCTCATTTACACGCACCTTGTCAAGACCGGGGTCATAAGCATGGACAGGCTCATTGAGCTTATGGCGGTGCGCCCGCGCGAGCGGTTCAAAATACCCCTCTCCCCCGCCGACTGGTCGGTTTGGGACCTTGACGCGGAGTATGCGATAGACCCGGGCGAATTCCTTTCGAAGGGACGCGCAACACCCTTTGAGGGGATGCGGGTCTTTGGCAGATGCATAATGACCGTGTGCGGCGGCAGGGTCGCATATCCAAACGGAACGAACGGCGGAACGATATGAAAGAAGCAAGTTTGACTATAACCGAAAACTCCCGCCTTGCGGCGAGCGTTTACCGTATGCGGCTTGCGGGCGGCGCGGGCGATAACCTGCCCGGCCAGTTTGTGAATGTAAGGCTGCCCGGCCTGTTTCTGCGCAGACCCATCTCCGTATGCGATTTTGACGGCGAAACGCTTACGCTCATCTACAAGACCGTCGGACGCGGCACCGAGCTTATGGCGGGCCTTGAGCCGGGAGCGGAGCTTGATGTGCTTTGCGGGCTCGGGCACGGGTATGACCTCGACGCGCCGTGCGCGAAACCACTGCTTATTGGCGGCGGAGTCGGCGTGCCGCCCCTCTATTACCTTGCAAAAGAGCTTGTTAAAAACGGAAAGGCCGTTTCCGCAGTGCTTGGGTTCAACACCGCGGACGAGGTATTTTATGAGGAAGAGTTCCGCTCGCTGGGCTGCGCCGTAACGCTTGCGACGGCGGACGGCAGCCGCGGCGTGCGCGGGTTTGTGACGGACGCTCTGCCAAACGGCTGCGACCGTTTTTACGCCTGCGGGCCCTTGCCCATGCTGAAGGCCCTTTGCGGCAAGCTTACGATACCCGGGCAGCTCAGCCTGGAAGAGCGCATGGGGTGCGGGTTCGGCGCATGCATGGGCTGTTCGGTGGAAACGGCGCACGGCGCAAAGCGCGTCTGCCGCGAAGGTCCCGTTTTTGACAGGGAGGAGCTTTTATGGTAAACACGAAGGTCGATCTTTGCGGTATTGCGCTTGACAACCCCGTGATACCCGCATCGGGCACGTTTGGGTTCGGGTACGAGTTTGCGGAGCTTTACGACATAAACTGCCTGGGTACGTTCTCGTTCAAGGGCACCACGCGCGAGGCGCGCTTCGGCAACCCCACTCCGCGCATTGCGGAGTGCACAGCGGGCATGATAAACGCCGTTGGCCTGCAGAACCCCGGCATAGAGCGCGTGATAAGCGAGGAGCTGCCAAAGCTCAAAAAGGTATTTCACAAGCCCGTCATGGCAAACGTATCGGGTTTTTCGGTGGAGGATTACGCCTATACCTGCGGGCTTCTGGACCGCGAAGAGCAGGTGGGCTGGCTTGAAGTGAACGTGAGCTGTCCCAACGTGCACGGCGGCGGTATGAGCTTCGGAACGGAGCCCCGCGCCGCGGCGGAGGTCACGCGGGCGGTCAAGGCCGTCACGCACAAGCCCGTTATAATAAAGCTTTCGCCGAACGTTACCGACATAGTTTCCATCGCCCGCGCCTGCGAGGACGCGGGAGCGGACGGCATAAGCCTTATAAACACGCTGCTCGGCATGCGCATAGATCTGAAGCGCGGCAGGCCTGTGATCGCCAACACGATGGGCGGGTTCTCCGGACCTGCGATATTCCCCGTGGCGCTGAGGATGGTGTATCAGGTGTCAAAGGCCGTGAGCGTGCCTGTGATCGGCATGGGCGGGGTCTCATGCGCCGAGGACGTCATCGAGATGATGATGGCCGGCGCCCGTGCGGTGGAGGTCGGAGCCGCTAACCTGGTCGATCCGTTTGCAGGCAAGAGAATAGTCGAGAGCCTGCCCGCCGCTATGGAGAAGCTCGGCATAGAAAACATAAACGACATTATCGGCAAAGCACATTAAGGAGGGCATTATGGGCAAGGACGTTATTGTGGCGTGCGATTTTGCAAGCGCGGAGGCGACTTTCGCATTCCTCGACAAATTCGCCGGGCTTGAAAGAAAGCCGTTTTTGAAGATAGGCATGGAGCTTTATTATGCCGAGGGGCCCGATATCGTGCGCGAGATAAAGCGCCGCGGGCACAGGATATTTCTGGACCTAAAGCTGCACGACATACCCAACACCGTGAAAAAGGCCATGGCCGTGCTGTCGCGTCTTGACGCGGACATAGTCAACCTGCACGCTGCCGGCACGGCACAGATGATGCGCGCCGCGCTCGAGGGCCTGACGCGCGAGGACGGCACGCGGCCGCTGCTCATTGCCGTAACGCAGCTTACATCCACCGACCAGGAGGCGCTGGAGCGCGACCTGCTGATAGATAAGCCCATGGACGAGGTGGTCATGCACTACGCCAAGACCGCGGCGGAAGCGGGGCTGGACGGCGTGGTGTGCTCGCCGCTTGAGGCCGAAAAGGTACACAGCGTATGCGGCGCGGACTTTTTGACCGTGACCCCCGGCATTCGCTTTGCCGACGGCGACAGGGGCGACCAGAAACGCGTCATGACTCCGGCGGACGCAAAGGCCGCGGGCTCGGACTACATAGTGGTGGGGAGGCCCATCACCGCCGCGGAGGATCCCGCTGCCGCGTACGAGCGCTGCGTGCGCGAATTCATAGGCTGAGAACGATTCGAAAGGAACGATTGAATATGCAGACCAAAGAACTCATTGCAAAAGACCTGCTGAAGATCCGCGCGGTGTTCTTCCGCCCGGACGAGCCCTTTATATGGGCAAGCGGCATCAAGAGCCCCGTCTACTGCGACAACCGCCTGACGCTGACGGCGCCCGAGGTCCGAAACGACGTTGAAAACGCGCTTGCCTCCGTCGTGCGTGAAAAGTACCCCGAGGCCGAAGTGCTTATGGGCACCAGCACCGCCGGCATAGCCCACGCCGCGATAACGGGCCATATACTTGGCATGCCAATGGGCTATGTTCGCTCCGGCGCCAAGGACCACGGCAGGCAGAACCGCATAGAGGGCAGGCTTGAAGCGGGGCAGAAGGTTGTCGTAATAGAGGACCTGATCTCTACCGGCGGCAGCGTAATAGACGTGGTCGAAGCCCTGCGCGAGGCGGGAGCCGACGTGCTTGGAGTTGTATCGATATTCACCTACGGCATGGAAAAGGGCAAAAAACGCCTTGCGGAGGCGAACGTCACGAACACCTCGCTGACCGATTTTGACACCATTGCCCGCGTTGCGGCGGAGGAGGGCTATATTGCGCCCGAGGACGTAAAGCGCCTTATCGCCTTCCGCGACGACCCGGCGGACGAATCGTGGATAAATAACCGATAATAACGGAAAGGAACCGAAAAAATGAAAAGCCTTATCGACATACTCGATCTGACGACCGGCGAACTGGACGAGCTTATCGCCTGCGCCGAGGACATCATTGCAAACCCCGACAAATATGCCGAGATCTGCCGCGGGAAGAAGCTTGCGACGCTGTTCTTTGAGCCCTCCACCCGCACCCGCATGAGCTTTGAGGCAGCAATGTACGAACTGGGCGGCAACGTGATCTCCGTGACCGGGGCCGCGTCATCCTCCGCCGCAAAGGGCGAGAGCGTGGCCGACACCGCAAAGACCGTTTCCTGCTACACCGACATAATCGCCATCCGCCACCCCAAGGAGGGCGCGGCGTACGTCACCGCCAAAAACGCCTCGGTACCCGTGATCAACGCAGGCGACGGCGGGCATTGCCACCCCACCCAGACGCTTGCCGACCTTTTGACCATCTGGCGCGAGAAGGGCCGCTTTACGAACCTCACGATAGGCGTCTGCGGCGACCTTAAATTCGGCCGTACCGTGCATTCGCTGATAAACGCGATGAGCCGCTATGAGGGGAACCGCTTCGTGCTGATCAGCCCCGAGGAGCTGAAGGTGCCCTCCTACGTCAAAAAGGATGTGCTGCAGCAGAAGGGCATTCCTTACGTTCAGACCACCGATCTTGAAAGCGTGATGCCCGAGCTTGACATACTGTACATGACCCGCGTTCAGCGCGAGCGCGTCTTTAACGAAGAGGATTATTTGAGGCTTAAGGACAGCTACATACTCACCGTTGACAAGCTGAAGGACGCCAAGCAGGACCTTGCGATACTGCACCCCCTGCCCAGGGTAAACGAGATAAGCGTTGCCGTGGACGACGACCCGCGCGCCTGCTACTTCAAGCAGGTGCTGAACGGCAAGTACATGCGCATGGCGCTCATTCTGAAGCTCCTCAAAGAGGCCGGCAAAATAAAGTAAAAAGGGAGGCACACCATGAATATAGATTCCATCAACAACGGCGTAGTCATAGACCACATCACCGCCGGCAACGGCATGAAGCTTTACGACCTTCTGGGCCTCGGCGAGCTTGACTGCTCCGTCGCAATAATCAAGAACGTCGTCAGCCGCAAGATGGGCAAGAAGGACATCATCAAGATTGACGCCGACATACCCGTAAGCTTTGACGTGATAGGCTTTGTGGACCCCGGCGCGACCGTCAACATTATCCGCGGCGGCGTGCTTGTGGAAAAGCGTGCGATCGAGATGCCCGACGAGCTTGTAAACGTGATACGCTGCAAGAACCCCCGCTGCATCACCTCCTGCGAGCAGGAGATAGACCATATCTTCCGCCTGACCGACCGCGAGCACAAGGTGTACCGCTGCATCTACTGCGAGACCAAGGCGAACTGATAACAGCCGCGTTAAAGCCGGGGCCGATATGCCGTGCCCCGGCTTGCTTATAGGAAGACATTATGCGTTTTACTCATACGCACCGCAAAGGTTTTTGGCTTGGGTTCATCGACTTTTTCACCGCCGGGCTGTTCTTTCTTTTCTATATGCCGCTGGGCGGCCTTCAGGCCGAGCTTGAGGCCGTGCTCGGCCACCCTGTGCGCCCGTATTGGCAGGCGTATCTTTTGGGCGTGCCCACGCTGTTCATATACCCGCTCGTGTGGATGGCGCGCATTTCGGAGGAGCTTAAGGCGAAGGCCGTCTCCCTTGGCGTGCCCGGGCCGCACACCTCGTGGCGGCATATGTTCTGGTGGAACATGGCGGGCTGTCTGACGTTCGGCCCGATGATAGCCACGCACAGGTTTTTCAAAACACTGAACGGAATAGAGCAAAAGCTGAACGAAGCGGGCGCATGAAGCCCGGCTATTCCATCTCCGGACCCGCCCTCTGATGGGGGGCGGGTCTTTTGGTTGGGGAAGCGGGTGGTATGCCTCCCCCCTTTCCTGTGATTGCTAACCGGGCAAAAAAATGGTATAATCGATTCAGCAACAGAAAGGGCGGTTCATGCGATGACAGACATACAGCAAAGGGAAGCGGCGCGGCAGTTCTTTTACAAGTGGAACGGCAAAGGGCGCGAGGATGAAGACGCGCGCTCCTATTGGATAGACATAATTCAAAACATACTCGGCGCGGAGAACGTGACCGATCGGCTCGACTTTGAAAAGAAGGTCCTCGGGCCGGACGGCAACACCAAGCGCATAGACGTCTACATTCCCGAAACGAACGTGCTTATCGAGCAGAAATCCCTGGGCATCGCGCTCGACAAGCCGCAGGCCGGGCACGGCGGCATGACGCCCTACGAGCAGGCCAAAATGTACGATAACGGCCTTATCCACAGCGAAAAAGCCCGCTGGATAGTCATCTCCAACTTCTCGGAGATCTGGATCTACAACATGGAGGACAAGCGGCCGGAGCCCTTAAAGCTCGCCCTTGCAGAGCTTCAGTCGAAATATCACCTCCTTGATTTCCTCATAGATAAGAAAACGCAGAAGATCACCGACGAAATGCGCATCTCATTGCAGGCGGGCGAGCTCGTCGGCGTGCTTTACGACGCCTTTTTGAAGCAGTATAGGGATCCGAACGATCCCGAAACGCTCAAAAGCTTGAACAAGCTCTGCGTGCGCATAGTCTTCTGCCTCTATGCGGAGGACGCGGGCCTCTTCGGCAGAAGGAACCTCTTCCATGATTACATGGCGCAGTTCGACGCAAAAGCCGCGAGGAAGGCCCTGCGTGATCTGTTCCGCGTGCTCGATCAAAAGCCGGAGGAGCGCGACCCTTACCTTGCGGACGACGATCCGCTCCTTGCAGCGTTCCCATACGTGAACGGCGGTCTTTTCGCCGACGAGGCGGTGGAGATACCTCCCTTTACGGACGAGCTGCTTTCGACCCTGCTTGAAAAGGCGAGCGGCGATTTCGATTGGAGCGAGATAAGCCCCACCATATTCGGCGCGGTGTTCGAGAGCACCTTGAACCCCGAAACGCGCCGCTCCGGCGGCATGCACTATACCTCCGTCGAGAACATCCACAAGGTGATCGATCCGCTGTTCCTGGATGACCTCAAGGCCGAGCTTGCCGAGATATCCGCGATACAGGTGGAAAGGACGCGGGTGCGCAGGCTGAACGATTTCCGCTCAAAGCTCGCCACGCTCGAATTCCTCGATCCCGCGGCGGGCAGCGGCAATTTCCTTACCGAATCCTATATCTGCCTGCGCCGGCTCGAAAACGACGTGCTGCGCCTTTTGAGCGAGCAGATAAAGATGGGCGAAAGCCAGCCCGAGCCGATAAAGGTGAGCATAGGCCAGTTCCATGGGATAGAGATAAACGACTTTACCGTGACCGTCGCCAAGACCGCGCTGTGGATATCCGAAAGCCAGATGATGAAGGAGACCGAGGATATCATATTCGCGAACCTCGATTTCCTGCCCTTGAAGACCAACGCCAATATCGTTGAGGGCAACGCCCTTAGGATGGATTGGAACGAGGTCGTGCCGAAGGAAAGGCTGAATTACATAATGGGGAATCCGCCGTTTGTGGGAGCGCGTTTGATGAGCTCCGAGCAAAAGGATGACGTGATCTCCATTTTCGGCGCAAAATGGAAGAATGTCGGCAATTTGGATTACGTTTGCTGTTGGTATAAAAAGTCTGTGGAAATGATGCGCGATACGCAGATACGCTCCGCATTGGTTTCAACAAACTCGGTTACACAGGGCGAGACCGTCGCTAATCTTTGGGAGCCGCTATTCAACGATGGAACGCATATCGACTTTGCGTACAGGACTTTCCGGTGGGACAGCGAAGCAAGCATTAAGGCCCATGTGCATTGCGTTATCGTAGGTTTCAGCGTAGCGGAAAACAATAAAGAAAAGGTTCTGTTTACTGCGGAAGCATCGCATAATGTTAAGAATATTAACGCATATTTGATTGATGCCGATAATGTTTTTGTTACAAGCCGCAGTAAACCGTTATGCACAGTTCCCGAAATTGGCATTGGGAATCAACCTATTGACGATGGAAATTATCTTTTTGAAAAAGCAGAAATGGAAGACTTCATAAAGATGGAGCCGGGTTCAGCTCAGTTCTTTCATCCATGGTATGGTTCCAAAGAGTTCATTAACCGTGAGCCCCGTTATTGTTTATGGCTAGGCGATTGTCCTCCTGCAACCTTGATTAAACTGCCAAATTGTTTGAAGCGGATTCAAGCTGTCCGTGAGTATAGGTTGTCGAGTCCGAGGGGTTCTACACAAAAACTTGCTGATAAACCAACTAGATTTCAAACGGAAAACATGCCGAAAGGTACGTATATAGTTATCCCGGAAGTTTCTTCGGAGCGGAGAACCTATGTACCCATAGGTTTTATGACGCCGGACATTTTATGCAGTAATCTTGTTAAGCTCGTTCCCGACGCTACGCTTTATCACTTCGGCGTTTTGACCTCCAACGTCCACATGGCATGGATGCGGGCTGTCTGCGGAAGATTGGAAATGCGTTATCGGTACAGTAAGGATATCGTCTACAACAATTTCCCGTGGCCCGATCCCACGCCCGAGCAAAAGGCGAAGATAGAGCAGACCGCGCAGGCCATACTCGATGCAAGAGAAAAATACCCTGGTACATCCTTTGCGGATATGTATGGCGATAACATGTACCTCTTCCCGGAGCTCGTCGCCGCTCACCGCGCGAACGACCGCGCCGTTATGCAGGCCTACGGCTTCGATATCAAGAACACCACCGAGGCCTCCTGCGTCGCCGAGCTCATGAAGCGCTATCAGGCCCTTACGGCAGGTAAGCCCGACTGAGATCCGCCCCCCTTGCGCAAAGGGGGGGCGTGTACCCCCACCACCGCCTACGGCGGAGCCTCCCCGCAAGGGGGAGGCCTTTTTTTCTCCGCGCAAGCGTCTGCCTCCCCTGTGCAAGGGGAGGTGGATTTTCGGAGCTTGCTCCGAAAAGACGGAGAGGTTGTCTGCTTTGAAACAATCGGCTGTGGCCGAGGTTTTTCAACCTCTCAGTCGGCTTCCAGCTCCCCTTACATAGGGGAGCCATTTTACACCATCTCCGCGAGCTCGGCGCGCAGCGATTTCATGATGCGCTTTTCAAGGCGCGAGATATAGCTTTGCGAAATGCCGAGCTTATCCGCCACCTCCTTTTGGGTGTAGGTGCGCCCTCCCGACAGGCCGAACCGCAGCTCGACTATGAGCTTTTCACGCGGGGGAAGCCGGTCTACCGCCTCACGCAGGAGCTCGCGTCCCTGCTGTTCCTCTATCCCGCGGGAAACGAGGTCGTCGTCGGTGCCAAGCACGTCAGACAGGAGCAGCTCGTTGCCGTCCCAATCGACGTTGAGCGGCTCGTCAAGCGACACCTCCGCCTTAAGCCTGCTGGCCTTGCGCAGATACATCAGTATTTCGTTTTCTATGCATCGGCTTGCATAGGTCGCAAGCTTTATGTTCCGCTCCGGGCTGAACGTGCCGACGGCCTTTATAAGCCCTATTGCGCCTATCGAGATAAGGTCCTCAATCCCGACGCCCGTGTTTTCGAACTTCTTTGCAATGTAGACCACCAGCCGCAGGTTATGCTCTATAAGCAGCGTCCTTGCGGCGTCGTCGCCCTCTGTCAGCCGCCTGATCGCCAGGGCTTCCTCCTCACGCTCAAGCGGCGGCGGAAGCGAATCGCCCGTGCCCAGATAGCAGAGCTTATCGCCATCCCGCGGGCGGCGCACGCAAATGCGCATCAGCAGCCTAATCAATCCTTTTACCATACGGGTCAAGCCTTTCTTAATCGGCCGCGGGCCGTTTTTTGTTTACAGCGGAGGCGGTATCAGCTCCGGCGGCAGTATCGCGCCTGCGGGCAGGGCCTGCTTTGAAACGGCAACGAGGCAGCCGACGGGCGTTCCGTTGACGGCGGCGCGGTCGGGGCGCAGCGCATACAGCACCGTGCTGCCCGCGGGAGTTACGACCGGCACGGGTATGCGCGCAAGGCGTTCGAGCCCGCGGCAGGTCACCACCGCGACGGGCAGCTTAAGCCAGGGGTCTTTCAGCCTGTTGCCCGTGTCCACAATGGCGGTAAAGCTCCATTCCAGCCCGCCCGCCTCCACGGTGAATTCCGTGCGGAGCCCCGCCTCGCCCCCCGCCCTTTTCAGGCGCATTACCGCCCCGGGCAGGAACGAGGCAGCTGCCGCAAAAACGAGGAACACCCTGAGCGGGACCGAGCCGCGAATCGCGCCATGCGCCCCGCCCCCGCCCATTATAAGCGCCGCCGACAGCGCACAGCCGCCGGTCATGAGCGTTGCCGCCGCGACGGCGGCGCAGGCGCGCAGCAGCCCTTTCGGGCTCTTAACCGGCAGCGCCAGCGCCAGCAGGGGCAGGAGGAGCGGAAAGAGCAGGACCCGCACCCCCTGCGGCACGAGGTAAACGGCTGCGGCTGCGGCCGCGGCGGAAAGCGCAGCAAACGCCGCCTGTCTGGCAAGTGGGGGACGTACCGACAGCAGCGCCGCCGCAAGCCGCACCGCGATAAGGTCCATAAG
The DNA here is from genome assembly GCA_017539215.1 of Clostridia bacterium. Lineage (GTDB taxonomy): Bacteria > Bacillota > Clostridia > Christensenellales > CAG-138 > UBA3857. The sequence continues at coordinate 25,774 of JAFYHI010000026.1, read as the reverse complement.
CGCATTGTCTATGAGGAACACCTCAACGTACAATCCGCCTCGCCTCCTTTGCCGTGGGCGTGCCCACGCACATATGATAGCCTGCGCCGCCCGTTTTCACGGTCGCTCCGGAGGCGCGAAACACGGCGAATGCGCGAGCATTTTATATTATCGTCCAAGCTTGACAAGCGGGCCGCATTTGGCTTAAAATATATGAGTGATATTTTTGTCGCCGAATGGCAAAAAACGCGGCGAAGGTATTACCAATCTACAATTATATCCGGAGGAAAACATGAAGAAGTTTCTCGCTATCGTTCTCTGCGCGCTGATGGCTCTGGCTCTTGTCGCGTGCACGAACAAACCCGCGACCCCCGATGACGGCGGCAAGGACCAGGGCGACGAGGTCGCCTTCAACAACGTGCCCCACGCGGTCGCCGACCTTAAGATCGGCGTTATCCTCGTCGGCGACGAGAATGAGGGCTACACTGCCGCTCATATCGACGGCTTCAAGGCCGCTATGGCTGAGCTCGGCATCGAAGACAGCCAGGTCACCTGGAAGTACGTCATCCGTGAGAACGCCGAGTGCTACGACACCGCCGTCGATCTTGCCGAGGCAGGCTGCAACATCATATTCTCCAACAGCTACGGTCACCAGTCCTATATGGTGCAGGCTGCTGCCGAGTATCCCAACATCCTCTTCTGCCCCGCCACCGGCGACACCGCCAACGTCTGCAAGCTCGGCAACGTTGTAAACCTCTTCCCTCACACCTATGAGTCCCGCTATGTTTCCGGCGTCGTTGCCGGCATGAAGCTTAAGGAGCTCATGGACGCCGGCACCGTGACCGATCCCTATATCGGTTACGTTGGCGCTTACCCCTATGCAGAGGTCGTTTCCGGCTACACCGCGTTCTTCCTCGGCATCCGCTCCATAGTTCCCGACGCCCACATGGACGTTATGTACACCTCCTCCTGGTTCGACCTCAATAAGGAGAACGAGACCGCCAAGGCCCTTATGGCCAAGGGCTGCGTCATCATCGGTCAGCACGCCGACTCCACCGGCGCCCCCTCTGCCGTAGAGGCCGCGCTTGCCGAGGGTAAGGTCGCTTACTCCGTCGGTTACAACATCGACATGCTCAACGTTGCTCCCAACGCCGCTCTGACCTCCGCGCAGAACAACTGGTCAGTGCTCTACAAGATGATCCTTAAGGACTTCATCGACGGCAAGGCCATGCAGCACGACTACACCGCCGGTTATGAGGCAGACGCCAACATGATCTCCGCGCTGGGCGCTTCCTGCGCTGAGGGCACCGCCGAGAAGGTCGCCGAGGTCATCGACGGCATCAAGGCCGGCACCTTCCACGTGTTCGATATCAACACCTTCACCGTAAAGGGCGAAAAGGTCGAGTCCAACGTGTTCGATTTCTCCACCATGAACGCCGATTACACCGCCGTTCAGTACCCCGGCGAGAAGATCGAGACCATCGCTGACGGCTACTTCCATGAGTCCGAGTTCCGCTCCGCTCCTTACTTCGACCTGAGGATCGACGGCATCACCGAGATCACCAGCGCCGAATGATCGCGCGATAGGCAATAAAGCCCCCGGCCTGCGGCCGGGGGCTTTTGATTGCGCGGAGCGCCCTGCGCCCCGCGCGGTCACGCGGAAAGCGGCGGCCTTGACAGCGATGCTGCTGCTGACAACCTGCGCCCCGCGCGGTCACGCGGAAAGCGGCTCCCCGCATAGGAGGAGCCGCTGTGACTTTTCCGGATATTCGGTGCGGTCTACGCTCTTTTTACAAAGCCGTGCACCCAGTCGGAGAAGAGGTAATAGCAGAGGAATATGACTGAGGAGATCCCCCACGTGATGGGGTAGGCCCAATAGATGAAGCGGATCTCGTGCACGAAATGCATCATAAGCTCTATATACGCAATGCGGAATACGCACCATACGGCAAGCATGACCGCCATGGGGACTACCGCCTTGCCGGCGCCGCGGCAGACTGACGCCACCGCGTGCGAGAACGCAAGCAGGCAGTAGAAGAACGCCTCTATGCGCGCCTGCTGAGCGCCAAGCGCGATGACCTGCGGGTTGCTGTCGAACAGGCCGATGAGCCTTGGTGCAAGCAGCCATATCGCAAGGCCGATGAGTTCTGCGATTGCGACGGCGGATATTATGCCGAAGCGCGAGCCCTTTTTGGCGCGCTCGTACTCGCCCGCGCCGAGGTTCTGCCCCACGAATGTGGTGAGCGCCATTGTGAACGAGTTGATGGGCAGGAACGCGAACCCCTCTATCTTTGAATACGAGCCGTACGCGGCGGTGGCGATCTCCATAAAGGAGTTGATGTTCTTCTGCACTATGACGTTTGCAAGGCCTATGACCGAGTTCTGGACGCCCGCGGGCAGGCCGTACTTTAATATCTCGCGCAGCATGGGCCCGTCCACCTTGAGCTTTTTCGCCTCGAGCTTGTACGGGGTATCCGCGCGGGTAAAGCGGATAAGGCACAGCACGCAGCTTGCCGTCTGCGAGATGGCGGTGGCTATCGCCGCAGAGCTGACCCCCCAGCGGAACACGCCCACGAACAGCAGGTCGAGCGCGATGTTAAGCACCGACGAGAACAGCAGATAGTACAGCGGGCGCTTTGAGTCGCCCACGGCGCTCATCACCGACTTGAACGTGTTGTACATGACGATGGAGACCGCCCCCGCAAAATAGCAGCGGAAATACGCCACGGCTTCATCCATTACGGCGGGCGCGGTCTTCATCCACCGCAGGAAGGTGGGCGTGAACACTACGCCTACCACCGTCAGTATGACGCCGCTGATAAGGCCTATGGCAATATTGGTATGGACGGCGGCGGAGACCTTGTCGGGCTCGCCCGAGCCGAAATACTTTGAAATGACTATGCCCGCGCCCATGGTGGCGCCGATGAAAAAGCTCGTCAAAAGGAATATCAGGTTGCCCGAGGAGCTGACCGCCGCAAGCGCGTTGGTGCCCAGAAAGCGCCCGACTATCAGCGAATCCGCCGTATTGTAGAGCTGCTGCAACAGCTGACTTAAAAACACGGGGAACGCGAACCCCGCGATCAACTTCCACGGGGTGCCCCGCGTCATATCCGTTACGGAATTTCCTCCGAACCCTGCTTTTCTCATAACGCCTCACAACTGCTGATTTGCTCTCATTATACCAGTATTGGGGGGAAAATAAAGTGGACAGCGCCAAATATATAAACGAAAGGCGCCGACTTTTCGGCAGGGCTTGAAAACGGCGGCGCATACGCATATAATAATGTGAAAACCAAACTGAGAGGTATGCGTTATGGAAATAGTCCCGGGCGGCAGATCCCGCGAAAAAACGATAGTCAGAACAAGCTTTATAGGCATTGCGGTGAACGTGCTGCTTGCCGGGTTCAAGGCCGCGGTTGGGCTTATTGCCGGGTCCATCGCCGTGGTGCTGGACGCGGTAAACAACCTGACGGACGCGCTCTCATCGGTGATAACCGTTATCGGCACCAAGATAGCCAACCGCACCCCCGACAAAAAGCATCCCCTTGGCCACGGACGCGTGGAGTACATAAGCTCCATGCTCATTTCCGCGCTGATGCTGTACGCCGGCATAACCGCGCTGGTGGAGTCCGTCAAAAAGATAATCCACCCCTCCCCCGCCGATTACTCGACCGTGTCGCTGATAATAATCGCGGCGGCGGTCGTCGCCAAGGTGCTGCTGGGGACTTTTGTTAAAAGGACGGGCAAGCGCGTAAACTCCGGCGCGCTCATCGCCTCCGGCTCGGACGCGCTGTTTGACGCGATACTCTCGGGCTCGGTGCTGGTCTCGGCGATAATATTCCTGCTGACGAAGGTGAGCCTTGAGGCGTACGTCGGCGTGGTGATATCCGTGTTCATTATCAAATCCGGCGTGGAGATGCTGTTTGAAAGCTTCAGCGAGATAGTCGGCCGCCGCATGGACCCGGAGTTTTCGGACAAGATACGCGCCGCCGTGCTTGAAGACCCCGACGTGCTTGGCGCATACGACCTTATACTCAACTCCTACGGCCCCGAACGCGTGATAGGCTCCGTACACGTTGAGGTGCCCGACAGCATGACCGCAGAGCAGATCGATTCCATGGAACGCCGCATTGCGGGCCGCGTTTACAGCGAGCACGGCGTGCTGCTGACGGGCATAGGCATATACTCCCGCGCGACCGGCGAGGGCGTTTCGCGGCTGAGGGAGCAGGCAACCCGCATTGTTATGAGCCACCCCGAGGCGCTGCAGATACACGGCTTCCGTGTGGACGAGGAGCTTAAGCAGATGAATCTTGACGTGATAATCGACTACTCCGTGAAGAACCGTGCGGAGATATTCGCGGGTATCTGCCGCGAGCTTGCCGAGGCGTTCCCCGATTACAGCGTCAACGCGATACTCGATATAGACATTTAAGCTGCAATGAGTGCAAAAGGAGGGTCGGCGGAGTATTCCGCCGGCTCTTTTTGGGCGCAACTTTTTTGTTGTCCGCATGGTTTTTCGGGGTTTCGCGCCGCGGGCGGATATGATATAATATTGCAAAACCTGTTCAGGGGGGGCAATATGGCAGCAAAAAAAGTGGGTACGTTGATCAAGGAAGCAAGGACGGCCGCCGGGCTTACGCAGGAGCAGCTTGCGAAGAAGGTCGGCGTTGCCGCCGCGGATATAAGCCGCGCGGAGCGCGGTGAAAAGAGCCTGACCGAGGCTCAGCTCAAGGCCATTGCAAAGGCCACGGGCGTAACGCAGAAGAGCCTGCTTGAAGCGCCCAAGGGCGGCACGGCTTCATCCGCCGCAAAGCCCGCAAGCACGGGCAAAACGGGCGCTTCATCGTCATCCGTCAAGCTGAGCGCCGACGAAAAAAAGCTTGTTTCGCTTTACCGCGCCGCAGACGACAAGACCAAAAAGGCCGTTATGGAGCTGTTTAATGAGGGAGCGGAGCAGACCGGCAGCATACTTTCGGGTCTGCTTGGAGGCAGCGGCTCGTCCTCCGCTTCAAGCGGGATAGGCGGGTTCCTCGGCACGCTTCTCGGAGGCTCGTCCGAGCAGGGCTCCGGCAATATTCTGGGGTCGCTCCTGGGCGGAGGCCAGACTCAGCAGACAACGAACTCCTCCGGCAATCTCATCGGTTCGCTGCTGGGAGGCTCCGGCGGCGGCAGCTCCGGCAATTCGGGCAATCTTCTGGGTTCTCTGATAGGCGGCGTGCTCGGCGGCAAGCGCGAGATGCCGGACGGCGAGGACGGCGAAAACGGCGGGGAGAAATAACATGGGCGGGCAAACGCGCTTACAGCGCGGGTTTTGGCGCTTGCTGCACCGCATAACGCCCGTTTTCATAACCCGTAAATACAATTACACCTGCGACGCGATAACCGAAAGCGCGCCGTGTCTTATCGTGTCCAATCACGTTACCAACACCGACCCGTTCTTTGTGGGCCTTGCCATAAAGGACGGGCCGCCTGCGTACGTCGCAAGCGAGCATCTCATGCGGCTTGGCCTCGTATCAAAGCTTATAAACGCGCTGCTTGCACCAATCCCCCGCCCCAAAGCGGCCTCCGGCGCGGGCACGGTCAAAAACTGCCTTAAACGTCTGCGCGAGGGGGATTCCGTTGTACTGTTCGCCGAGGGCGACTGCACCTGGGACGGGCTGTCGCACGGGATATTTCCGTCTACGGGCAAGCTTGTAAAGGCGTCGGGCGCAAAGCTCGTCACGTTCCGCATAGAGGGCGGGTATCTGTCGCGCCCCCGCTGGTCGAAAAAGCTGCGCCCGATGCGCATGCACGGCGGCCCGGTGCGCGTTTACACGCCCGAAGAGCTTGCCGCGATGACCAACGAGGAGGTCACGGCGGCGATAGACCGCGACATATTCGAGGACGCCTGGGCGCGTCAGCGCGAACAGCGCCTGCCCATCGCATCCGAGCGCCGCGCCGAGGGGCTTGAGCAGGCGCTGGCCGTATGTCCCAAATGCGGCGGCATAGGCACGCTTGCCTCGCGGGACAACACCGTTTTTTGCCGCAAATGCGGCATGAACGCCTACGTCGAAAAGGACGGCTTCTTTGACAGCGCCGCGGCTTTCCGCACCGTTGCCGAATGGGAAGCGTGGCAGAGGGCGGAGCTGAAGCGCGTTTTTGCAAACGGCGAGTGCAGGGACACGGGCGAGCCGATACCCTGCGTTCTGCGCCGCATAGACAGCGAGGGCAGGCGTGAAAGGCCCCGCAAAGTTAAGCTGAGCGCGAATACCGCACCGGGCGCGCTGATGCTTGACGGCAAGCCGCTTCCGTTTGAACGCATCAGCCGCGCGTCCATGGTAAAGACCGAACGCCTGCTCTTTACCGCCGACGACGGTTATTACGAGCTTAAAAGCCGCAAAGGCGGGCTGCGCCGCATACTGCTCGTTTTTAAGGCGGCAAAGGGGATAGATTATTAACGGGGCTCTGCCCCGAAGCGCACCCTAAGGAGGGTAAACATATATGACGATTATACTTTCGGCAGAGGCAAAGAGCATTTTCTACGCCACTCCCGGCGTTTGGAGCGCCGTAGTGCAGTTGGGACTCATCGCGGTGTTCGTGCTTGCGGCCAACTTCCTGCGCCGCAGCATCCCGTTCATCAGAAAAAGCCTCATGCCCGTTTCGGTGCTTGCGGGGTTCATGATGCTGGCGGTCAGGCTGATCGTCGAAAAGGGTCTCGGGCTTGACAACATATTCAGCATAGACATCATGGACACGCTCGTCTATCACTGCATCGCGCTTGGGTTCATTGCAATGAGCCTGCGCGTGCTTGAAAAGCAGAAGAGCGCGGAGGCCGCCGTCGGAGCAAGGTCCGGAGCGATGATAGTCGGCACCTACCTCGTGCAGGGGCTGACGGGGCTTATAATAACCGTACTGCTTGCGCTGACCGTAAAGCCCGATCTGTTCAAGGCGGCGGGCATGCTGCTGCCCATGGGCTACGGTCAGGGCCCGGGTCAGGCCAACAACATAGGCATGACGTACGAGTCCTACGGCTTTGCCGGAGGACGCAGCTTCGGTCTTGCGATAGCCGCGGCGGGCTACGTCTGCGCCTGTACCGTGGGCGTTATCGTGCTGAACTTCTGGCGCAAACGCGGGCTTGTCGGGCGCTCCTCCGCCACCGCGGACAGACCCGAGGTGCTGCCCGCCTCTTATTTCGCCGGAAAAAACGAGATACCCGATTCCGACTCGATCGACAAGCTTTCGGTGCAGATAGGACTGGTTCTGCTCGTTTATATGCTTACCTACCTTGTAACGAAGGGCGTAACGAGCGCGCTTGACAGGTGGCTGCCCGCCGTGGGCAATATGCTGAACGCCATGCTTTGGGGGTTCAACTTCATAATCGGCTCCGCCATTGCGATGCTCGTGCGGACGGTGCTCGTTAAGTGCGAAAAGCGAGGCCTCATTCGCCGCCGCTATCAGAGCAATTATCTGCTCAACCGTCTCTCCGGCTTCTTCTTTGACGTGATGATCGTGGCCGGCATTGCCTGCATCGACCCCGAGGATCTTTCGGGGCTGTGGGTGCCGTTTGCGCTGATGGCGGTCGCGGGAGGCGTCGTCACCTGGTTCTTCCTGAAGCCCGTTGCAAAAAAACTCTACCCCGACTATTACCACGAGGGGCTCATATCCATGTACGGCATGATGACAGGCACGATCGGCTCCGGCATACTGCTCCTTAGGGAGATAGACCCGGAGTTTTCCACCCCCGCCGCAAACAATCTGGTGCTCGGCTCAAGCTACGGCATACTCTTCGGAGCGCCGCTACTGGTGCTGGTCACAATGGCTGCCAAGTCTGACGTTATGCTCTTTGTCGTTATGGGCATAGTCGTGGTGTACCTTGCCGCGCTACTGCTGTTTATAGGCCTTGCAGGCAAAAAGAAAAAGAAAAAGTGAGCTTTACGGCCCGGGCTGCCGCCCGGGTGTTTTTTGCCGGCTCTCCGCGCCGCCGGAAAGCCGGCAAAGGCTGTGAAATCCCATGCCTCTTCCACAGAGGAACATACAACGGGAATTCGGCTTTTTTCATGCGCGGGTGCAACAAAGAGCAGGATATCATTGACTCATAAGCAGGGAATATGCTATTATTATCGGAGGGGATCGCGCTGTTTTGGGCGCGCCAGAGGTTTTTATGGATTTTTTTAACGTTATTTCTCTGCTGGGCGGTCTGGCCATGTTCCTTTACGGCATGCGCCTTATGGGGGATTCTTTGAAGGAGAACTCCTCCGGGGCCCTGAAACGGGCTATGGGCAAGGTCACCAACAACCCGTTCAAGGCATTCATACTGGGCGTGCTTGTCACGGCGCTCATACAGTCGTCCACCGCCACCATCGTCATTACGGCGGGACTTGTCGGCGCGGGCATACTCTCGCTCCACCAGTCGCTGGGCATCATTGTCGGCGCCAACGTCGGCACCACCGTTACCGGACAGATAATCCGTCTGCTCGACATCGACTCCTCTGGCGCAGCTTGGCTTCGCATCTTTCAGCCGTCCACGCTTGCGCCGATCGCGCTTATAATCGGAATAGTGCTGATCATGGGCAGCTTCTTCAAAAACGCCAACTCCATCGGCAGGATAGCCATAGGCTTCGGCATACTGTTTTCGGGACTTTTGAACATGACGGGCGCCGTCAACACGCTTGCGGAGTCCGGCGTTATAGAGGGACTTTTCGCGGGCCTGGGCAAAAACCCGTTCCTGGGCTATGTGACGGGCGCCGGCGTGGCGTTTGTGCTGCAGAGCTCGTCGGCCACCATCGGCATACTGCAGGCGTTTTCGCAAACCGGGCTTTTGTCTTTCAAGTCGATCTATTCGGTCATAGTAGGCATTTACCTTGGCGACTGCGTGACCACCGCCATCGTCTGCTCCATCGGCGCAAAGGCGGAGGCAAGGCGCGTGGGCCTTATCAACATTCTTTTCAACCTCAGCAAATCCGCCCTGGTGCTGCTGGCAGTGACCGTGGTGCATAAGCTGGGCCTTTTGGACGCGCTGTGGGATAAAACGGTCAATTCCGGCATGATCGCCAATACCAACACCGTTTTCAACCTCGGCTGTGCGCTTGCGCTCCTGCCCGTACTCGGCATTTACGAAAAGCTCAGCCGCCGCCTCATAAAGGACAAGCCCGCCAAAAAAAGCAAGTATCGGAGCGTTACCGATTCTCTCAACCCGGTCTTCTTCAATACCCCGGCGCTTGCGCTGCAAAGCTGCTATCAAACGCTGCTTGCAATGTTCTCCGCGGCAAGGACCAATATCGAAAAGTCCTTCAGGCTGCTCAAAAACTACGACGCCGCCGCGCATAAGCAGCTTTTGACCGAGGAGGACGAGATAGACAGCATGACCGACAGCATAAGCAAATACATAGTGGAGTTCCTGCCGCACCTGCAGATGGCTGACCACGTTGCGATACTCAACCAGTACTATAAGATAACCTCCGAGTTCGAACGCCTTGGCGACCATGCGGTAAACATCGCGGCCCTCGCCAAGACCATGAAGGACAACGACACGGCGTTTTCTCCTTCGGCATTTGCGGAGCTTGATGTGCTTGAAAGCGTACTGGGCTGCATCATGGACGAAACGAAGCAGACGTTTGAAAAGAGGGACGTCGAGGCCGCCGCGCGCATTGAGCCGCTCGTACAGGTAGCGGGCGATCTTATCGCGGTGCTTCGCCGCAACCACCTGAAGCGGATGAGCACCGGCGAGTGCAACGAGTATGCCAATACCGCGTTCTCCGACCTGATGGTGGAGATGCAGCGCATAGCAAGCGTGTGTTCAAACGTCGGCGTTGCAACGGTCGTCCGCGTGCATCCCGAGCTTGCAGACAAGGAACACCTTTACTTTGAGCGCCTGCATACCGGCAGCGACGCGGCCTTCAACGCCGCATACGAGCTGGCCCGAAACCGCTTCTTCCCGCTGCTCGAAAAACCTGAGAAGGCGCCTTCGCCCGCTCCTGCCGACGGCTGACGCGAGCCGTCCGCGCATAAACAGCGGCCAAGCGGTCTCCTGCATGAGGAGGCCGCTTTTATAACAGACGATCGCCATAAACCGGTTTTGTTCGTGCAATGTATGCTTTTGCCTGCATCGCACCCCTATTCATCGAAGACCTGCAGCCCCGCATCAAAGGAGGCGTTAAGGTCTATGGGATCGTCACTTCCGCTGACGCCGTGATTGCTCAGATATGTGCTCGGCACAGCAATCCTTGTCAAAGATGATTTACGGTACGCCAGCTTGATGCTCTTTCGATAATTCACCTTACCATGAACCTCTGAAACGGCGGTCTGCGGGGATGATTGTGCTCCGATCGAATAATCCGTTATGATGGTTCGCTCCAAGATCCGGGTTTTCCTGACCCGGATCTTTCTATGTACAAAATGTCTGTAACCAAAGATGACGGCGCTGAGTTTTTGCTTGAGAACGCTTATCATGCCGCGCGTGAAAAGCATTATGAACGAACGGTATTGACAAGGGCCAACGGCAATGATAAAATGAGTTAGAGGCGGCTAACTGTTCGTTTGGGGACGGCCCTCTTGTTTTTTGGAAGTTGAGTTAGGCGCTGCTAACTCAACTCTGTTCGTCCGCAGGGTCTGTTCGATGACCGGCGGTATCGGGATACCGCGGACCGACGAAAGCAGAACGGATACGGCTTGAAGCGCTTTTCGTACGGCCTGTCGGCTGTTCCGCCGTGAAGGACGTTGATTATGCTGACAAAAGCGGCAAACTGCCGGGAAAGGTATAAAAAGATGGAGATAGTAAGGTTTAACGAGGTTTCAAAGATCTATAAGAGCGGCGATCACGTGCTGCGCGCTCTTGACCGCGTGAGCTTCACGCTGGACGAGGGCAGGTTCGTAGTTATACTCGGGCCGTCCGGCGCCGGCAAGAGCACGCTTTTGAACCTGCTCGGCGGGCTTGACAGCCCGGATGAAGGTACGATAACGGTGGGCGGAAAGGACATATCCAAGCTTTCGGACAACGAGCTTGCCGATTACCGTGCCTCGACAGTGGGCTTCGTGTTTCAGTTTTACAACCTGATACCCACCTTGACCGCATATGAAAACGTTAAGCTCGTTTCGGATATATCACCGTACGCGCTCGACGCGAAGGATATAATCGCCAAGATCGGGCTTTCGGATCATCTCGATCACTTCCCCTCGGAGCTTTCAGGAGGCGAGCAGCAGCGAATATCGATAGCACGCGCGCTTGCAAAGAACCCGAAGATACTTCTCTGCGACGAGCCGACCGGTGCGCTCGATTCCGAGACAGGCGTTATGGTATTAAAGCTGCTGCTCGGCATGGCAAAGGATCTCGGCAAGACGATCGTGGTCGTGACCCACAACCAAAATATCGCAAAGATGGCCGACGTCGTTATCCGGGTAAAGAACGGAAGGATACGCTCCGTAGATGAACAGGCGGAGCCCCTGAGCGCGGAAGAGGTGGAATGGTGATGCTTTTCAGAAAACTGCTGAGGACTGCCCTTTCATACAAGGCGCAGTTCATATCCATGCTTATAATGATAACGCTTGGCGTGGGCATCTTTCTCGGCTTCAACATGGAGTGGCGCACCATCGAGGTCGATACCTCAAAGTTTTTCGGCGATACGCATTACGCCGATTTCCGCCTGTACTCGCCGGACGGCTTCACCTCAGAAGAGCTTGCCGCCGTTGCCTCGATAAACGGAGTCGATGCGGCGACAAGGTTCCTCTCGGTAAATCTGGACGTTGAGAACGCACAGAACAAAGCGCTTGCTGTTGACGTGAGCGAGGATTTCAACGTATCGACGTTCGTGCTGATGAGCGGCGAAGAGTACGATCCCGAGGGCGAGGGCATTTGGCTTTCCGATAAATACGCTGCAGCAAACGGGATCTCCCTCGGCGACACGATCGGGCTGTCGTTTCAGAACATAACCGTAGAGGGCGAGGTGGTCGGCCTCATCAAATCGGGCGAGCATATGATATGCGTTGCCGACTCGAACCAGGTAATGCCCGATTACAGCGCCTTCGGCTATGCTTATATCTCACCCGCCAAGCTGCGCGGAGTATTGGAGAAAAAGATCCTCAAGGCCATGGAGGATGAGTTGACCGCCGCCGGAATGGGGGAGACGGACGCCGCGGATGCGGCGAAGTCCATGCTTACCGGTGAGATGACGAGCGCCGCGGAGGACCGCGTCTTCTGCCAGATCAACCTGCTTTCCGGTATGGAGAAAACGAAGCTTGAGGAAGCGGTGAAAAAGGCGCTTGGCAAGACCATTATGGTCACCTCGAAGGACGATCACGTAGTTTACAAGGAGGCCATGGGCGAAGCCGACGAGGGCAGGACGATGGGCTCGGTGCTGCCGGTCCTGTTCCTTGCGATCGGCGTACTGACGATGGTGACGACCATGCACCGCATTGCCGCCAGGGAAAAACAGCAGATAGGCACGCTTAAAGCGCTCGGCTTCAAAAACCGCCGGATACTTCTGCACTACACCTCTTACGGGCTTGTTATCGGCCTTATCGGAACGGCGCTCGGAGTTGGGCTCGGATATCTGGTGTGCGGGCTCATTATGAGTGAGAACGGCATGATGGGCACGTATTTTGATATGCCGGATTGGTCGGCTGCCGTGCCCGGTTTCTGCTATCCGATACTTATCGGCACGGTGGCTCTTTTGACGCTCATCAGCTTCCTTTCCGTACGCCGTCAGCTTCGCGGCTGCGCGGCGGATACTCTTCGCCCGTACACGCCGAAGAAGATGAGGAAGAGCATTTTCGAGCGGCTCAGATTCTTTGACAAAATGAACTTTGGGACAAAGTGGAACCTTCGTGACCTGTCGCGGCACAAGAGCCGCCTTGCCATGACCCTTATCGGAATCAGCGGCTGCATGATACTGCTTGTCGGCGGGCTCGGCATGCGCGACACCATGGCAGGCTTCCTCGATCTTTTAAATAATGATATCTCGGCCTATGCCACCAAGGTGAACATCGGCGAAGGTGCGGACAGCGAAAAGGCGAAGGCTCTTGCGCAGGAGCTTGGCGGAGATTGGGAGTCCGTTTCCGGCATAAGCCTCGGCGGCGACACCGTGATGCTCGATATAATCCACAACGACAACGGTCTGTATAATGTTGTCGATGAAGCAAACAGGCGGATAACGCTTTCCGATGAAGGCGTGTACCTCTGCCTGCGCCTCAAGGACAGAGCAAACATAGGCGATACGGTTGAGTTCTCTCCCTACGGTTCGGAGGCGACCTACTCTGCAAAGGTGGTCGGCTACAACCGCTCTGTGATGACCGAAAGCGTTACCATGACGGACGCCCTGGCAGACAGGCTTGGGATCGAATACAGCCCGACGGCCGTCTATACCAACGTCAAGTCAGCCGACGTCGCAAAGTCTGATATGATAACCGGCCGGCAGGATCAGGCGCAGCTGATGGAAAGCTTTAACAGCTTTGTCAGCATCATGGACAGCATGGTGCTGATACTCGTTATCGCCGCTGTGATACTCGGCGTCGTGGTGCTCTACAATCTCGGGATAATGAGCTATGTGGAGCGTTACCGCGAGCTCGCCACGCTGAAGGTGCTCGGCTTCCGCGACAGAGCGATCGGAAGGCTGCTGATCTCGCAGAACATTTGGCTTACCGTGATCGGCGTCATCATCGGACTGCCTGCCGGCGCAGCCGTTCTCAAGTGGCTTTTGACTGCGCTCGCAAGCGAATACGAGCTTAAGCTGATGCTGGGGCCTCTGACCTATATCGTGTCCGTTCTTTTGACCTTCGGCACTTCCTTGCTTGTCGGGCTCCTGGTCGCACGCAAAAACAAAAAGATCGATATGGTCGAGGCGCTTAAAGCCGCTGAATGATTCACTCTCCCAACACCTGCAAAAAAGCCGATCATTCACCCGCTTTTGGGGGCTGTGTCGGGAAAAGGAACCTGAAGCCCTGTACTGCCCGTCCTGCTGACAAATAAGAAAACCGGCCCCACGCCGTCTGAATCGTCCACAGGACGGACGGCGCGGGGCTTCAGGTTTTACTGTAGTGCGAATCATCATAACGGATTTATAAAAACGGCACGCATCTCCCGAAAAATCCCGATTCGCACATTCGTCAAAACGAATTCGGTCTGCTATCATATCCTCAGAAACAAAAAGGAGGATAAACCTATGGATAATAGACTTGATTGGCCTTGCTTAATTTGAGTCGAGAATATTGGAAGTAAAAGCTAACTCGGGAGACAATAGATGGTTGAAAATACAGGAGAGAAAACACTAAAGAACGAAGAAGCAGATTCGAAGAAAGAACAAATCGAAGATGTTTTTATCGTGCCGATTGGTAGATTTATTTTATTGTGCACGGTTTGCTAAAACACTTCTCATGGGTTATAGGCAAAAATAAAAGACCGATTATCGGGGAAAACCGTTCTTTGTGCATTATTATTTCAGCGTGTTTGTTGAGTTATTTATAATTCTTCGTTTTTGAGGCTACAACATAGTCACAGTTGTATTGCGTTTTAGCGCCGAGAACCAGGTTGTAACAGCTCCGAATCGCAGACTGTTTTATCGCCAAAACGCAGGTTTTGCTTGACTGTTATCTGGCAATGCTGTATACTATTATCAACGAGCATGGCGGAGGACGGCTTAATGACAGACTATAAACCAAGAGTTATCGACGAGGCGATTGCCAATCGTTTGAGAAATAAAGGCGCGATACTGGTGGAAGGCGCAAAGTGGTGCGGAAAGACGACCACCTGTGAGCAGCATGCCGCCAGCATTCTTTATATGAGCGATCCCGACAGGGTGAGGCAAAACCTCCAGCTTGCCGATATCAGCCCGCGTTCGCTGCTTCAGGGCGAAACGCCACGTCTGATCGACGAATGGCAGCTCGCGCCGAAGCTTTGGGACGCCGTGCGTTTCGAGGCAGACCACCGCAGCGGCTTCGGACATTTCCTCCTGACCGGTTCTGCAGTCCCTGCGGATCTCGAGCAGGTGCACCATACGGGCACGGGCAGATTTGCTTGGATAAGGATGAGGCCGATGAGCCTTTACGAATCCGGCGAATCCTCCGGCGCTGTCAGCCTCGGCGCGCTGTTCTCCGAAGGCGATATGCCGATTTTCGCGGAGAACACGGCAACGCTCGAAGATATCGCATTTCTGATCTGCCGCGGCGGATGGCCGCAAGCAACTTTCCTTGAGGGCGAAGACGCCCTCGTGCAGTCCTTCGACTACCTTGACGCAGTTGTAAAATCCGATATCAGCCGCGTGGACGGCGTTTCGCGCAATGAAAACCGTGCGCGTCTTTTAATGCGCTCTCTGGCAAGGCATCAGGGCACGCAGGCTCCGAACACCACCATCTGCGAGGACATCAACGTCAGCGACGATATGGATCTGAGCAAAGATACCGTGGTTTCATACACCAACGCGCTGAAAAAAATATTCGTTATCGAGGACTGTCCCGCATGGAGTCCGAATCTCCGATCAAAAACGGCGATACGCACCTCCGATACACGCTATTTCGTGGATCCTTCCATTGCAACGGCCGCTCTCGGCGTCGGCCCCGGCGATCTATTGAACGACCTCGAGACCTGCGGCCTGTTCTTTGAAACGCTCTGCATCCGCGATCTGCGCGTTTATGCCGAGTCGATGGACGGCAGCGTGTATCATTTCCGCACCAAAGAGGGTTTGGAATGCGACGCTGTCATACATCTGCGCAACGGGAGCTACGGCCTTGTCGAGATCAAGCTCGGCGGGGATAAGCTGATCGAGGAAGGCGCGCATACGCTGAAAACAGTTGCGGACAAGATCGATACGACTAAAATGAAAGAGCCGTCGTTCCTTATGGTCCTAACCGGAACCTCTCCCTACGCGTACAGGCGCGAGGACGGAGTTTATGTCGTGCCGATAACTGCACTAAAGAATTGAGCGAATGATCGTCGCACAGCATGAACATATCACGAAGGATTTATAAGGAATAAACTATGACACCCGAAGAAAGAGCCCGACAACTTATTGACGCTCGCCTTGAACAGTCCGGCTGGGTACTGCAGGACTTGCGCAGCGTTAATCCCATGGCGTCGCTCGGCGTTGCGGTGAGGGAATACCCCACCAGCACCGGGCCGGTCGACTATGCCCTTTTCGTCGGCGGCAAACCGGTCGGCGTGATCGAGGCAAAGAGGGATGATCTTGGTGAAAACATCACCGTGGTCGAAGGTCAATCCGGCCGCTATGCAAACAGCACTTTCAGATACATCACAACCGATTATAATATCCGCTTTGCGTATGAGGCGACCGGACAGATCACGCGGTTCACGGATTACAGCGATATCAAGTACCGTTCCCGCCGTGTGTTTTCGTTCCACAGGCCGGAAACTCTGCAGGCGCTCCTCTCAAAGCCCGGTACGGTCCGCAATAATATGAAGCGCTTCCCGGTCTTCGATACGACCGGCTTCCGCAAATGCCAGATCACGGCGATCCAAAACCTCGACGCTTCCTTTGCGGAAAACCGTCCCAAGGCGTTGGTGCAGATGGCGACCGGCGCGGGCAAGACGTTCACCGCGATCACGGCGGCATACCGCCTTTTGAAATTCGGCAAGATGCGCCGTATACTGTTCCTCGTTGATACCAAGTCCCTCGGCGAACAGGCCGAGCGCGAGTTCCTTGCCTACACTCCGAACGACGATAATCGCTCGTTTGCCCAGCTTTACGGCGTGCGCCGTCTGAACAGCTCCTATATCCCGAACGACGTTCAGATCTGCATCAGCACAATTCAGCGTATGTATTCGATCCTGAAGGGCGAGGAAATGGACGAATCGGCAGAGGAAGAATCCCTCTTCGAGCAGAAAGGCGCAGATTCCCAGCCCGCAAAAGAGGTCGTCTATAACGAAAAGTATCCCCCGGAGTTCTTCGACTGCATAATCGTCGATGAATGCCACCGATCTATTTACAATGTCTGGAATCAGGTGCTTGAATACTTCGACGCCTTTATCATCGGGCTGACCGCAACGCCGGACAAGCGCACCTTTGCGTTTTTCAATCAGAATATCGTCAGCGAGTATTCCCGCGAGCAGGCCATCATCGACGGCGTCAACGTCGGTGAAGACATCTTCCTGATCGAGACCGACGTCACCAGGAACGGCGCTCACATAATGAAGCAGCAGATCGAATACCGCGACCGTCTGACCCGTGCAAAGCGCTGGAAGCAGATGGATGAGGATATGGATTACACCGCTTCCAACATGGATCGGGACGTGGTCAATCCAAGCCAGATCCGCACCGTTATCCGCACCTTCAAGGAGTGCCTGCCGACGCAGCTTTTCCCGCACCGCCACGAGGTTCCGAAAACGCTGATATTCGCAAAGACCGACAGCCATGCGGACGACATCATCCAGATCGTGCGCGAGGAGTTCGGCGAGGGCAACGAGTTCTGTCAAAAGATCACCTGTCAGGCGGACCGCCCGGAGACCGTGCTCAGCGCCTTCCGCAACGATTATTATCCCCGCATAGCCGTCACCGTCGATATGATCGCCACCGGCACGGACGTCAAGCCCATCGAGTGCCTTATCTTCATGCGCGATGTTCGCAGCAAAAACTATTTCGAGCAGATGAAGGGCCGCGGCACCCGCACGCTCGGCAAGGACGATCTGCAGAAGGTCACGCCCTCCGCCACGGAGAACAAGGATCATTTCGTTATCGTAGACGCTGTCGGCGTTACCAAATCCAGAAAGACCGAGACCCGCACTCTGGAGCGCAAGCCCTCCGTCAGCATGAAGGAGCTGATGCTCAACGTGGCGATGGGCGCAAAGGACGAGAATACCCTCACTTCGCTTGCGAACCGCGTTATCCGTTTGAACAGTCAAATGACCGACAGGGAGCGCAGTGAATTCAGCTCCGCCGTCGGCAGCAGCGCGGGCGTTATAGCACAGCGGCTTCTGGACGCCTTTGATCCGGACGTCGTTTCTTTGAAGGCCGGAGTCGATCTTTCAGACGATCATGAGCCGACCGAGGACGAGCGGCGCCGCATGGACGAGGTGAAAAACGAGCTCGTCAAGGAGGCTGTGCAGCCGTTCTATGCTCCCGAAATCCGCGATTACATCGAAAACGTGCGCCGCAGCCACGATCAGGTGATCGATTCCGTCAATATCGATGCCGTGCTTTTTGCGGGATTCGATGCGGACAAG
The DNA here is from genome assembly GCA_017539215.1 of Clostridia bacterium. Lineage (GTDB taxonomy): Bacteria > Bacillota > Clostridia > Christensenellales > CAG-138 > UBA3857. Next base: position 7,653 of record JAFYHI010000026.1, on the reverse strand, counting down.
CAGGCGAATGCCGACAGGATCATAAAGACCTTCCGCGAGTTCATAGAGGAAAACAAGGACGAGATACTTGCCCTGCGCATCGTCTACGATCAGCGGTATAAGGATCGTCCCATGGCGATAGCGCGGCTCAAGGCGCTGCATGAAAAGCTGAAAGCGCATAACATCACCTTCGACCGCCTGTGGGACTGCTACGCCATCAAAAAGCCGGAGAAGGTGAAGCGCGGCACGGTTTCGCAGCTTACCGACCTTATCTCGATCATACGCTTCGAGATGGGCTATGCCGATAACCTTGCGCCCTTTGCGGACAGGGTGGACTATAACTTCATGCAGTGGACGCTGCGCCGCAACGCCGGCAGCGTGCACTTTACCGACGAGCAGATGGAGTGGCTGCGCCTGATAAAGGATCATATCGCCGTGTCGCTCAGCATAGAGCCGCAGGATCTCGACCTCAGCCCGTTTGACAGGAAGGGCGGACTGGGGAGGTTTTATGATATGTTCGGGGCGGAGTATGAAAAGATTTTGTGGGAAATGAATATTGAACTTGTTTCATAGGAGGCAAACAATGGGTTTATACGAAGGAATAAAGGATGTTGCAAAGGTTCTCCAGAAAGCGGATAATGTTGATCTTTATATTAAGCTTTTAGATCTTTGCGAGCAAGCGCTTGATTTGCAGGCTGAAATATCAAGACTTAAAGACGAAAACCGTGAACTTAAGAAGGCTAAAGATCTCGATGCAAGAATTATACGGCATCCTCAACCGTATTTGACGCTAAAAGGTGAACAGCCTGAAGTCTTTTATTGCGCTAATTGTTGGGGAAAAGAAGGGCATTTGATTCAAATGAGAATTCTTGATGAAGGCACCCCTCACAGAAGTGCATACTGTCACAATTGCAAGACTCGGTTTAGCGTATAAAGAATATTGATCAATGAAGCTTAAGGACTGTTGCATAATAATCGCCGGTCAGTCGCCGGAATCGAAATATTATAATAGAGAAGGAGTCGGCTTACCGTTTTTTCAGGGTAAAGCGGACTTTGGATCGCTATACCCAACTATACGCGTTTATTGCAGCAAGCCAACCAAAGTCGCTGAAAAAGGAGATATTTTGCTATCGGTGCGCGCCCCGGTTGGCCCAACAAACCTTGCGCCATGTACAGTTTGCATCGGCAGAGGTCTTACTGCGATTCGTCCATCTGATAAGTTGCTTACGCGATACGTTCTACTGTACTTTCGGTATTTTGAAGCACAGTTGGCCTCTAAAGGCACAGGCACTACTTTTAAGGCTATAACGCAGGATGTTGTAAAGAATCTTGACATCCCTGTTCCATCACTCGACGAGCAGGCGCGCATCGTTGCCCGGATCGAGGAAATGTTCTCCGAGCTCGACGCCGGTGTGGAAACGCTGAAGAAAACAAAAGCCCAACTTGCGGTGTATCGGCAGGCCGTGCTGAAAGAGGCGTTTGATTCCATTGAAGCTTCTTTTTATCACCCGCTTCGGGCTGCTATTCTCGGCTCCCCACAGAATGGCTTATATAAACCAAAGAGTGACTATTGTGATAATGGTACGCCAATTCTGCGAATTGATGGATTCTATGATGGATTTATTCTGAGCGATTATAGCTTTAAGCGAGTTAATCTTTCTGCGGAAGAAATAGAACGATACAGGCTGGAGCTTGGTGATCTCGTTGTTAACCGAGTTAATTCTATGCCATATTTGGGAAAATGTGCGCTGGTTCGGAGCTTGATCGAACCGACTGTCTTTGAAAGCAATATGATGCGTATCAAGCTGGATACTGACAAGGTCGAAGGAGACTGGATTACCTATTATCTTTCTTCTCACAGCGGGAGAAAAGAACTTACAAAAAACGCAAAGCAAGCAGTAAATCAGGCCAGTATAAATCAAACCGATGTGGGAAATGCGTTAGTACCTATTCCATCAATTAACGAGCAAAAAAGATTGGTTACAGTAATTGAATCTCGCCTATCTGTCTGCGACAGTATCGATCAGACAATAGATATGGCTTTGCAGCAGTCCGAAGCCATGCGGCAGAGCATTCTGAAAGACGCTTTTGAAGGACGCTTGTAAAGGAAGTTGTTTATGCCAAGGATTAACATACGGGAGTACTACAGAAAAGATGTAAAGGAACTATCATCTGTCGAGTTCGAGGAATGCTGCCTCATGGTTCTGCGCGGGTATGCGGAAGAAATGCATCTTGATAATTTTGTCATCTCACACAATGAGATTGTAAAAGCGCATGATGGTGACTATCAGGTGGATGTTTATTCCGAGTTTACTATCTTTGGTGGTAGCAAGATAAAAGTGCTTGTAGAGTGCAAGCAATACAATAGCCCGGTAAAAAGGGAGCGAGTCGAATTGCTATACAGCAGATTGCAAAGCACGGGCTCCCACAAGGGTATCCTGATGACAACAGCTCAATTTCAGAGTGGTGCAATTCGCTTCGCGGAAGAACATGGTATCACGCTGATAGAAGTTATGAATACATGTGATAGATTCCATAGCTATAGCAGTGGAACGGACTCCGGCCTTCCTTTGGAAGAAGAAATCCTTCGCAGATATCCTGTCTTTTGCGCCAACTCAGCGACAGACGAGAGAAAACAGGTGTTCCCTACGACTTCAATGATAGCGAAATACATAACGGAAATTTATGCGGAGAAAGGTAAAAACTGATATGCGAGAATTCATAGATTGCTATATTGCCTTTCTTGATTTGTTGGGGTTCAAGGCACTCTTGAAGGAAAAAAGAAATGATCTGTATGAATACATTGCCGGATTATTTGATAGAATTCAGGAGGATTGGTATATTACGGTTAATAAAACAGGCGAATATCTCATAGATCCTGCCCTTGTAAAAAGAAAAGTTATGTCCGACAGCATTTGCTTCTATGTTGAAGCATCGGTACCTAATGCGCTTGCCGGACTAATTGCAACTTGCAACTATTTCCAGGTAAGGTTGTCGCGACAAGACAAGCCTGTTATAATACGCGGAGCTATTGTGCGCGGTAACCTATATGCCGAGAACGATATTGTTTTCGGACAAGGCTTTGTTGATGCATATTTAATGCAGGAAGAAACGGCAAATTATCCTCGTATCATTATGACAAAGGAATTAATTAAACAATGCACCGGTTTGAATGAGCAGGGGTTGGACTATATCAAGCGATTCACTTTTGATGATGAGGATGCTTTTGTTGCAATAGACTACCTTTACCTTTTCTACGGTTTGAGCCATGAGCGCGATGAATGGAAACGGTTTGCACAATTCGTGTTTGACAGAGTTGATGCAGAAACAAACGCCTCTGTAAAAGAAAAGTATTTGTACTTGCAGACGAATATTAAAAGGGCTATTAAAAAGCTTATAGATTACGAGGAGAATAGGAATGCCTGATCAATCTTCATCCATCATTTCAAAAGTCTGGGGCATGTGCGGCCCCTTGCGTGACGACGGCGTTTCCTACGGCGACTATCTGGAGCAGCTTACCTATCTCATCTTTCTGAAAATGTCGGATGAGTATTCCAGGCCGCCGTATAACAAAAAGACCGGCATTCCCGAGGGCTGCGGCTGGACGGATATGAACACCCTCACCGGAGCGGAGCTGGAGGCGCAGTACAAAAAGACGCTTGAAACGTTAGGCGAACAGGGCGGCATACTCGGACAGATATTCCAGGGGGCGATCAACAAGGTCTCAAACGCCGCGATACTCTACCGCATCGTGCAGATGATCGACCGCGAAAAGTGGGTATCCATGTCCTCGGACGTTAAGGGCGAGATCTACGAGGGCCTGCTGCAGAAGAACGCCGAGGATGTCAAATCCGGCGCAGGACAGTACTTCACGCCCCGCGCGCTGATACAGGCAATGGTCGCCTGCATCCGTCCGGAGCCTATGAAGACCATCGCGGATCCCTGCTGCGGCAGCGGCGGCTTCTTCCTTGCGGCGCAGGCGTTCCTTGCCGATCCCGCCAATTATTCGCTTGACCGCGAACAGAAGGAGTTTTTGAAGAACGGCACGTTCTACGGAAATGAGCTTGTCGCCTCCACCTTCAAGCTCTGCCTGATGAATCTGTATCTGCACAACATCGGCGATATTTACGGCGCCGTGCCCGTTACCCGCGGGGATTCGCTGCTGACCGATCCGGGCTACCGCGTGGATTACGTGCTGACCAATCCGCCTTTCGGCAAGAAATCCTCCCTCACGTTCACCAATGAGGAAGGCGAGCAGGAGGAGGAAGACCTCGTCTATAACCGTCAGGATTTCTGGACGACAAGCAGCAATAAGCAGCTCAATTTCGTACAGCACATCAATACGATATTGAAAGCGACGGGCAAGGCCGCCGTAGTCGTGCCGGATAACGTGCTGTTCGAGGGCGGCGCGGGCGAGATCGTCCGCAAAAAGCTGCTGCAGACCACCGACCTGCATACGATCCTGCGTCTGCCCACCGGCATCTTCTACAAGCCCGGCGTAAAGGCGAACGTCATTTTCTTTGACAAGCGCCCCGCCGGCCCCGAAATGCAGACCAAGACCGTTTGGATCTATGATTTCCGCACCAACGTCCACTTCACGCTGAAGCAGAACCCGATGCAGTATTCCGACCTGCGGGATTTCATCGCCTGCTATCACCCGGAGAACCGCTTTGAGCGCACCGAAACATGGAGCGAAGAAAACCCCGACGGCCGCTGGCGCAAGTTCGATATTGCGGAAATACTTGGGCGGGACAAGACCAGCCTCGATATCTTCTGGATCAAGGACAAATCCCTTGCAGATCTGGATAATCTGCCTTCGCCCGACGTGCTCGCCGATGAGATCATCGAAAACCTGCAAAGCGCACTGGAAAGCTTCCGGGAGCTGAAAGCTCAGCTGAAATAATAACAATAACGATAAACGGCTGTACCGGGAAACCCGATACAGCCGTTGTTTATATTGCCTAATGAATAGAAAGCGGCGAGTGTGGATCAGAGCTTCTGTAAGGCTAAGACGGTTTTATAATAGTATGAGGTCACGCACGACTTGTTCCTCCGCTCTTGCGCGGCAGGAGTTCATTGCTCGAATCCATTCGAGCTGATCGCGGGCTTTGAGGTCTTCGGTCACGCCTTCGGCTTTGGCGAGCCGAGAGGTAATGAGGCCAATCTGTTCCTTGGCCTGTAGGTCGATATCGATGAGATGTTGCGTCAGGGTGTTCTCCATTAGCATCAACGCAAAGGTGTCGGGCTGGTACACCTTGAGATACTTCTTCCGCATACGCCCGAAACGGCCGATATCCCCGGTCGGCTGGGGAGGGAGTGCGAGGTCTGGATAGTAATAGTCTCCGTGCTTGGTGTAAGTGATGTCCATGCGTTTATCCTCCTTTTTTTGTTTCTGAGGATATGATAACAGCTTGAAACCGTCATGACGAATGTACGGACAAGAAGAATCTCGATATGAAAGGCTCGATCCTTCAAATAGTGTGCAGCAGAATCACGCTTTGAACCGAAAAGATGATAGATGGCGGAGAAAACCAAACTTAATACCGTGTGCAACCGGTGTGCAACGCAGCTTGTTTTTAGCGATCTCAAGCTGATCCAAGTCAAAATGAGGAGCCTCAAAAAAGCCTTGTGATCATTAGGTTTTAGACATTTTAAGCATAGAAAAAACCGGGTTGAGAAAACCCGGTTTTTGGTGCGGTCGATGGGACTTGTTTTGCATAAGATGCGTCTCGGGCTTGCACTCCGGCTGCGCCCTCGCGCCTTTTGACAAAACCCGGGGGCGGGCAAACCATCCACAGGATGCTTTGCTGATCCGCCCTTCAAGTCCCCTCAATAACAATACCACTGAAAAAGGCAGGAACGAGTCCTGCCTTTTTCAGTGGTGCGGTCGATGGGACTTGAACCCATACGGTCTCCCATACGCCCCTCAAACGTACGCGTCTGCCTGTTCCGCCACGACCGCAAAATTTGATTGCGAATGATATTATAATCCCCGGGATGGGCTTTGTCAACACCAAAATCGGAAAATCGGCGGTATATTTTCACAAATCAAATCCGGTGAGCCGCAATTACGGGGACGGCATTGACGTGGGCGGTACGCGCGCGTGAAATGCTTCAATTCACGGCGCGGTCGGGCGCTTGCCGCTGTTTCATAAATCTGCCGTATTTTCAGGAAAACGCCTATTTTTGCATTGACAGCAGGGCGCACCTGTTGTACAATAAGAATATACAGCTTATATGGAGGTATATTATGAGCTATTGTGAAAAATGCGGCGCCCAGATGGACGACACCACCCGTTTCTGCCCTGTATGCGGCGCGGAGAATACCGCCGCTGCTGCGCAGGTCGTTGATCCCAACCAGCCCCCTCAGGGCCTGAACGTTATGGCTATCGTCGGCATGGGTCTTTCCTTCATCGGCATCCCCGGCATCATCGTCAGCGCCATCGCCAAGAAGCGCGCTAAGTCCGGCCAGTACAGGAATCCCCTTGGCCCTCTTGCCACGGCAGGTCTTGTCGTCAGCATACTCATGACGATATTCTGGATCGCGTACATTATCATTATCGGTGTGGCTGTAGCCAAGGGTATCGGCCAGATCAACTATTGATCCGCACTCAGGGTAGCCTGTTTTAAGGAGGAACGACTGTGAGTTATTGTAAATTCTGCGGAAGCAGGCTTGAGGATGAGGCGCTCTTTTGCCCCGGCTGCGGGGCGACAAGGGCGGACGCCGTCAACGAGCCCGCGCGTGCCGCCGAGCCGACGGTATATCCCATACACACGGCCGAGACTCCGGTAAAGGCTGCCGCAGAGCCCCCAAGGGGTATGAACGGCTTTGCCATTGCCGGTTTTGCCGCCGCGTTCAGCGTGCCGCTTGCCGGGCTTATACTCTCGATAATCGCGCTCGGCCGCGCAAAAAGCGGCGAGTACAAGACCCCTATGCGCAGTTTGAGCACCTGGGGCATCATCGTGAGCATATTGGTTATGGTGCTGACGGTGGTGTTTATCGTGCTTTACGCGGTGTTTATGACGCACATGATGCGTTATATTTTCGAAAACATCGAGATCGGCATGGGTTATACCTACTGACCGCGGTGTGAATTGCCTGAAGGGAGCGCGTGCCTGCGCTCCTTTTTTTGAGCAGCGGGAGGCCGGACCGTGTGTGGATCTGCGGGCAAATCCGCTGTTCTGAGCCCCGGCCTCTGCACGCAAGGGCAGTCTGATTCAGAACACCATGTTCCGCATTGCTTGATCGGAAACAAACCGATGCAGCGGAACATTGTGGATCTGCAGACAAATCCGCTGTCCTGAGCCCCGGCCTCTGCACGCAAGGGCAATCTGATTCTGAACAGAGCGTTCCGCATAGTTGACGGCAAAAGATGGTTTCGACAGCGGAACGCCTGCAGTTTCGCAATGCTTGCGAAACTGACTGTTTTCATTCGTGGTCTATTGACAGCGGCAATCTGATTCAGAACACCATGTTCCGCAATACTTAAACGGATACTTGCTGAATACAGCGGAACATTGTGGATTTGCTTTGCAAATCCGCTGTTCTGAGCCCAAACCTCTTCAGGCAAGGGCAATCTGATTCTGAACAGAGCGTTCCGCACAGTTGACGGCAAAAAATGGTTTCGACAGCGGAACGCCTGCAGTTTCGCAATGCTTGCGAAACTGACTGTT
>JAFYHI010000002.1 GCA_017539215.1 Clostridia bacterium | reverse complement strand
GGCCTCGTGCTCGCCGTGCCCGTAACCGCCGCCGCCGCAAGCTTCGCGCTGAAGCCTAAAAAACAGTGAGCAGAGTAATAAAAAAGCCGCGCCGGCGGCTTTTTTTTACTGTATCTGCTTACCTTAAAAACACCTTAGCCAATATCGCGGGCTTGCCCTCGCGCTCCATCTTCATGGCAATGCCGTCCGCCTCGGCGCGGCGCCATACCTTAAGCTCGTCCCCTTCATAGCAGGGAGCGCGGAATATCACGTCCATGCGGGCAATGTCCATGTTTTCAAGCTCGGCGTTTGAAAACGCCGCAAACAGCGCGCGCACGTACGCCGCGTTGTTCATATGCCCGCCAACGTCTATGTCGGTGGATACCACGCGATAGGTGAACGCCTCGTCGCCTTCCGAAAAGTCGTCATCCACCTTTGCAAAAGGCTCCGGACAGGCGCATTCCCCGGTAAAGGTCAGCTCCTCGGGGTAGACCCCGGCAAGCGGGCAAAGCCTGTTTGTCTTCACGTTTATCACGGCCCATTCCGTCTTGCCCGCGGCTGCGGTCTCGCCGTTCAATATCATCTCATAACTGCGGTTCCCTCTTGCCCTCTCGGGCTTTTCGGGCCATGTGCGAAGCAGCACCCCCTGACCCATACGCGGGCGCTTTATAAAGTCGATCCTTGTCTTTACCGTCAGCCAGAACATGTCGCGCTTTGCCATGGCGTCAAAGCCCACGCCAATAAGCTCCGCGTGTATCGCCGCCATATCCATAAACGCGCGGAACGTGTCGGGTACGCCCAAAAGCCCCCTTGCGTCCGCAAAACCCGGCGTTACTTTAAGCTCTTCTTCGTAAACATGTATCATATCATCAGCCTTTCTCTGCGGGAGCCTCCGTATTCCGGCTCCTCGTTATAACAGTCACGGTATCATCGGCGGCGTATGCAAACGCGCCCCAAACCTCTGCCGAAAAGACCTCGCTGCCTGAGCGCTTTGCGGTCACCCGGCTGCCGTCCTCAAGCGCCGCTATAAGCGGCAAATGACCCTTTAATATGCCTACCGAGCCGCCGCCCTCGCCCTTTTCGTTGTCCATGGCGCAAAAGGTCACGCTGTCGCAAAAGGCGCGTCCGGCCTCGCCCTCTGGCGTCACTACAACAAGCTTTATCGCGCCCTCCATTACACGGCCCCTTTCTCTTTATAGGCCGTATAGACCTCGTCCACGCTGCCCTTCATCAAAAATTCCTGCTCCGGCACCTCGTCAAGCCCGCCGCCCAGTATCTCCTCAAAGCTCCTTATGGTGTCCTCAAGCTTAACGAATTTGCCGGGAATACCCGTAAATCCTTCCGCAACGTGGAAGGGCTGGCTCATAAACCTCTGCACCTTGCGGGCGCGCTTTACCGTCAGCCTGTCCTCGGGCGAGAGTTCGTCCATGCCGAGTATTGCTATAATGTCGTGCAGCTCGTTATACCGCTGCAGCACGCGCTGAACCTCCTTGGCGGTGTTGTAGTGCCTGTCGCCCACAACGTCCGGCGCCAGCATGCGCGAGCTCGACTCAAGCGGCGCAACGGCGGGGTATATGCCAAGCTCCACCACCGACCTTGAAAGCACCGTCGTCGCGTCAAGATGCGTAAACGTGGTGGCGGGGGCGGGGTCCGTCAGGTCGTCCGCAGGGACGTATATCGCCTGTACCGACGTTATGGAGCCGTTTTTTGTGGATACGATGCGCTCCTGCAGCTTGCCCATCTCGCTTGCAAGCGTGGGCTGATAGCCCACCGCCGAAGGCATCCTGCCCAAAAGCGCGCTTACTTCCGAGCCCGCCTGGGTGAACCTGAATATGTTGTCTATGAACAGCAGCACGTTTTTGTGCGAGTATTCGCGGAAGTATTCGGCTATCGTCAGCCCGGCAAGCGGCACGCGCAGACGTGCGCCCGCGGGCTCGTTCATCTGTCCGAACACCAGCGACGTCTTGGGCAAAACTCCCGATTGCTTCATCTCCTGCCACAGGTCGTTGCCCTCGCGTGAGCGTTCTCCGACGCCCGCAAAAACGGAATATCCCTCGTGCTCAAACGCTATGTTGCGTATAAGCTCCATTATAAGCACGGTCTTGCCCACGCCCGCGCCGCCGAAAAGGCCTATCTTCGAGCCCTTGGCATACGGGGTCATAAGGTCGATGACCTTTATGCCCGTCTCAAGCAGCTCCGTCGAGGGCACGATATCGGTAAAGGCGGGTGCGCTGTGATGTATGGGCCAGCGCTTTTCGGCCTTTATTACCCCCGCGCGGTCTATGGGCATGCCGCTCACGTCTATCATGCGGCCGAGCGTTGCCTCGCCTACGGGCACGTTTATCGGGCCGCCCGTGTCCACGGCCTCCATGCCGCGCGAAAGGCCGTCGGTCGAGTGCATCGCAATGCACCTGACGTCGCCGCCCTCAAGCTGCTGAGAAACCTCCAACAGCAAAACTCCCGTCGGGGTCTTGACCTCAAGGGCGCTGAAGATCTCCGGCAGCGTGCCGGGGTCGGGGAACGTCACGTCCACGACCGGTCCCATTATGCGTGTAACTAAACCCTTGCCGCCGCGGGGCATTTACGGCTCCTTTCTGTATCAGACGCTCATGCCGGAGCTTGTTTCAAGCACCGAGCTTGTTACCTCCTGCTGTCGTCTGCGGTTGATGGCTGTTTCCAAAAGCTCCGCCTGAGCGGAGGCGTTGTCATATGCCGAGCGCATTGCAACGAGCGTTGCCGACTGCACGGCACAGGCCGAGTCCAAAAGCCACGAATAAAGCTCCGCCGTCCTCAATTCGGGCATAAGCCTCTTTTTCACGGTCTTGGCGTCGGGCACGAAAATGGGCTTCACCGCGGCATTTTCGGGGCCGGACGCATGGGCCTGCTTAGGCAGGAACCTTTGCATCACGGGCTCGCGCTTTAACATATTATGCGCGTGCATAAAGCATACGTCTATCGACGATGCGGACCCGTCCTCGTAAAGCGCGGTCAGCATATCGGCAAGCTCCGCAGCCTCGCTGTATGCAGGCACGTCCTGCGCCGGCATATCGCGCATCACCTCAAGGCGCTTCTCCCTTGCAAACTCTGCGGCCTTCCTGCCGCAGGTTATAACGAGCGGCCCGTCGTATCCCTCCAAAGCCTTTGCGAAAAACGCGAAAAGCTCGTGGTCGCACCCCCCGGAAAGCCCCTTGTTGCCGGAAACAAGCACGATGACGGGGCGGGGGAGGGCAGCTTCATCGGCAAAGCCGTCATCGCGCCTGCGCTTCGGCCTGCCGTCCTTTTTCTTATTTTTGGGCTTTCCGAGGGCTTCCGCCGCGCGTTCATAGAGAAGGCTTGCCGCTTCGGAGTACGGCGCGCTCTGCCTTTTCAGCGCCGCCGCGCGTGAATACTTGGCTGTCGAAACGGTCCTCATCGCGCCGGCGAGCTTTCCGGTCGTTTTAACGCCCTGCAGGCGGTTTTTCAGCTCACGCAGCGTCGGCATCGAAAGCCTCCGCAAAACGCCCGAGGGCCTTTCTTACCGCGGCCTCGGTCTTTCTGTTCATGGCGGCGCCGGTTTTAAGCTCACGCATAAGGCCGCCTTCCTTCCCGTCGAACCATGCGTAAAGGGCGTTTTCAAACTCCTCCATGCGCTCCGGCTCGACCCCGTCCGCAAAGCCCTCGGACACGGCGTATATAAGCAGCGCCTGCTTCGCGTCCTCAATGGGCGAATACCTCCTCTGCCGCAGCGCGGTCATCATGCGCTCGCCGCGGGCAAGCACGCGCTTCGTGCTTTCGTCTATATCCGAGCCGAACTGCGAGAACGTGTTAAGCTCTCTGTACTGGGTAAGCTCCATCCTAAGCTTTCCGGAAACCTGCTTTAAGAGCTTCGTCTGCGCGGCGGAGCCCACCCTCGATACCGAAAGCCCCACGTTGACGGCGGGGCGCTGGCCCTCGTTGAACAGGTCGGTCTCAAGGAATATCTGCCCGTCGGTTATGGAGATCACGTTCGTGGGGATGTATGCGGAGATGTCGCCCGCCTGCGTTTCGATTATGGGCAGAGCCGTAACGGAGCCGCCTCCGGCCTCGGGTGAGAGCCTTGCGGAGCGTTCAAGCAGCCTTGAATGCAGATAGAAAACGTCCCCGGGGTATGCCTCCCTGCCTGACGGCCTGTGCAGAAGCAGCGACAGCTCGCGGTAGGCTACGGCGTGCTTTGAAAGGTCGTCGTACACGATAAGCGCGTCGCGCCCCGAATACATATAGTATTCGCTCATGGCGGCCCCCGCGAACGGGGCTATGTACTGCATAGAGGCGGAGCTTGAAGCGGTCGCCGAAACTATCGTCGTGTACTCCATGGCGCCGCTCTGCTCGAGCTTTGCGCGTATGCCCGCCACGGTAGACTCCTTCTGGCCTATCGCAACGTAAATGCAGACAACGCCCTTGCCCTTTTGGTTTATTATGGTGTCTATCGCCAATGCGGACTTTCCCGTCTGACGGTCGCCTATAATAAGCTCGCGCTGACCGCGCCCTATCGGCACCAGCGCGTCCACGGCCTTAAGCCCCGTCGACAGCGGCACGGATACGGACTTCCTGTCGGGTATCCCGGGCGCACCGAACTCGATCGGCCGGCGCTGGGCTCCATGTATCCTGTCCCCGCCGTCAAGCGGCCTCCCCAGCGGGTCGACGACCCTGCCCAAAAGCTCGTCGCCGACGGGCACGCTTGCAATGCGGCCTATCCTGCGTACGCGGCTCATGGTCTCTATGTTCTCGTAGCTGCCGAACACCACGCAGCCGATGCGCTCCGGCTCAATGTCCAGTATCATGCCGCGCTCGCCGCACTCAAACTCTATCACCTCGCCGTACATTATGTCGGCAAGACCGTCAAGGCGGCATATGCCGTCCGACACCGACAGCACGCGCCCAAGCTGGTAAATATCCACCCTGTCCTCGGCCTCGCCTATGCCGCGTTCCATGTCGGCTATAACTGCCTCGACGGTCAGCTCCTTCGGCATCGGGCGGCGAACAAGGTCGCGCTCCAAATGGTACAGGCGGTTTTCAACGGTGCAGTCGTACACCGTATCGCCTATCCTCAGCCTCAGCCCGCCTATTAGCGTCGGGTCCTCGCGCACCCACAGGGACTGGCGTCCGTTGACCTTGTCAAGCAGGGCCTCCGTTGCGGAACCGATCCTCTCTACAAGCTCCTCGTCCAAAGGGAACGCGCTCGTCAGCGTAACGTACAGCACGTCGTGGTGCATAAGGTAGCACATATCGCCGGGAGTCAGCTTTATATTCTCCAGTATCCTCAAAGCAAGCTGCGGTTCCTTTTTGCGCATGGCCTCGGCGTACTCGGGCTCGGAGAACTTGGTCCGGATCTTTTGGCAAAGCTTTTTAACGGCCTTTGTGCGCAGCGCCAAAAGCCCCTCGCGCCTGTCGCCGGATCGCTTCGCTTCGGCTTCGGCGGCAAGACGCGCCTTTTCAAGCCCGGTCTTTTCGCGCAAAAGCTCCGCCTCGCTTTTGCCCGCAGGCGTGGGCTCAAGCGGCGCATCCTCTGCGGCAGCCTCTATACCAAGCGCGCCCAGATCGCGCGCGTCAACCGCGCGCTCCAACGCATCCGCCTCGTCAAGCTCCGCGCTTATGCGGGCCTTCCGCTCTTTTATTTTTGTTTTGAACGACTTTCCGACAAGCAGCCAGGCTAACCCAAGCAGCAGCAGAAAGTTGATCGCAGCGTACAAATACTCCATATCATTTGGAAACGATCAGCTTGTCGGCGTATTCCGCCGCCATGCCGTCAAGCGCGCCTATTATCAGCTCGCGGTCGTGCGCGCCGGCAGCTGCGGCCTGCGCCGTCATGTCCTTTTCGTAAAGCGCAAGCTCTTCGGCGTATGCGTTAAGCTCCGCCTCGCATTCGGCCTTTGCGCGTTCAAGCTCCGCCCTTGCCTCGGCCTCGGCGCGGGCCCTTGCGGCCTCCGCCTCAAGCTTTCGCGTCAGCCGCTCGTCCTCAAGCTCACGCTCCAGAGCGGCCCTTTTCTCGCCGGCGCGCGCAATTCGCTCCCTGCGCCCGTCCATATGCTTCAGGAGCGGACGGAACAAAAGCCTGTCAACCACAAGCATGAACAGCAGGAAGCAAATAACGGTCCATATTATGACTGAGGGTTGAAGCTGCATCACAAGCCTCCGGCTTATTTGATCTTGCCCACGAGCATAAAAGCAATGAGCAGACCGTAAATGGTCAGCGCCTCCATAAGCGCAAGCGCCAAAAGCAGAGTGCTGCGAATGTCCTTTGCGGCCTCCGGCTGACGGGCTATGCTCTCAAGCGCGGTCTTTGCGGCCTTGCCCTGTCCCATAGCGGGGAACACGGTGGAAAAGGCTATCGCAAGCGCGGCGGCAATAGCGATAAATGCGTTTTCGGTCATGGTAAATCTCCTTTATCAGTCTTCTAAGAATTCGTTCAAATAGTTGGCGGTCAGCATCGTGTAGACCATTGCCTGTATCGCACAGAACAAAAGCGACAGCCCCATCATTATGACGGGCGGCCCCACGGGCAGTATTTCGTAAAGGTTTTCGATCACGGTCTCCTCGCCGAATATATTGCCGAAGAGCCTTAACGCAAGCGATGCGGGCTTTATAAGCTCATCCATCAGCAGCAGCGGCACTATAGGGGTCAAAAAATGCTTGATATAGCGTTTGGGCCCCGCCGAGAACCCGGCGACCTGCAAAAACACGAACGTCACCGCGCCAAGCCCCAGCGTGACGGAAAGCGAGGAAGTCGGCGCCTTGAAAAAGGGCGAAGCGTCTACCCCGGGTATAAGCCCCGAGTAGTTCGCCATAAGTATGAACACGAACAGCGAACCCAAAAAGAACAGGTATTTTCTCGCGTTTTTTTTGCCCAAAAGATCGGTGAAAAACCCGTCAAGGTACTCCACCGCGTATTCAAGCAAATTCTGGAGGAACCCCGGCTTTTCCCTCAGGTTTCGCGTCGCCAGAAAGCAGACGAGCGCCGTCACGGCGATCATCGCAAACATGGTGATGACCTCGGGGGTTATGTCGAGTATCCCGAATATTTTAACGATCGGTTCCGATATCTCACCCATCTGAGCGATCCTCCCGGCCTTTTTCACGTTCGGCGCGCATGAGCTTTGCCGTAAAGAAAACGAGCCCCAGCGTCAGCCCCGCCGCGCCGCCAATCAGCAGCGCCTCCATGGGCAGATGCAGCTGACTGCCCGCAAGGAACAGGAGCCCGATAAACAGTGCGGTTATCACGGCCCTCAGCGACAGCTTCATCAGCGAGCCGTTCCCGCCGTCAAGCAGCCTTTCGGTGAGGCGGTAGTTAAGGTACGATACCCCCATGCCGCAAAGCGCGGCTGCAATGCCGTACAGCACGTCAACCATTCGAGCACCTCCTTATAATCCATATATTTTATCACCGGGCAAAACCCGTGTCAATCGTTTTTTATTCATAAAAACGGCCCCTGCCCATGCATTTGCGGCACTTGAAAAACTCCCGCTTCCGTGGCATAATTATATCATGATACGAAAGGAGCGAAACCATGTTCGGATTTGACGAAAAATACTGTCTTGACGCCTTCTCGAGGCTTATCGCCGTTGACAGCACCACGGGCCAGTACGAAAGGATAGAGGACCTCATGGTCGATTTTCTGGGGGAGCTCGGCTTCCCTTATCTGCGCACCCACAAGGGCGGCGTTATCGCCGACCTCGGCGGCGAGGGCGATCCGCTCGTCGTCACCGCGCATCTTGACGATATCGGCCTTATGGTGCGCCATATAAACTCCGACGGCACGCTGAACGTCTGTCCCGTCGGCGGGCTTTATCCCTTCTACTGTGTTACCGAAAACGTGCGCGTACATACCCGGGAAGGGCGTATCTATACCGGCTGCGTCTGCCGCACGCCCAACTCCGTGCATGTGACGGAGGAGGAGCTGCGCGAGGAGCTGCCCGATTTTCGCGCGAACGTATGCGTCGTGCTCGACGAAGACGTGTATTCGGCGGATGACGTGCGCGCGCTCGGCATAGAAACGGGCGACGTCATCGCGCTGGAGGCCCGCCCGGTGTTTTCAAACGGGTTTTTGAAGAGCCGCTTTATAGACGACAAGGCCTGCGTCGCGCTGACCCTTGCCGCAATGAAAACCGTGAAGGAACGCGGCCTTGCGCTGCCTCGCAAGGTGTACGTTTATTTCGCCGCATATGAGGAGATAGGCCACGGCACGAGCTGGCTCCCGCAGGGCGTGCGCGACATACTTTCCGTCGACATCGCCCCCACCGGCCCCGAGCAAAACTCCGACGAGCATAAGGTCACGGTCTTCTGCAAGGATTCGCGCTATCCCTATCATTGGGGCATGACGAACGAGCTGCGCGAGGCGGCGATAGAGGCGGGCGTCGACTATGTAATGGACATCTTCACACCGCACTACGGCACGGACGGCGACACCAGCATAGCCGCCGGGCACGACGTGCGCCACGCCGCGATCGGCCCCGGCACGGCCAACAGCCACGGCTACGAGCGCACCCACATAAAGGGTCTTGAAAACACTTATGAGCTGCTCCTTGCATATATGCTCAGGGAAAAGAGGCCCCAATGACTTTTGAACGCATAGGTTTTATCGGCTGCGGCAACATGGGAGGCGCGCTCGCCCGGGCAGCGGCAAAGAGGGCGGACGCATCGGGCTTTATGTATTCCTCCGCGTCGGGCGAAAAGGCGCGGGCTCTTGCCGCGGAGCTCGGCGGACGGGCCGTGTCAAACGTCGAGATCGCCGAAAACTGCGGGCTCATATTCCTCGGCGTCAAGCCCAAATACCTGCGCGGCGTTATGGTTGAGATCGCTCCCGCGCTTAAAAAGAGGGGCGGCGGCTTCGTGCTTTGCTCCATGGCAGCGGGCGTCACGATAGACTCCGTTCAGCAGATGACAGGGGAGGCCGTCCCTGTCATCCGCATAATGCCGAATACGCCCGTGCTCGTGGGATGCGGCATGACCCAGTACGCCCTGCGCGGCGTCACGCGCGGGCAGGAGGAGGCCTTTTTGAATCTTCTTGCGGAATCGGGCGAGCTCGACCTTCTGCCGGAGTCCCTCATAGACGCAGCAAGCGCCGTGTCGGGCTGCGGTCCCGCGTTCTTCTTTCTTGCGCTTGAGGGCTTGGCGGACGGCGGCGTTGCCGCGGGTCTCCCGCGCGACAAGGCGCTGCGCTACGCCGCAAAAACGCTTGAGGGCGCCGGACGGCTGGCACTTGAAACGGGAGCGCATCCCGGCGCGCTGAAGGACGGCGTCACCTCTCCCGGCGGCTCCACCATACAGGGCGTCAGGATGCTCGAACGCGCGGGCGTGCGCTCGGCCTTCTTCGAGGCCGCCGCAGCAGCATACGAAAAGAATCTGGACCTCGGTAAAAAAGCATGAATAAAAAAGCAACGGCATTCACCGCGCTCGCGCTCATACTCGCGCTTGCGCTCACGGGTTTGGGCTGCGCCTGCACGGGCGGCAAAACCCCATCCGCATCGGACGCTCCCGCCGGGACCGCCAAGGCGGACGACCGCTATAAAATGACCCACTATATCCGCTACTGGCCGGAGAATGCGGATTACGACTCCTGCGATTACGCCTGCGTTATAGAGCTGCCCGAGTTCAGCAAGACCTATACCTCGGGCTCCAATATGAACAAGGCCGTGGACGCGTATGTCAAGGGGCTTGAAGAGCGCATCGAAAACGTCTATATGAAAAGCTCCGTGGCAAAGCCCCCCGCGACGGAGGTCGCCTGCAGCGTGGAGTACGCCCGCGGCTTTACAAACGTGGTGTTCACCGAAAAACATTCGTATGAGGCTCAGCCATACTTCCAAACCCAAGTCCTCATTCTGAACGAGCGCGGCGAGGAGGCGAACCTTTGCGACCTGTTCCTCGATTACCATACCGAGGAGCTTATCGCGGCCCTCATAGCCGACGAAACGCGCAGGGATCCCGCCCTGTACGACTCGGAGCTTGACGACGTGCTCCACGTGATAGACATAAACCATGGCGCCCGCGTCACAGATGAGGGCTGTACGGTCTATGTGCGCGAGGGGCTGCTTGCGCCGATAGACGCGGGCGAGCTTGAATTCAATATCCCGTTCGACGCCGTAAAGCCCGTGCCGGTGCAGTCGGGTGCGGTCACGCACGACGAATACATACGTTTGACCGAGCTGCTCCGCTATGCGGCGGACGCCGTCATAGTGCGCGAGGAGCCTATAGAGCAGGGCTCCCTTTCGCCCTATGCCGCGACTTCGTTCATGGCCGAGCTCTGCCTTTCCATGGACTTTCCTCTGAAGGCCGGCCGCATAGAGGTCGAAAAGGAGCGGTTCCTTTCGCTTTACCGCTCCTGCTTCGGCACGGAGTTCCCCGGCATAGACCCCGACGCGCACGATATAAAAGAGGCGGATAATGCATACAGCATCTCCGCCAAAAAGAAGGAATACGCTTATAACGTGGACGTGCTCTCGGCAACCCGCAGCGGCGACGACCTCGAGCTTTCGGGCGATATCATATTCGGCGATTTCGGATACGCCTTCACAAGCTACGTCTGCCACGTCGACATATCGCTTACGGCCTCTTCCGAGGCGCCTCTGGGCTTTATGATACGCGATTTCAGGCTGCGCCTGTAAGCTCACTCCATGCCGAGGTATTCGTAGCCGGACTTTTCGACGGCGGCCTTTAACGCCGCTTCGTCCGGCTCCCCGCCAAGCGTCAGCTTCACCGTGCCCGCCTCGTGGCTGGTCTCCGCTTCCTCAACGAAATCCATCGCTTCAAGGGCCTTTTTGACCGTCGCTTCGCAATGCGGGCACATCATCCCCGCAACGTGCAAAACGGCGGTTTTTTTGCTCTCCGCGTTTGCCGCAGCTTCCGCTCCTGCGCCGGCCTGCGCGGGCAAGGCCCTTTCGGCCCTCCTGCGCCGGGCTTTCACGGGCCTGTCGTGCTTCCCGCTCTTTATGTCAAGCAGGTTCAGCCTCAGCGCGTTAAGGCACACCGTCACGCTTGAGAGGCTCATCGCCGCCGCGCCTATCATCGGGTTCATCTTCCAGGCGAAAAGTCCCGCCGCAAGCGGAATGCAGATGAGGTTATAAAAGAACGCCCAGAACAGGTTTTCGTGTATGTTCCTCAGCGTGCCGCGCCCAAGGCGCACCGAAGCCGCAACGTCTTTAAGGTCGCTGTTCATCAGCACGACGTCGGCGGACTCTATCGCAACGTCCGTGCCCGCGCCTATGGCGATGCCTATCTCGGCGGCGGTCAGCGCGGGAGCGTCGTTTATTCCGTCGCCCACCATCGCAACGCGGCCCTGCTTCTGAAGCGCGCGTACGGCGGCTTCCTTGCCGTCGGGCAGCACGCCCGCTATAACTTCGTCAACGCCCGCGCGGCGGCCTATGGCCCTTGCCGTGCGCTCGTTGTCGCCCGTCAGCATGATGACCCTGAGCCCCAGCTTTTTAAGCGACGCGATCGCCTCGGGCGAGCTTTTCTTTATAACGTCAGCTACCGCGATCAGCCCCAAAAGCCTGCCGTCTTCGGCAAAATACAGGGGAGTCTTGCCTTCGGAGGCAAGTTCGTCGCCGACCGCGAACAGCCCGGCGTCGATAGCGTTTATGCTCTCCATGTATTTGCGGCTGCCGCCGGATACCACGCGCCCGCCGACGCGCCCCTCCAGGCCGTTTCCGGGCAGCGCACGGAAGCCGTCCGTATCGGGCAGATCGAGCCCGTTTGCCTCGGCCTCCTGCACGATGGCTGCGGCAAGCGGGTGCTCGCTCCTGCTTTCTATCGCATAAGCCTTTTTCAGCAGCTCGCCGCGGGCGGTCCCCTCTGCCGTAAGTATATCGGTCACGCGCGGCGTGCCCTCGGTAATGGTGCCGGTCTTGTCAAGCACAACCACGTCGGTCTTGCCCACGGTCTCAAGCGCTTCGCCCGTTTTTATCAGTATGCCGTTCCTTGCGCCAAGGCCGTTGCCCACCATTACCGCCACGGGCGTTGCAAGCCCAAGAGCGCACGGGCAGGATATGACCAGCACCGATATCCCGCGGGCAAGGGCAAAGCTCGCGCTCTGCCCGGCGATGAGCCACCCGGCGATGACGACGAGCGCTATCCCGATAACCGCCGGCACGAACACGCCTGACACCTTATCCGCTATCCTTGCTATCGGCGCCTTCGTCGCGGCTGCGCCCTCCACCATTTTTATTATCTTGCTCAGCGCGGTATCCTCGCCGACCCTTTCGGCACGGCACTTAAGATACCCCGAGGTGTTTATCGTGGCGGCGCTCACGGCGGAGCCGGGTGCCTTGTCAACGGGCACGGATTCGCCCGTCAGCGCGGATTCGTTCACGGCGCTCTCGCCCTCCAGTACCACGCCGTCAACGGGTATGCTCTCGCCCGGACGCACGACAAATACGTCGCCCACGCGCACGTCTTCGATGTCCGCCTCGATCTCCTCGCTGCCGCGCAGCAGCCTCGCCCGCTTGGGCGCAAGCTTTATAAGGCTTTTCAGCGCGTTCGTCGTACGCCCCTTTGAAAGCGATTCAAGCGTTTTGCCCACGGTTATAAGGGCGGGTATCATCGCGGCGGATTCAAAGTACAGCTCGTTGTGGTAAACCTCCATCAGGTCCATGTTGGCGGCGCCCGCCGTCACCATGCCGCAGAGCTTATAAAAGACGTACAGGCTCCAGCCGAAGCTTGCCGAAGAGCCGAGCGCAACGAGCGTATCCATATTCGGCGCCCCGTGTATGAGCGAGCGGAACCCGCTCGTGAAGAATCTGCCGTTTACGACCATCACGATAATGGCAAGCAGCATCTGGGTCAGCGTCAGCGCAAGGTGGTTGTGCTCAAAATACGCCGGCAGCGGCCAACCCCACATATTGTGGCCCATCGTGATGTACATTAAAACCAAAAGGAAAACCGCCGAAACTATAAGCCTTTTTACAAGCTTCGGCGTTTCGGTGTCCTTTAATATGTCGTCGTGAGGATCGGCTTTCGCGCTCTTTTCGGCGCCCTTCAGCTTTGCCCCGTAGCCCGCCTTTTCAACGGCGGCGACCACGGCGGCGGGGGAGGCCGTCCCCTCAACTCCCATGGAGTTTGTCAAAAGGCTCACCGCGCAGTCCGTAACTCCCGGCACAGCCATGACCGCTTTTTCAACGCGCGCCTGACAGGCCGCGCAGCTCATTCCCGTTACCTGGTACTGTTCCATTTTCTTTTCAAAAACCTTGCGTTTCGATCTTTTTTAGGCTTATATCAAGCCCTTGTCGGCCATTTCGGCCACCTCGTCGGGGGCAAGTCCCCTTGCCTTTGCAATGCGGGCGATATCCTCGTATTCAAACTTGCGCTTTACCGTGCCGTAGCCCTCGGCCTCCTTTACGCGGATGCGCCCCAGGGCTGTTTCAAGCTCGGTCTGTCTGCGCTCGAGCACGCTCCTTTTCATTTCCGTCTCGCGCACGCCCAGGGTGCTCGTCATGCGGAACATTACCCTGCGCACGTCCTCACGCGCTTCATCACGGCAAAGAGCGCAGATCTTCACGCCGGGGCGGCCCTTCTTCATGCCGATGCTTTCCCACCAGGCGTCAAGCGCGCCGGCCTCCAAAAGGCTTTCCACGGCAAAGCCCACGCGTTCGCCCGTCATGTCGTCCACGCTGCAGGCAAGCTCAAACACCGTCTCCTGACCGCAGCCCTCCGAAAAGCCCAGCACCGCGCGCACGCAGTTGGCCTGTTCAAGGTCCTTGCGGCCCATGCCGTAGCCTGTCTTTTCGAGAGTCATAAGGGGCATTTCGGCAAATTCGTCGGCAAAATGCCTCAAAAGAGCGGCGCCCGTCGGGGTCAGAAGCTCCGTTTTGAAATTCCCTGCGTAACAGGGCGCCCCGCGCATTATGTTAAGCGTCGCGGGGGCGGGCACGGGCAGTATCCCGTGAGCGCAGTGAACGTGACCGAACCCCGTGCAAACGGGCGAAACGACCGTCCTGTCGGGCGAGATAAGCTCCATCAGCAGGCAGCAGCCCACAACGTCCGCCACGGCGTCAAGCGACCCGACCTCGTGAAAATGTATCTCCTCCACGGGAACGCCGTGCGCTTCCGACTCCGCATCGGCTATCAGCCCGTACACTTCAAGCGCGTTGCTCTTGACGCTCTCCGACACGTTCAGCCCCTCGACCCTCGCGCGTATCCCGTCCATTCCGACGTGCTCGTGATGATGCCCGTGTTCATGGTGGTGCTCATGCCCGTGCTCATGTTCGTGCCCATGCTCATGTTCATGGTGGTGCTCATGCTCATGTTCATGGTGATGCTCATGCCCGTGCTCATGTTCATGTTCATGGTGATGCTCATGTTCGTGCTCGTGCTCCTCACGGCCCTCTATGAGTACGCGCATGTGAGTGCCGGTCACACCGCATTTCACACTTTTTTCGGGGCGGACGGAAACGCCGGCGGGGGAGAGGCTCTCCATCGCGTCAAGGTACAGACGTTTCTTTTCGTCGTCCAAAAGCTCGTAAAGCGCCGCGTTCAGCATATCGCCCGCGGCCCCCATAGAGCAGTCAAGATACAGCAGCTTCATACCGTTTTATTCCTTTCCCGCGCCGCGGCATATCATGTGTGCCAGATACCCCGCGCCGAATCCGTTGTCTATATTGACCGTCGCCACTCCCGACGCGCAGGAGTTCAGCATTGAAAGCAGCGCCGAAAGCCCCGAAAAGCTCGCTCCGTACCCTACGCTCGTGGGCACGGCTATAACGGGCACGTCCACAAGACCGCCCACCACGCTTGCAAGCGCGCCTTCCATGCCGGCTATCGCTATCACGACCTTTGCGCTCATCAGCGTGTCAAGGTTTGAAAGCAGCCTGTGCAGCCCGGCAACGCCCACGTCGTAAAGCCGCGTTGCGCGGCAGCCAAGAGCCTCGGCGGTTACTGCGGCTTCTTCGGCGACGGGTATGTCGCTCGTCCCGCCCGTCGCCACGACGACGGGCCCGTACTTCTTTTCCGGCATACCTCCCGTCAGCCCTATGCGGGCGGTCGGATAATACTCCATTTCAAGGCTCTGCGCGGTCTTTTCCGCGGCGTCCGGATCGAGCCTCGTTATCAGCACGCGCCCCTGTCCGCGCTCTATGAACCTGTTTGCTATCCCCGCTATCTGCTCCGGCGTTTTGCCCGCGCCGTAAACAACCTCGGTCGCGCCCTGGCGCACGCGCCTGTGCAGGTCGGCCTTGGCGTAGCCCAGATCCTCAAACGGGGCCTTGCGTATTTCAAGCAGCGCCTCATCCACGGTGACGCTGCCGCGCTTCACTCCTTCAAGCAGTTCCCTTATATCACAGTTCATCCCTTGCTTTCGGGTCGACACATACGCCCGCATACAGCGCAAGCAGCGCCGACTCGACCTCCTGCCGTTTTTCGTTCAACAGCTCTTTGTCCCTCTCGGTCAATTCAAGCCTGGCTTTTTCGCCCGCCGTCCTCACCCTGAACCCGCTGAAGCCGAGCTTTTTCAGCGCCGCTTCGGCCTTTTCCGTGCGGGCAAGCCCAATGGCGGTTATCGGTACGCCCGGCTCCTGCCGCGTTGCAAGGCAGGAATCCGACGGCTTATCCGCCGTTTCAAGCCCCGCTTCGCGTGAAAGGCGCCGCACGTCGTCCTTCGTAAGCCCCGCTTCCCGAAGAGGGGATACCACCCCAAGCTCTGAAAGGGCCCGCATGCCGGGCCGCCCGGCGGGGTCGTCGGAGGCGTTCGTGCCGTCCGCCGCTGCCGAAAGGCCCGCCCTTTTCGCGGCCTCGGCTATCGCTTCGAAGATGCGCCGCTTGCAGTAATAACAGCGCCCGGGCCCGTTTGACGCCACGTTCACGTCCTTCAGCGTATCCAAAAGAAGCACGTGCAGCTTTATGCCGTGTTCGCGGCAGAAACGCAGGGCAAATTCAAGCTCCGCGTACGGCTGAAAAGGCGTTTTTACGAAAAATGCCTCGGCCCCGGCGGAGTATTTCGCCGCGGCATAGGCCAAAAACGCGGAGTCCGCCCCACCCGAAAACGCCGCCGCCAAACGGGGGTGCGCCTCTAAATAAAGTTTAAGCTTTTCAGTCATTTCAGTATCCCTTTGTACACAAACCTTCTGCGCAGTCTGCCGCCCATCTTCGCCCTGCAGTGCGGGCACAGGGGAGAGGCCTGCGCCGTTTTATTCCTGCATCCGGAGCAGATATAGTATTCCTCGCTGAACGCGGGCGTAACCTTTATCCAATGCGCATGTTTGCGCAGCCTTCGCTTAAATATCCCCATCTTCGAAATGCGCTCCGCACACGATCTTAAGGCCGATCAGCAGTCCGGTTTTAAGCGACTCTATATCAAGCCACTCCTCTCGCGTGTGCGCCCCGTCGCCAACGTAAAGTCCAAAGGTCACCGCCGGAATGCCCAGCGAGAGGGGTATGTTCGCATCGGTGGAGGCCGCAAAGCAGGCGGGTTCGCTCCCCGTGACCTCGGCAAAGACGGCCCTGCACCTTTGAATGAGCCCTGCCTGCTCACCCGGGTCCACGCTGCCGCCGCAGGGACGCTCGCCCAGAAGCTCCGCCTCAAATCGCGCATCGGGAGAGTCCGCCTCCGCAAGCAGCCGCTTAAAGCTTTCGCGCATCGCTTCAAGCCCGCGCCTGTCGTCGGAGCGGTATTCGTAAAGCATTTGACAGTCGGGCGCGATCGTGTTTATTGAAGTCCCTCCGGAGATGCCCCCCACGTTGTAGGTGGTGCGCGAGTTTTCCGCCTTGGGCACGTCCTGCGCGTAAAGCTTTGCCACAAGCTCCGCCATGCGGTGTATGGCGTTGGGCCGTCCGAAAGCGCCCCAGGAGTGCCCTCCCTGCGTCTTTGCGGTGACGCGCCAGCGCTCCGAGCCCACCGCCCTGACGACGAACCCTTCGTCCATCGAGCAGTCGAAGGACACGACCTCGCGCACGCGCCCCTCGTAGGCGCGCATTATTTCGCGCACTCCTTTGAGGTTCCCAAGCCCCTCCTCGCAGCTGTTCAGCACAAAAAGGAGCGGCTGCTTCGGCTTCAGGTCCTTCTCTTTGATATATGCAAGTATCCTGAGTATCGCGGTCACGTTCGCGGTGTCGTCGCCCACGCCCGGAGCATACAATCTTCCGCCCTCGCGCCTCACGGGCAGGGCGTCCTCGTCGGGGAATACAACGTCCGTGTGCGCCATGTACACGGTGAACTTGCCGGGCAGCGTTTCGCCCACCGGCACGATCACGTTCTTTGCGCCGTCCGCAAACGCCGCATAGCCCGTTTTTTCAAGCTCTTTCAGTAAAAACGCAACGCGCTTATCCTCCCTGTGCGAGGGCGCGGGCACCGCCGCAAGCCGCGTCAGAAGCTCCAGATGCTCGTCAAACCGTTTTTCGATCCATTCTTTCATACGCACTCTCCTTATGCTCCGATTATAACTTATTCTGCCGCGGAATTCAAGGCGGTTTATGCCGCCTCTCCGCATCCCGCGGGCGGGCTTGCGGCCGGTTTTTCCGCTTCGCTCCAAAGCGCTTTTTATTCCGTAAATTATTGACACGAACCCCTGAAAGATGTATAATAAATATTTGTTGGCGCGGCTTGAACGGCGTTAGAAAAACGTTCGCGCCTCCCTAAACCGAAATACCATAAAGGAGCTAATAAAGATGGAAAAGAGAGAGCAGCTTTACGAGGGCAAGGCCAAGAAGGTTTTCGCTACCGATTCCGAGGATCTGGTCATCGTCTCCTACAAGGATGACGCGACCGCGTTCAACGGCCTCAAAAAGGGCACCATAAAGGGCAAGGGCGTCATCAACAACCAGATGAGCAACCGCCTTATGAAAATGCTCGAGTCCCGCGGCATTCCCACGCATTTTGTCGAGGAGCTTTCCGAGCGCGACACGCTGGTGCGCAGGGTCTCGATAGTCCCGCTCGAGGTCATAATCCGCAACATCTCCGCCGGCTCTTTCGCCAAACGCTTCGGCGTTGAAGAGGGCATCGTGTTCGACGAGCCCACCATCGAGTTCTCCTATAAAAACGACGAGCTCGGCGACCCCCTTATGAACTCCTATCACGCGATCGCCTTAAAGCTTGCCACGCGTGAGAGGATAGAGGAGATCAAGCGTCTTGCCTTTGCCGTGAACGACGCGCTCAGGGAGTTCTGGGCAAGCTGCGGCATCACGCTCGTTGATTTCAAGCTCGAGTTCGGCATAACCACCGACGGCCGCCTTGTGCTCGCCGACGAGATCAGCCCCGACACCTGCAGGCTCTGGGATTCTGTTACTCACGAAAAGCTCGACAAAGACAGGTTCCGCCGCGATCTGGGCGGCGTCGAAGACGCCTATGCCGAGGTAATGAAGCGCCTGAACGAGCATATCGGCTTTTAACGGAGGCCAAAATGAGCAACTGTGCAATTGTCGGCGTCAATTGGGGCGACGAGGGCAAGGGCCGCATGGTCGACCTGCTGACCGAACAGTATGACATTGTCGTGCGCTTTCAGGGCGGCGGCAACGCGGGCCACACCGTAATAAACGAGCGGGGCAAGTTCGCCCTGCATCTGCTGCCCTCGGGCATTTTCCGCGAGGGCGTCGTAAACGTGCTGGGCAACGGCGTTGCGGTCGATCCCGAAAGCCTCGTGCGGGAAATGTGTGAGGTATCCGCGCAGGGCGTTTCCCTTACCCCCGACAACCTTATGATAAGCGACCGCGCTTCGCTGCTGCTGCCGTGGCACCGTGAACTGGACGAGCTTGAAGAAGCCCGCCTCGCCGATAAAAAATACGGCTCCACCAAGCAGGGCATCGCGCCGTTCTATTCCGATAAATATCAGAAAAAGACCGTGCTTGCGGGCGAGCTTTACTACCCGGAGCATCTTATGGAGCATCTGCTCTCGCTCATGGAGTGGAAGAACCTTACGCTCACCCGCGTTTACGGCGCGCGCCCGTGGACCGAGGAAATGCTCCGCCAGTGGCTCAAGACCTACTGCGAGGTCATCCGCCCCTACGTCTGCGATACCGGCGCCTTCTTAAAGAAAGCTTCAGCCGGCGGCAAACGCATACTCTTCGAGGCTCAGCTTGGCTCCCTTCGGGACCTTGACTACGGCATACACCCCTATACAACTTCCTCCAATACCATGGCCGCGTACGCGCCCATCGGCTCCGGTCTGCCCGGCGCAAAGATAGATACCGTCATCGGCGTCGTAAAGGCGTATTCCACCTGCGTGGGCGAGGGCCCGTTCGTTTGCGAAATGTTCGGCCCCGAGGCCGATAAGCTGCGCGAGGCGGGCTTTGAATACGGCGCAAAGACCGGGCGTCCCAGGCGCGTAGGGCCGATCGACATTCCCGCCACCCGCTACGGCGCGGAGGTCCAGGCCGCGACCGAGATCGCGCTGACGAAGCTCGACGTTTTAAGCTATATGGACCGCATACCCGTCTGCACCGCGTATGAGCTTGACGGCAAAAAAACCGACCGCTTCCCGTTCCCCGCGGCGCTTGCTCACGCCAAGCCCGTTATCGAGTATTTCGATGGCTGGGGCTGCGATATCTCCTCCTGCCGCAGATGGGAGGACCTGCCCGAGGCCGCAAGGAATTACGTCCTCTATATCGAGAGAAGCATAGGCTGCTTCATCAAATACGTCTCCGTCGGCCCCGAGCGCGACAGCATAATAATCCGTGAAAGGAACTGAGCCAATGTCCGACAAGTACGAATCGCCGCTTTCCTCCAGATATGCCAGCCCCTATATGATGGGGCTGTTCTCGGCCGATACCAGGTATCGCACTTGGCGCCGCCTGTGGGTGTCGCTTGCCAGGGCCGAAATGCAGCTTGGCCTGCCCATCACAAGGGAACAGGTCGACGAGCTTGAGGCGCATATCGACGACATAGATTATGAGGTCGTCGCCGAGCGCGAAAAGGAGGTACGCCACGACGTTATGGCGCATGTCTACGCTTACGGGCTAAAGGCCCCGTCCGCCGCAGGCATAATCCACCTCGGCGCAACGAGCTGCTACGTCACCGACAACGCCGACCTCGTCATTTACCGCGACGGGCTCAGGCATATCCGCTCCGAGCTGCTTTCCGTTATCCGCAATCTCTCGGCCTTCGCCTACGAATACCGTGCGCTGCCCACGCTGGGCTACACGCATTATCAGCCCGCCCAGCTCGTCACCGTCGGCAAAAGGGCGTCGCTCTGGCTGCAGGACCTCGTTTCCGACCTTCACGAGATCGACTTTGCCATAGGCAATATCCGCTTCCTCGGCTGCCGCGGCACCACGGGCACCGAGGCCAGCTTTATGGACCTTTTCGAGGGCGACGGCGCAAAGATCGACGAGATGAACCGCATGATCGCCGCCGACTTCGGCTTTGAAGAGGTGTTCGACGTGTGCGGCCAGACCTACCCGCGCAAGGTGGATTCCCGGATACTGAACGCACTCTCGTCCGTTGCGCAGAGCCTTTACCGCATGGCAAACGACATTCGCCTGCTGCAGCATGACCGTCAGGTGGAGGAGCCCTTTGAAAAGAACCAGATAGGCTCTTCGGCAATGGCCTATAAGCGCAACCCCATGCGCTCCGAGCGCATCTGTTCGCTGACGCGCTACCTTATGGCGGACGCCGCGAACGCCCCGATGACCGCCTCCGTGCAGTGGCTTGAAAGGACTCTTGACGATTCGGCAAACCGCCGGATCTCCCTGCCCGAGGGCTTCCTTGCGGCTGACGCCATACTGCGCCTTGCCATGAACGTGACCGACGGCCTGCACGTCAACGAAAAGATCATCGAGCGCACCGTGCGCGAGTACCTTCCCTTCATCGCCACCGAAAACCTTATGATGGAGGCCGTAAAGCGCGGCGGCGACCGTCAGCAGCTTCACGAAATAATAAGGTCCTGCTCCATGGAGGCCACCGCTCGCATGAAGCAGGGCGAGTCCTGCGACCTGCTCGAACGCCTTGCGGCGCGGCCCGAGTTCGGCCTGACTCTTGCCGAGATGCAGGCGCTGCTTGAGCCTTCGCTGTACGTCGGCCGCTGCGCCGAGCAGGTGGAGCGCCTGTGTAAAAAAGTGCAGCCCCTGATCCTTGGCGCCTCCGACGAGAAGGCGGAGATAAATCTGTGATCCGTGCCCGTTCGGGCAATGCGACCTGCCGCGGTATGCGGCACGAAAGGCGGACTTAATATGAGCTTACATGAAGAATGCGGCGTGTTCGGCGTCTATTCGCCGGAGCCCACGGACGTTGCAGGTATATGTTACTACGGTCTCTATGCCCTTCAGCACAGGGGGCAGGAGAGCTGCGGCATCGTCGTGAACGACGACGGCCTTTTCGTTTCTCACAAGGACCTCGGCCTCGTTTCCGAGGTGTTTTCGCAGGATGTGCTGTCTCGCCTGCCTCAGGGCAGCATAGCCGTTGCCCACGCTCGCTACGGCACCACCGGCGGCACCAACCGCAACAACTGCCAGCCGATAGAGGTCAACCATCAAAAGGGCCGCATGGCGCTTGCCCATAACGGCAACCTTGCCAACGCTGCGGAGCTGAGGAACGCGCTTGAGCTGACGGGCGCCATATTCCACACCACCAGCGATACCGAAACGATAGCCTATATCGTGACCAAGGAGCGCCTCACCGCCCCCTCCATAGAGGAGGCGGTCTCAAGGGCCATGAACACCCTTGACGGCGCGTATTCGCTGGTGCTGATGAGCCCGCAAAAGCTCATCTGCGCGCGCGACCCCTACGGCTTCCGCCCGCTCTGCTTCGGCAAAAGGGCAGACGGCATATACATCGTCGCGTCCGAAAGCTGCGCCGTGCGCGCCGTGGGCGGCGAGGTAATACGCGACGTCGAGCCGGGCGAGATAATCGTATTCACCAAGTCCGGCTACAGGTCCATAAAAGATCATTGCCGCACCAAGCCCAGGCGCCTCTGCGTTTTCGAGTACATCTATTTTGCCCGTCCGGATTCCGTCATAGACGGCGTAAGCGTGCATGAGGCGCGCGTTGCCGCCGGGCGCGAGCTTGCAAAGGCGCACCCCGTTGAGGCGGACCTTGTCATCGGCGTACCCGACTCCGGTCTTGACGCGGCGCTCGGCTTCAGCCTCGAATCCGGCATCCCTTACCGCATAGGCCTTATAAAAAACAAGTACATAGGCCGCACCTTCATCGCCCCGAGCGACAGGCTGGACAAGGTCAAAATAAAGCTCTCCGCGATCGAGAGCGTCATTCGAGGCAAGCGCGTCGTCATGATCGACGATTCCATCGTGCGCGGCACCACGAGCGGACGCATGGTAAAGCTGCTGCGCGACGCGGGCGCCGCCCAGGTCCATATGCGCATATCATCGCCGCCCTTCCTGCACCCCTGCTATTACGGCACGGATATCGACTCCGAGGAGCATCTTATCGCCAACCACCACACCGTTGAAGAGATCGCGGGCATCATCGGCGCCGATTCGCTGGGGTATCTGCCTATGGAAAGCCTTATGTGCCTTACCAGCGGCATGGAGCATTGCAGCGCGTGCTTCGGCGGAGAGTATCCCACAAGGATCCCCTCCGACACACGCAAGGACCGTTTTGAGCAGAAGCTCTCTCAGCGACCGCCCAAAACGAATAAGAGCTGATTCGGCTTCGGAGCGTGAATTGAAAACCCGTTTTCTCCCGATCTGCGCTTTGGCGCTCATAACGGCGTTTATCTCTGGCTGCGATATTGGCGGCCTGATAGACGCGTTCGACCCGGCTGTGACCCCGGCGACGCAGGCAGAGTCCTTGGCCCCCACAGAGGCAGGCTCCGCCGGGCCGTCGTATGCCGCGGAGCCTTTCCAAAGCGAATGGCCGGCCCCCACGCAGGAGGCTTCCGCAGGCGCTTCTCCCGCATGGGACGGCGGCTCAAGGGCTGCGCAGACGCAGGAGCCGTCCCCGTTCGGCGACCACAGGCCGACGGCTTCCACAAAGCCCGGCAATGAGGCAGGGCAGACCACCGCACCCACTTCAACGCAAAGGCCCGCCGCCACGCCAAAGCCCACCGCCACGCCAAAGCCCACCGCCACGCAAAGGCCCTCCGTCACCACGCCAAAGCCCGAGCCCGTCCCCACCAACGGATACCTTACCGAGTGGGAAAAGACACGCCTCGTCAATTTCATGCACCTGCTTCCCGACGATTACGTCCCGCACCATCTCATTAACGCGCAGGGGTATTTCGGCAGTCTCATTGGCTATCACAACACCGCCGCAAGGATACAGACCGAGGTTGCGGTACAGGCCAAAAAGATGTTCGAGGCCGCAAAAAACGAGGGAGTGACCGCAAAATACTATCTCCAAAGCGCCTACCGCAGGCAGGAGAGCCAGTGGGCGCTGTGGCTGGACCGCCTCGCTCACGATCCGCATTACGGCGACGATCCGTACACAAACCCGGTCGGCACCATGCCGGGCAACGCCAGCGAGCATTGCGCGGGGCTTGCCATGGATATAACCTCCGTTTCGCACCCCAATATGGATTACGCCTTCGGGCTGACCGCCGAGGGGATATGGCTTCGCAATAACGCGCACCGTTTCGGCTTTATACTGCGCTACCCGGCGAACAAAGCGCATATCACGGGAGTTCATTATGAGTCGTGGCATTTCCGTTACGTCGGCGTTACCCTTGCGGGCGAGCTTCACCGCCGCGGCATCTGCCTTGAGGAGTATTACGGCGAATATCACGGGCAAATGCCCACGCCCACGCATACGCCGGGGCATACCGCCTCGCCAACGGCAACGCCCAAGCCCACTTCCGTGCCGACGCCGGCTCCGACTTCGACGCCGGCTCCGACTTCGACGCCTGCTCCGACGCCCGCTCCCACACCCGAGCCTACCGCCGCGCCGACTCACGCTCCCACGGATGAGCCGGAGCCTTCCCCCGCGGACCCAACAGACGGCGGTGACGCGCTTGCGCCCGCAAGTCTGCTTTACTGAACCGACCCGCAAACAAGCGCGGGCGCGGTCATCACAACATAAATAAACCCGACGCGAAAACCTGTTTCGCATCGGGTTTTGTATTTGCCGGCGGTCAGCTTTCCTTTATCTCGTTCAGCACCCAGCAGAGACCTGCCTGCGTGTGCAGCGCGGCCCCGCAGTAGCGGCAGACCTTGTCGCCCCAGGCGGGCACGGGAGCGCCGCAGTTGGGACATTTTATAACGCGGATATCCTCGGTAAAATCGTCGTCATACGCGGCGATGTACTTCATCGTCAGCCTTGTCTGGTGAGTTTCGCCGTGACCGTCCTCGTACTTTGCGGCGGCCTGATAGGTGATGACCTTATCGCGCGAGCGTCGGTCGTAATCCGCAAGCGAAACCCTGTGCACCGCAATGCCTCCCGCCACGTCTTCGGGCAGACGCACGGTCTCTCTGAACGTCTTTGAAACTCCCTTCGTGTACATCAGCCTGCCTTCCTTGGCGCTGACGTAATACATAAGCGCGTCGGCCTTTACGCGGTCGGCGATCACTGCGCCGTTGTATTCGGGAAAGTCCTTCATTATCTGCGGCAGCAGCACCGACTCCATGCCCGCAAGCGAGCGCGGCACGGTCTCCGCCCTGACCTGAGCCATGTTTATCTGCTTTATAAGCCCCTCGGCGGAGCGCCCTACGCGAGCCACCCACCTGACTATAGAGGCGACCACAGCAAGCGCGGCAAGCGACGCGATAACGATAATGGCGATCGTCAGCGGTTCCATAAAGACCTCCGTTTTCCGCCCGCAGGCGGTACTGAATAGATTATACCAGCGGCTTTGACCGCGGTCAAGGCTTTTGGCGCTTCCGCCTGCCGCGTATTGCCAAGTCAGACCCTTCGTGCTATAATACGCAAAAACGGGGGAGGCAGCCCATGTACGATACACTTGAAGCCCTGCGGCGCAAAAACTCGTTCGTCAGCGTTTATACCGACACTTCCGAACCGGATTCCTTCTGGTTTGGCAAGATAGATGCGCTCGACGAATACTTCGTCCTGCTGCGCCTTTACACCACCACCGGCAAGCCCAACGGCCTTTATCTGCTGCCCGTCGAGCAGGTCATCCGCGTAAGCTTCGGCGGTCAGTACGAGGAGCGCATGCGCACCCTTATCGGCAACGTCGAGGAGATGCGCACGGGCCTTGCCGCGCCGCTTCTTGACAATATGCTTGCCTACTGCATACGCGGGGGAAAGGCCGCCGAGATAGAGCTGAACGACAGCGGCAATTTCGACGTTTCGGGCATAATCGAGTCCGTTTCCGACGCCACCGTCACCGTGCAGGAGCTTGATATTTACGGCAGGAACGACGGCAAAACCGTGTTCCGCATAGACGATATCTCCTGCATCTCCTATGACCGCGGCCCCGTTACCGCAGACGTCAAGCTCTACCGCGACAGGGAGTAGGGCGCAAACGCAGGCGCCGCTGCAAAGGCCGACAGTTAAATGACGCTTTCAATGAGCCGCTGCAAACACTGCGAACGCAGGGCTCTTTTCTTGTCCCGACATCTAGGCGGCGACACTGTAAGGTCTTTTTTCACTTCCTTCCTGTGTTTTTGACAACAAAAAAGCGCCCGTGGCCGGACGCTCGGCAAAGCGTTCGAGGCGCTGCTCGGTTGTTTGCGTTCTTTGATCATACTTTATTCGCGTTATACATTCAAACGAACGTCCATGATATCCACATATTCAAGCGACGGCAATTCTTTTATAAACCCCAGATCGTCGACCTCGATCGTGGTATTCACGGCGGTTTGATAAGCGCAGATACCGAGCACCTTCAGGTTTTTCAGCGCGGAAAGAGCGGAATAATCGTGTGCGTTCTTTGTCTGCCCGAGTATCAGCACCTCAAGC
Source organism: Clostridia bacterium (assembly GCA_017539215.1). Lineage (GTDB taxonomy): Bacteria > Bacillota > Clostridia > Christensenellales > CAG-138 > UBA3857. The sequence goes on along the minus strand of JAFYHI010000002.1, from coordinate 6,654 downwards.
CCGGTCAGCTTTGAAAGCGGAGAGATATCGGTGAGGGAGCTTCCGCATTCGATGAACAGCTTTTTCAGCGAACGCAGATCGGCGATCGCGTTTATCTGTCTGCCCGTAAACCTTTTGATACGCATGGATTCAATGGTGCTCTGCCTGCACAGCGCGTCAAAAACCTTTTGATTCACACTTGAACAGACGTGCACCTCCCTGACGGGCAGCGTTTCGGTTTGCAGGAACCGCAGCATTTCTGCCGCATAGCGTCGCTGCAGACGCTCAAACTCCTTCGGGTCCTCCGCCGAAAGATACTCCCAAACGCTTTCATACGTCCGATACCCGGAACAAACGAGCTTTACGGACTCCTGCCCGGAGTAATCCTGCGGATGCCTGACCGTCATATCGTCCCCGCACCACATCAGGCTTCTGACGAAATCGTCGTATATCCTGCTGTGATCCGAAGCGAACTCGATATTCGGCAAAGCTTTTCTCAATTCCGCTGAAGACAGCCTTTCTGCCATTTGCTCCGCTCCTTTCGTCATTGATGCATCGGAAAAACCCAAGCCCGAAGCCCGGCCCGTTTTCCGTCACACGCGTTTCTTTCTGCGCTCTTCAAGGCTCATCAGCCAAAAGCTCAACAGGTAAACCGCCGCAAACCCCATATCCACTATCGGCGTTATATAGGGCTTGTCCTTCCAGAGCATTCCGCCGAAAGTGCCCGCAAGCGAGACGCCCGCCGCGCATATTATAAGCGGCACGAGGTTGTGCTTTGAAAGCAGCTTTTTGATCGGCACGTCGGGAAATAGCAGCTTTTCGCCGATCACCACCGCGGCAGCGACTATCGCAATGCCAAGTATAAACTTCACTATCGGCCCTATGAGCGGCATTGAGGCAAGGCCGGATATCGCCCCGACTATCCACAAGACCGTATACCCCACGGCCCACATGGGCAGAAGCACCGCCGCGCGAACGGCGGCGGGCAGGCGCAGCAGCGCGTCTTTTATGCGCTCTTTCAGGCTGCGGCGCTTTTCGGCCTCGGGCTCCGCTTCGGGCGCGGCGAAAAACTCGGGTTCGGGCGGCAGCTCCTCCGTCTGCACTATCGCGGTCGGCGCCGTCGGCGTGTCCTTGCTCCCTTCCATAACCTCGGCGGGGGAGGAGAACAGGCTCCCCAAAAACACCGAACCCGCAAGCGCTGCCCCCGCTGCGGTGTGCGCGGCAGCCTTGCCTATTTTTTTGATATCGGGCTTTTTTGACCTGCGTTCGTTCTTATCGGTCGTATCATTTGATTTCATATCGCTGCCTTTCGCTGCGGTTCAGCGTATCTTCGACGCCGTTTCGTCGACATACTTGCGGAAATCCGCCGTTTCAAAATAGTAAACGTAGTGTTTGCAGTGCGTTCTTGGCGCCACCACGCGCCCGTAGTGACTGCAGTAACAGCGCCCGCCGAACAGCTCGCCGTTTATTATGCCGCCTCTATGGTCATGCGTTGCGTTTGCGCATATGCCGTTTGCACACCCGGCGGAGCGGAACATGGGACAGTGGTCGCGCTTGAAAACGAATTTGTTGAGCTTGCCGCAATAGGTCATATTGGCGGGCTTGCCCATCTGCGCGGCATAGGCGGAGTCCATAAAAGCGCAGCCTCCGTTCGCGCCGCATGCGGAGCCCGTGCGCCCCGCGCTGTTTATCCCAAGGGCAAGTATTATCGCAAACAGTATGGGCACGGCAAGCAGCATCCACGCCGTAATGTCGGCGGTCTTGCCGATCATATGCGGCAGCAGCGCCCCGCTTCGGCCGACACTCATGCACCAGCCGACCATCGAAAACGCCCATCCCGCAAGGCCGAGCCCGGCAAATACGGTTGCGGGAGCGCGCTTCCTCAAAAGCGCAAGCACAAACAGCAGCAGCGCAGGGACCCCCGTAAGGAACCTGAACATAACGGGCCATCTATACTCCGCAAGATGCCCCGACCCTTCGCGCCACGCATCAAGCGCAATGTGCAGATCGGATCTGTCGATAAGATTCAGCGTGCCGCCTCCGGGAACGTAAAGCGGGGCAAAGGCGCAGATGAGCGCAAGGAAGAACGCGAGAGTAATGAACCATTCCATAAAGTCCCCGGGCTTCTGCAGAATCGCGGAGCAGAACAGCGCCGCCGCGAACAGCGCCAAAACCACCCACAGGAAGAACGAAAAATCCGACGTAGGCCCGATGATGTCGTGCACGCCGGAGTCAAGTACGATGTAGACCGCAGAGCTGATGCCAAGCGATAAAAAGCCGAATGCGGACCCGAGCACGCAAACGGTTTTGATCTTGGCAAACGCGCCGAAAAGCAGCATCACCGCAAACAGCGAGGCGAGGGCCGTAAAAACGAAGCTCCAATCCGAGATCTCCGCTTCCCCCGAAACGAGCGCCGCTGCGGTGCCCAAAAGCCTCCTGCCGCTTAAAAAATTGAGCGTGCCGGAACCCTCGTCGTATAAAGGAAATACGATGAGCACCAAAAGCAGAAGTACCGATATGACCCTTACTGAAGTAAACGGTATGCGGTGTTCTTGCATATCAGCCTCCGGGCCTTGTTACCGCGGAAGATCAGCCGTTTTTCTCGTGACCTATAAGCACCGAGGTAAACAGAGCGAGTATAAACATTGCGATGGTCAGCCAGCTCCCGAAGGAAACGCCGGCCGTCTTGCCGATAATGGCGGCGCCGACCTTGCCGCCGATGGACTTTATCACCGAGCCGTAGCTGAAAATGCAGTAGACCATGCCGACTAACCCGCCGACGGAGGCGACTATGCCAAGCCACTTTTTCCTTGCGGCGGCGCCGATAAACAGCAGGAGGGCGGGGAAGAACGCCGCAAGCCCGAACCTGACGGTCTGATAGCCTTTAAGCGCGGTCTTGTCCAGCTTGACAAGCGCGCGGATGGCCTGATTGAACCCGCCGTTGAACTTGAAGTAGAACGTGCCGCCGTCATTCTGGAACAGAGGCATCATCATTACGATGCCAAGAGTAAACACGCTGACGATAATGAGAAAGTAAAAATCGCGCCCGACGGTCTCGGTCATGAACGAAAGCGCCATTGCCGTAAAGAACAGAAACAGCACCGCCCACGCGATGATGGTGACGGAGGAGTTCGCGCCGAACACAAACCCGCTCGCCGCGCCCACGCGCTTTATGTAGATGATGATGTTAATAAGCATCACGACGGAACCCAGCACCGACGAGGCGACGCAAAGCCCTTTCATCCTCGCAAGAGCGCCCAGCAGCAGCAAACACCCCAAAAGGAACGAAATGAGCTGAAAGCTGACGAACAGCTTGTCGCCCATACTCCCGCCGAAAAAGCTTGTAAATGCATAGCCGAGCTTATAATCGGACGACAGTTCAAAGGTGCCGAAACGGAACCCGCCCGTGTGGTACAGCGGGAACACGGCGGCAAGTATAACGATGACAAGCGCGGTTATCGCAACCGGCACGTAGCTGACGTGACGCTTTTCCAAAACAAGACCCTCCTTCGGGGCAAATTGCTCCACTCAATATTATACAAAATCCTGTCGAATCCCGTCAATATATAACGCCTGCGCCGCAAAAATATATAAAACCGCGTGCGCGAAAAAGGCGTCCCGGCCGGGCCGCAAAAAAGACCCGGTGCAAAGGCCGTTCCTTTATCCGGGTCTTCATTGACGAGCGTGCGCCCGTTTTTTGGGATGCGTTATTCCGCCGTGTACATCGTACCCGCAAACAGCGGCGCACCGTCGTCACTCATAATAAGATAGATGAAAGGCCTGTCGGCGGTGAACGTGTACAGCTTCACGGGGTCGAGCGCGCCGCCGTAGGTTATGCCGATATTGGTGAAAGCCGCCGCCTCCACGCCGTCCCTGTCCATTATCACCCTCACGCCGTGGTCGGCCTCCGAAACGCATATCCCTTCTTCGTCCGAAAGCGGGGAAAAGTCAGCCGCGTCCGCATCGAAGCAGTCGGTCACGCCAAGGTGCTTAAGCCCGTTTATCAGGTTTATCTTCGACTCCGAATCAAACATCGGCACGCGCACGGACACGCGGTAATGCCCCTCGAAGCCCTTTCCGCCGTTCCCTGTGAGTATGGCGTCGAGCGCGGCGCCGTTTTCAAGCAGGGAGTCTATCGTCACGCCCTCGTCCGGCAGTATGAACCACATCTTGTTCCCGCCGTACAGGTCCTTGGACGCCATGGTGAACCCGTCCCCGTCAAAGTAGTCGGCGCCGCTTCCGACAAGGAAATCCGTTTCGCGGTCGCCGTTCACGGAATGGAAGAGGAGCTTTGCCGCGTCCTGCCTGCCTCCCGTCCAGCCGGCCTTGAAGTACAGCGTGGTCATAAGCCGCATCATGACGGAAGGGTCGGACTCAATTTCCTTCACCTGTTCCGAAAGAAGGCCGTTGGTGTTCTCGTTTATCCAGTCACGCATCAGCGCGTCGTACTCCGGGCTTCCCATCGTTCCCGTAAACGAGGAGGCTCTGTGGTATTCGGCAAGCGCGTCAAGCGCTTCGCTTTTGAATGACTCGGCAGGAAGCAGGTCGTTCATCCAGAACGAGGCGGCGGAAAGAATCGTCTCGCGCTCGCCGTCGCGGTAGTTCGAGTCCGTCAGCCCCGCCGTCATCTGACGCAGTGTGCCGATATCCGGCACTCCCAAAAGGTCGAGTATCTGGGCTCTCGTTTCGCCGCCGGTGACTTCGGCAAGCATTGCAAGGGCCGTGTACGCGCAGAAGGGCGAGAACGCCCCGTTCTCTTGGGAGCCGCTCAAAAACTCGTTCAGCGTTTTTTGATAGAACCCGCCGAGATGAGCCCCGCGCCCGTACTTCGTCAGCCGCAGCTCGGCAAGATACTCGGCGTATTCGGAAGACCCCTCTGAGGGAAGCAGGGGCGTGCGCGCCATCTTCAGCGCGGAGGCCGCAAGCCTCTTTCCCGTATCCGAAAGCTGCTTGTCGGCAAGCTGAGCCGCAAGCGGCCCTTCCGTCGGAAACGTGAGCGCGGGCGCAGCCGTAAAAGCGGGCGCCGCGGTCTCCGTCTGCACGGCGTCCGTCGGTGCGGCGGCGTCAACCGTGGGCGATTTTCCCTCCTTCAGCGAGCTTATTAAGACTATCGCGCCCATCACGGCCGCGGCAGCCGCGGCAATAGCGGCGACCCAATTAAGCGCGCCGCGGTTTTTCTCCGCCTTCGGGCGTGAATCCAGGATATGCTCCTCGCGTATCCCGTTCATAGCCTCGTCGATATCGTGTTTATTCATTGCGGTAAACCTCCTTTTCAAGGTATTCCTTCAGTTTTTCCCTCGTCCTCAAAAGCTGCATCCTCACGGCGCTCTCCTTCATTCCGGCCTCCGCCGCTATCTCCTTTGCGGACATGGCCCACCAGTAGCGCTGCAGGAATATGCGCCTCGTCTTTTCCGGCAGACCGTCGAGGAACGCGTTGAGCATATCGCGCAGCTCGGCCCTTTCCGCCTCGAGTTCAACGTCGGCGGGGGAAGGTATGCATTCCGAAAGCTCCTCAAGCGCCGCCGCCCGCTCGTTTCCTCCGCGTTTAAGCCGTGTTCTTCGGCGCAGAGCGTCGATCGAGATGCGCCGCGTCAGCGCGTAAAGATAGGCCTCAAAGCATTTCGGCCTGTTCGGGGGTATGCTGTTCCACGCGGCAAGCAGCGCGTCGTTTGCGGCCTCCTCCGCGTCGCGGTATGAGCCGAGTATCCTCTTTGCAAACGCGCGGCAGGTTTTGCCGTACCGCTTCTCCGCAAGCATAACGGCCTCCTCGCTGCGCCCGAAAAACAATTCCGTCAGATTGCCCTCGGTCACCGAAACACCTCCCTTCGCTTAATCAGTCGTCGTCCGTGCCCCATCCGTCACATATACTGCAATTATAATACAACTCATTGCACGCTGCGGCAACAAAAAAGTGTTCTCCAAAGGTTTGTACAGCGGTTTTTTGTACTTGACAGAGGGCGCCGTTTCTTTTATAATGAAAGCGTAGAGGCGCAGGAACTCAGGTATGCCGCCGTTTCGTGCTGCGGAGCCCTTTGGGGCGGCAGAATGGGGCTCCTGCCGAAGGTGTGCTTTATCCGCGTGGGGCGCATCTGGGCGCCCGGCTCAGTGCCGTGCGACTGTCATTGATATCGTTCAATGGCGCGCTATTCGTGCGGTTCTTCGGGGCCGCGCTGGGCAGCGCCTTTTTTTATCAAGAATCAATTACACGGAGGATACTTAGTATGGAAAACAAGATCACATCCACCATCCGTCTGCGCATGAGCGCGCAGGACGCGCATTACGGCGGCAACCTTGTCGACGGTGCGCACATGCTGGCCCTTTTCGGCGACGTTGCGACCGAGCTGCTTATAAAGCTCGACGGTGACGAGGGTCTCTTTAAGGCGTACGATATGGTCGAGTTCATCGCTCCCGTTTTCGCGGGCGACTATATCGAGGCCTACGGCGAGATCACCCATATCGGCAACACCTCCCGCAAGATGGCGTTTGAGGCCCGCAAGGTCATAGCGCCCCGTCCCGACATAAACGATTCCGCCTGCGACGTGCTTGCCGAGCCCATAGTCGTTTGCAGGGCGACCGGCACCTGCGTAGTCCCCAAGGACAAGAAGCGCGGCAATTACGATAATATCTGATAAGGAGTCTTATATGGAAAAGCTGATCATCACCGCCGCCATCTGC
>JAFYHI010000025.1 GCA_017539215.1 Clostridia bacterium | reverse complement strand
CGCCCGAATTTGAGTTTATAGGGAATAGCTTCCCCTGTCCACAATCATAACGAGCATCGGATTTTGCACCACAAAATCCGAGAGACAAAATAGGCGTGACCGCAATGGTCACGCCTATTTCATATCCTTTTAGGTGGTTATACCCTGGCTCAACAACTATTTTTCTGAGAAGCACGCTATTGTTGTGAGGAGCGAAGCAACATGGCAATCCGCCCGCCACCTCATCAGTCAGCCTTGCGGCTGACAGCTTCCCCTCAAGGGGAAGCCGTTGGTTTGAGCGCTCCTCAAGCCTTCCCCTTGAGGGGAAGATGGCCGAGCGAAGCGAGGTCGGATGAGGTGTAGACGAGAGCAAGCAAATCATCGGGGCAACTTCCTTTCGGAGTACTGCTCGAGCGGCTCTTTTTTTCAGCCCGTATAAGCTATTTTACTATTTTGGCGATCTGGGCGATCTTTTGGTTGGAGCTGACGATCGCAAAATTGTTGGCGAAAATGAGGTCGGTCGCGCCCACTTCGTTTGCAAGGCTGATGACGTTCCCCTTCCAATAGCGATAGTCTATCTCGTAGATCTTGCCGTAGTGGTCCACAAGGAACGGCAGCAGCGCATTGCCGAAGGATTCCTTTATGATTATAAGCACCTTGCCGGAGGATACGGCGGGGTTCGTAAACACCGTAAGCGGGTTGTCGCCGCCCGCAAAGCACATATAGCTTGCGACCTTTGAAACGACCTTGCCCGAGTGCGTGCTGCCGTCGGCGTCGTGTATGACCATGGTCACACCGTCGGAAACGGGATAATAGGCGTAAACGTTCTCCCTGGGCAGCAGCGCGCTGTCGTGCCCGCTGAGGCTCCACGACGAGCCCAAAAAACCCGACATCTTTATCTTCTCACGGTCGGTGAGCTTGATATGCGAAATGCCCTTTGTCCTGCAGAACGCGCGGTATGCGTAGTATGCGCCGAGCGCCGTCCAATGGTGGTCGGTCCTGAAATACAGGAACTCGTCGCGGTGCAGGAGCATATCATGTATGCACGACACCTTTTTGACATTGGAGCTCATGTACGAAAGCTCGGTCTTTATGCAGCTTTCCATATCTATGGAGCCGGGTATCTTGGCGACTATGTCGTCGGGGCATACGACGCCGAAATTGGTGGGGATAATCAGCGAATAGACGTTGGTTTTGCCCGAAAGCGCGTCCGCCGCGTAATTGACCAGCCCGGCATATTTCTGCCCCGCGGACTTTACGAAAAACGCCTGCTCATATGTGGCGTTGTCCACCCTGAAAAGGTTTATCTGCTGACCGTTTTCATGGTAGAACGAATACTTGCCCGACTTGCTTTTGAGCGTCGGTACGGAGCCGTGCTCCGGCTGCGGATGATGGGGCGGCTCAACATAAGAGGAGCCCGAGGGCTTGGGGGTATTGGTCGGCTTTGCCGTGGGCTTGGGCGTATTGGTCGGCTTTGCCGTGGGCTTGGGCGTGTTCGTCGGCTTTGCCGTGGGCTTTGGCGTTTTGGTGGGCTCCGCCGTGGACGCGGGCGTGTCTGCAGGCTCCGCCGTGGGCGCGGGCGTGTCGGCAGGCTCCGCCGCGGGCGTGTCCGTTACGGCCTCTGTGGGAGCTTCGGTCACAGCCTCGGTCGGCGCTTGCGTAACGGCGGCCGTCGGAAGCGGCGTGGGCAAAGGCGTGGGGTCATGGGCGTACGCGCCCTGTTCGCCCGGCTCAAAACAGCCGGAGGCGAGCGTCAATACCGCAAGCAGCAGGCCGATGAGCCTTGCCGCGGCAACAGCGTGAGTTGTTTTCATCTATTCGTCCTTTCGCCGGCCCGTTCGCGCAAGGGGCGCGGAGCCATGCCAATTGTCTTTATGCTTCGCCGCCGCACGGACGCAGCAGGTCATCTTTTTTCACGCGCAATAAGCCGCATAAGGCGCGGGCGGTTATACCGCTGTACCGCGGCGAAAACAAGGTCGACCGCCGCCGCAAGCAGCGAGGTGATTATGAACACCGCCGCCTCGCCCCAGAACGCCGTGCAGACGATGGGCGCAAGGCTCAGCACCGCGCAGGTCTCATGCACCAGCTCCGAACAGCAGGACGTCGAAGCGATCTCGCTCCAGCCGTGCAGACGAGGGTCGAAATCCTCCGGGCGGTAGGTGGGAAGGCGGTGTTTCCACTCTTTGACGCGAAGCCGCTCGTAAAGCCGCTTTTCGCGCTCACCCACGGTGAACCACGGACGTGAAGGGTCTGCCCGGCCGCCCAAAAGCAGCCTGAACGCCCATCCCACAAGAAGCCTCATTATAAGATGGTATGCAATCGTGCCGAGCGTTATCCCGACGGGCAGAAGCGCATGCACGCCTGCCCGCGCATGCAGTATAAAGCATACGGCGCAGGCGGCGGCAAGCACGGATGCGATTGCGGGAAGAAGCTTTTTCATGCTCCGTCACCGAGTGAATCAAGGTATGCATCTGCCTCGGCGCGCGTGGAAAACACGACGACCGTCTTATCCGCAGCGGCGCTGCAAAGCTCGCGTATCAGCGGCATCTGATCCTTTGGAAAATCGATTATGTATTGGCGAAAATCCGGGTCGAAGCTCTCCTCCACCCAGGGCATATCCTCACGCACGGAGCCTATACGGCTCCCGGCGCCCTCAAGGCAGGCCAAGACGGGCAGGTCGAACACGAAAATCGCGTCCGCCGCCTCAAACCGCGCGGGCAGGGTGCGCTTGTAGTTGCCATCGATTATCCATTCATCGCGCTCCAGAATGCCGAAAAGCGCCGCGTCGAACTCTTCCCGCGAGGCGGTGGTCCTGTCGGGGCGGTGGAACAGCATATCGAGGTAATAGAGCGGCAGGCCCGTTCTGTCGCGCAGCCCGCGCGCAAACGTGCTTTTGCCTGAGCCCGGCGAACCGATTATGATCGCTTTTTTGAAACCCGTCACTCCCCCGCTCCCTCCTTCCGTCGGCGTACGAATGTGATTATATCACCCGGAAGCGGAAAAAACAATCGCCCCCGGGAAAGCGCTCGCCGCGCTCCTTTGCGGAGCCTGCGGCGAAAAGGGCGCCGGTCAAACGGGCGACCGTCTTGCCGTGATCTTTACGCAGACGGCGTCGCCGTCCGCCTTGCCAAGCGTTTTACGGATGGACTTGAGAACGCCGATGATATAGCAGGTCTTTCCGTCAGCGTCCTTAACGCCCATATTGACGATGCTCCCGTCATACGGGATCCCGTCGAATTCCGCATGGACCTTTACACGGCCCCGCCCGAATTCTTCACGGATATCCCACGGAAAAACGACGTATGCGCCTCCTTCGCCTGTCTCGTGAAGGATGGCGCTGAATGAGTATTCTTTATCGGTCATTGCCTCGTCAAGGCGGGTCTTGGGTATCATTTGGCTTTTTGGGGCTTTCTTTCGGGCAGCTCCGCATACATGCCCTCCAGCAGTTGCGCGATAAGCTCCGCGTCCTCAAATCTGTCGAAAACGTGCATCAGCGTCTTTGAGCCCTCGTAAGGATAACGCAGCTCAGAGCCGGAAAGAAGTCTGTCAGACGTGGGCGTTCTCTTCAAAAACAGCTCCCTGTCCCCGATATCGCCGATCAGTTTGCCGTTAAGGTACACAAGAAAACCGCCCATCATGGGCCTTATGACGATATCGCCCGCACGGGAAAAACACTCCCGTACATATTCGTTGAATCCATTCATGTGGTCGCCTCCGCAAGTACCGATCAGTCGGGATGATTATACCATATCCGAACAGATCGGACAATAAGAAAGCCCCCTTTGCCGGCGGACAAAAGAGGTTTCTTTGATGTGTAAGCCGCCCAAAGGAGCAACGGGGTGCGGCAAGCGGAAATTTGCAATTGCCGCCTCAAGCATAATTGGCGTGCGAATCAGATGTTAGAATCATGATGATAATAAACACGATCGTGGATCCTATTGCGCTTACCAGCTGTATTGTTCTGATCGTGCTGCTGCGAACTCCAAACAGGATCAGAAGACTTGTTATAATACTGACAGCGGCGAGAACGATCTGCAGATATATCAGGAATGACCGATCAGCGATATTTAACCTTGCTATCGGGCTGCGGCGCCATTCCCGAACCTCCCCGGTCGGCATCATTGCACGATCCGTATAGATGCTCAGATTCAGAACTATAAAATACGAAATATTTGCGATGATGGAAAGTATAGATATCAGCATCTTTCATCAGCTCCTTCTGCGCTAAGTTCTGCTTCATTGATGATTATATCATATTCAAACGAGCTGAACAACAAGAAAACCTATCTTGCCTTGGCAGACAAAAGAGGTTTATTTGACGGGGGAGCTTACCGAATTCAGAACCCCGGTTTCGCTGTTTGCTGCAGCGAAATGCGTCTTGCGCGAGCGAAGCCTTGGGAGAATTTGCTGTGCAAATTCTCGCGGTTTGCTCGGCTGCAAATGCGGTTTACCGGATTCAGAACCCCAGCATCGCAGACTGTTGAATGCTTATGCTTGTTGTTCACGCGATGTTTCGGGAGAATTTGCTGTGCAAATTCTCGCGGTTCCGCTTCCCCCGGGGAGCTTACCGGATTCAGAACCCCGGTTTCGCTGTTTGCTGCAGCGAAATGCGGCTTGCGTGAGCGAAGCCTTGGGAGAATTTGCTTGCAGCAAATTCTCGCGGTTCTGAATCAGCTTGTAGTTAGACCAAAAAAACAGCACCCATAAAGGGTGCTGTTTTTTTGGTGGAGCTTACCGGATTCGAACCGGTGATCTCTACACTGCCAGTGTAGCGCGATAGCCAACTTCGCTAAAGCCCCAAGGCGCTTTTCAAACTGCCTTGCTATTATACGACAGCAAACGGCGTTTGTAAAGCCCCATTTGAAAGTATATTATTGCAGGCAAGGCCGCCTTACTCGGCCTTTATAACGACGTCGTCGAGCATTGCCATGACGAGGGGCTGGCCCTTGCCGCTGCGCGGCTCTATCCTGACCTCCTCGGTATTGACCGTGGTTTTTGCGCCGTGCGCCTGATAAACGACTATATCCCTCGGGGTGGTAACGTGCAGGGCGGCGACTATCTCGGTGCCGTTGGAGCCGTTCTTTTTGAAGCCGAAGCTTATCGCGCCCTTGCCGTTCCTGCCCTGCAGATCGTGATCGAATATGAAGCTGCGCTTCATATAGCCGCGGTCGGTGACGGTCAGAAGCTCGCCCTCCTCGGTGACGCTGTGCCCGTAAACGACGCTGTCGCCGGGCTCCAGCTTTATGCCGTGAACGCCGCCCGTCTGCCTGCCCGTGAGGGGCACGGACGAGGCCTCAAACCTTATGCCCATACCGCGCCTTGTGACAAGCATAATCGAAAGGTCGGTCTCGTCAAGCACGTACTCGAACGAAATGAGGCGGTCGTCCTTTAGGGTTATCGCCGCAACGCGCTTTGTGCGCGTCAAATACTCCTCGGCGGCGGTGGATTTGACCATGCCGTTTGCGGTGTAGAATATGTATCTGCCCTGCTTTTCGCCGTCTATGAAGGAGCCTATCACCTGCTCGCCGCTTTCGACGGGGATGAGCGCGGACAGGTTCGTGGGCTTTGCCGCGGGCTTGGACTCGGGTATGTCGGAGACGGGCAGCGACAGCATAAAGCCCTTGTCCGTTATCATGCGGAGAGTTGCAGACGTGACCGTTTTGTAGACCGCGACTGCGCCGCTCTCCCGGGCAAGCTCGTCCGTAAGCAGCTTTAACGGTATGCGGCGGAGCTTATTCTCCGGCAGCACCAGCACCGCCGCCGGCTCGTCGAGCGTGACGGGCTCGGCCTCCTCATCGGCGCTCTCCTCGGCGTCGATAAGCTTTGTCCTGCGCTCGTCGCCGTACTTTTGGGCTATCTCGGAAAGCTCGTCGATTATCACCGCGTCGAGCTTGCGCTTGGACGAAAGCAGGCCCTGCAGCCTTGCGATGGTCTTTTGCAGGTCTGCGTGCTCGCGCTCGATGGCGAGCTGTTCGAGATTCGTCAGCCTCTGGAGCCTTAAATCGAGTATCGCGTCCGCCTGCACGGCGGTAAGCTCGAACCGCTCCATAAGTCCCGCCTTTGCGACCTTTGGCGATTTGGACGCACGGATGAGCGCGATGACCTCGTCTATATTGAGCAGCGCAATAAGCAGGCCGTCAAGTATGTGCGCGCGGTGCTTTGCGGCGTCAAGCTCGTACTTGGTGCGCTTTGTGACGACCTCCTCCTGATAGCGGATGTAGTGGTCGATAAGCTCCAAAAGCGAGAGCTGCTTGGGCTTGCCCTCGGCTATCGCCACCATTATCACGCCGAAAGTCTTTTGCAGGTCGGAGTATTTGAAGAGCTGCTTTAATACCTTCTGCGCGTCCGCCTCCTTTTTAAGCTCCACCACCGCGCGTATGCCCGTCCTGTCGGACTCGTCCCGTATTGCGGTAACGCCGGAGAACGCGGCCTTTTTGTCCTGCACCAGCTTTAATATGCCCTCAAGGGCGCGGGCCTTGTTCACCTGGTACGGAAACTCGGTCACGACTATGAGCTTTTTGCCGTTCTTAAGCTCCTCGATATGGGTCTTTGCGCGGTTTATGAGCTTGCCGCGCCCCGTGGCGTAGGCGTTCCTGATCTCGTCGGATTTAATAATGTAACCGCCCGTCGGGAAGTCCGGACAGGGGATTATCTTCATTATTTCGTCAAGGGATATCTTCGGGTTCTTTATCCTTGCGATAACGGCGTCTATCGCCTCGCGCGGGTTATGCGTGGGGATGGACGTGGTAAGACCCACCGCTATGCCGTTTGCGCCGTTTATGAGAAGGTTCGGAAATCTGCCGGGGAGCATCTCCGGCTCCTTGAGCGTGTCCGAAAAATTAAGGCAGAACCTGACCGTGTCCTTGTCTATGTCGCGCACCATATCCATTGCGGCGGGCGCCATCCTGACCTCGGTATAACGCATTGCCGCCGCGGAGTCGCCGTCTATCGAGCCGAAATTGCCCTGACCGTCGACAAGGGGCAGACGCATATTGAAATCCTGCGCCATGCGCACCATTGCGTCGTACACGGAGGAGTCGCCGTGCGGATGGAATTTACCCAGACAGTCGCCCACGATACGGGCGGACTTCCTGTAAGGCTTGTCGGGCGTGTTGCCAAGCTCGAGCATGGTGTAGATTATCCTGCGCTGCACGGGCTTTAAGCCGTCCTCAACGCGGGGAAGCGCCCTTTCGAGTATGACGTGCTCGGCGTAGGGGAGCATGGAATCGTGCATAACGTCGTCCATGCTGACTACGTTGAAGGTTTCGGTGCTCCTGTCAAAGCTCAGTTGGTCGTTGTCCTTTTTTCTGCCTGCCATCTGTTACCCCCTGATTTCGGCGATCGCGCGGGCGCGGTCGGCCGCCCCGAACACCGCGCTGCCGGCGACCAGCACGTTGGCCCCGGCATCGCGGCAAAGCGCCGCCGTCTGCGGATTGACGCCGCCGTCGACCTGGATATCGAGCTTGGTGCCGCGGCGGAGAGCCATATTCCTGACGGCCTCTATTTTGCGCAGCGCGGAGGTAATGAACTTCTGCCCACCGAAGCCGGGGTTGACGCTCATGATAAGCACCATGTCCGCGTCGTCCAAAAGGTACTCGACCTCGCACTCGGGGGTGGCGGGGTTCAGCGCGACGCCCGCCTTTTTGCCGAGCGAACGGATAAGCTGCAGCGTCCTGTGAACGTGTGCGTCCGCCTCGCGGTGGACGGTGATCACGTCGGCGCCCGCATCGGCAAACTCATGCACCCATTTTGCGGGCTCCGCCACCATGAGGTGAGCGTCGAAGACGAGCTTTGACGCGGAGCGCACCGCCCTGACGACAGGCGCGCCGAATGTGATATTGGGCACGAAATGCCCGTCCATAACGTCAAGATGCACCCAGTCTGCGCCGAGTGACGAAAGGGAAGCCACCTCCTCGCCGAGGCGTGAAAAATCCGCCGAAAGTATCGACGGCGCAACCAGTATCCTGTCAGTCATATTTATGCCTCCTTGCTTCTATCGCATCCAGAGCGATCTTCTTATAGCGTTCGTATCTTTTGGGGTCTATGCGCCCCTGCGAGACGGCGGCCTTTACCGCGCAGTCCGGTTCGGAAAGATGCATGCACCCGGTGAACCTGCACCCGCCCTCGCACACGAATTCGGGGTAGAGCGCCGGTATCTGTTCGGGTTCGAGCGGAACGGATTCCAGCATCGAAAAGCCCGGCGTATCTGCGATAAGCCCGCCTGCGGGCGTTGGGATGAGTTCCGCGTGGCGCGTCGTATGGCGGCCCCGCTCCGTTTTTTGCGACAGCTCGCCCGTTTTGAGCGAGAGCCCCAGCAGCGCGTTTATAAGCGATGATTTGCCGACGGCCGACTGCCCAGCAAAAGCGGCGGTCCTGCCGGAGAAAAGCTGCGCAAGCGCGTCCATGCCGAAGCCCGTTTCGGCGGAAACGGCGAACACCTTTGCCTCGTGCGCGTACTGGGCACAGATCGCGGCGGCCTCCGGCGTTATGCCGCCGTCGCATTTGTTTATGACGATGACGGGCTCTATCCCCTGCCTGCGGCAGTAAAGCAGGAGCTTGTCCGCAAGCTCCAGATCGGGAGCCGGCTCCGTCGTCGAAACGCAGATGAGCAGGCAGTCGACATTTGCAAGCGCAGGGCGCAAAAGCTCGCTGCGGCGCTCGAAAATGCGCTCCATAAAGCCCTCTCCCTTTTTGCCCGGCGTAAACTCCACGTCATCGCCCGGCAGGGGCGTTTGCCCGAGCTTGCGGAAAAGGCCCCGCGCCTTTACGGTAAAGCGTTCGCCGTTCTCCGTCAGCACGGTGTAAAACCCGCCGACGCCCTTTATTATTTTGCCCTGTTTCCGATTATCCAAGCGGCGCCCCTTATTCGAAGCTGCGGACGAAAGTCTTTTCGACCTCGCCGTTTACATAGAGTATGCAGGTAAAGCTGCCCCGCTCCCAGAACCTGCCGGTAAACGGTATGGAATGCGTGCCGGCGGAATCTATCTGCTGATCGTAAAGCTCTACCTCGCCGTAGGCAGACACGACCGTGACGATTATTTCGCTGCTGTCGGATGAGAGAGTGACGTTTTCGGAAAACTCCGCCTTATAGTCGCCGATATGTTCCGCGTTGATATAGACCTGCGCGGTAACAAGGCCGGTGGGTATGTCGGTGCCCGCCTCGGGGGATTGGAGCACGACCTCCATGTCTTCTGCGTCAATGCCGCCCTTGCCCTGATCCATGGGCACGAAGCGGTAGTTCGTTATGTTGGCTGCGGCAAGCAGCTCCGCCGCCTCGGCTATATCGCGCCCGACAAGGTCGGGCATGCGGCCCGTGGCCTGGGTCTCGCTGCTTACGGTTATGGCAACGCTGTCGCCCGCATAAACGGTCTCGCCGGGATTGAGCGACTGTGAAAGCACCGTGCCGGGCGTTGCCGTGTCCACAACGTAGTCTATATGCGGATCGAGGCTGAGGCCGGACGCCTCAAGCAAACGCCTTGCTTCGGCGACGGTCTTGCCTAAAAGGTCGGGAACGGTGACGGTCTCGTTGCCCGTGCTGAGGGTAACGCGGATGACCGTGCCGGGCTTTGCCTTGGTCTGCGCCTCGGGATCCTGCCTGCACACCTCGCCGGCGGGGTATTCGTCGGAGGACTCGCGCGCGGCGACCTCCAGCGTGAACCCCCGGTTTGCGGCGTATTCGGCGGCCGCCTGCTCCGTGTACCCGAGGAAGCTCGGCACCTTTGCATAGCCCGAATCGTGACCGTGAAGGGATATTATGAACATTACCGCAAACACGGTGATGATGCCCAGCACGCCGGCAAGTATTGCGGTGTGCGCGATGCGTTCGCGGGTGAAAAAGCTTTTTTTGCCCTCCTCCGCAGGCGGCGCAATGCTCTTTTCTACCTCGGCGCCCTTTATGCGGGCAAACCTTGACAGCGGATAGCGAAGCGCCTTTTTAAGGTCGCGCCGCAGGTCGTCCGCCGAAGCGTAGCGTATGCTCCGGTCCTTTGCGGCGGCGCGGCCCACCACGTCGCTCAGCGCGACCGAAACGGACTCGTTCGCCTGTTTTAATGGCTTCATCTGCTCGTTTATATGCTTTAGGGCTATCTGCACGGCGTTGTCGCCGTTAAAGGGCACGGAGCCCGAGAGCATTTCATACAGCATGACGCCGACCGAGTAAATGTCGGTCTGCGCGTCGACGGTCTCGCCCTTAGCCTGCTCGGGCGAGATATAGTAGACGGAGCCCAGCGCCTCGTTGCCGGAATAGGTCTTTGTGGCGGAACCGGTGAACTTTGCAATGCCGAAATCCGCAAGCTTGATCACGCCGGAGTCGGTTATCATTATGTTCTGGGGCTTTACGTCGCGGTGGATGAGCCCCATCCTGTGCGCGTGGGAAAGCCCGTCCAGCACGTCGCAGGCTATCGAGACCGCTTCACGCGGGGAGAGCCTGCCCGCCTCGTCCATACGGTCGCGCAGGGTGCGCCCGCTGATGTATTCAAGCACGAGATAGTGAACGTCGCCCTCGCTGCCCATGTCGTAAAGCGCCACGGTATGCTCGTTCTTCAAGTTGACCATCGCCTGCGCTTCAAGCCGCAGCCGCCTTAAGTACAGCGGGTCGTTGCTGTACTCCTGCTTCATTATTTTTATGGCGACGGTGCGCTGCTCTTCACGGTCAAAGCCGCGGTAAACGTCGGCCATGCCGCCGGAGCCGACCTTTTCGATTATTTCGTATCTGTCGTTTAAGACCCTGCCCGTCATACACCGGCCTCCTCGTTGCGAACAAGAACCACGGTGATATTGTCGGTGGACCCGCGCGCAAGCGCAAGCTCGGTCAGGTTGTCGCAGCAGTCCAGAAGGTCGGGACAGCCGCGCATGATGCGTTCGATATCGGCGTCGTTGACCGCGCCGCAAAGACCGTCGGAGCAGAGCATGAGCGTGTCGCCCTTGCGCCAGGACTTGACGGCGACGTCCGCCTTTTCAAAGCGTGACGTGCCTATGGCGCGGGTGACGAGATTGCGCTGGGGGTGCTCCATGGCCTGGTCCTCGGTGATGAGCCCGGATGAGACCAGCTCCTGAACGTATGAGTGGTCCATAGTGACGCGGCGCATGCGCTGCCCGTCGAAATGGTAAAGCCTGCTGTCGCCTATGTTGGCGACGGTGTACCTGTCGGGCGCAAGCAGCGCCATGACCACCGTGGTGCCCATGCCCGTCAGGCGGTCGTCATGCAGGGAGGCCTCGTAGACCTCGCGGTTGGCGTCGTTTATGGCCTGGCGCAGAAGGGTCATGCCGCTCATGCCGGACTCGGCGCGGTTGACGTAGCGGACTATGCGTTCTATCGCCTTGCCGGATGCGACCTCGCCCGCGCGGTGACCGCCCATGCCGTCGGCAACTATCACCATGGGTATCTCGCCCTCGGCGGGAACGTAGAAGGAATCCTCGTTGTGTTTTCTTAAGCCCGTGTCCGAGCGGTAGGCATATATCATACGCCCTCCTCCTTTTGTGTGGCTATGTGTTTGTTGCGAAGCTGCCCGCACGCGCCGTCTATGTCCGTGCCGAGCTCGCGGCGTACGGTGGCGGAGATATGCAGCCTTTCAAGCAGAGCGGCAAACGCCGCCGCCCTTTTGCGCGTGACCCCCGTAAGGCGGCGCTCCTTTACGCTGTTGAGCGGTATGAGGTTGACGTGGCAGTTGACCCCGCGCAGCAGCCGCGCAAGCTCGTGCGCGTGTTCGTCGTCGGAATTGACGCCCTCTATAAGGGCATACTCGAATATCACCCTGCGGCCCGTGACATCGGCGTAATGCTTGGCTGCGGGGATCAGCTCCGACAGCGAATACGCGTTTGCGATGGGCATCGTTTTGCGGCGAAGCTCGTCGGTGGGCGCGTGCAGCGAGATGCACAGCGTTATATGCGGCGCGTCCTCGGTGAAGGAGTATATCCTGGGGACTATGCCGCAGGTGGAAACGGATATGTTCCTGGGGCTTATGCCCAGACCGTCCGCGGCGGTGGCGCGGCGCAGAAAGCGCAGGGTGTTGTCGTAATTGTCAAGCGGCTCTCCGCAGCCCATCATGACTATGTTGGTGACGGTGCGCTTTCGGCCCTCGGGAGCGGGGACGAACGCCTCCGCCGCCGTGACCTCGGAGAGCATTTCGCCCGCCGTAAGGTCGCGCACCTTGCCGTTGAGCGTGGAGGCGCAGAACGCGCACCCCATGCGGCAGCCGACCTGACTTGAAATGCAGAGCGTGTTGCCGTAGGAATAGCTCATCAGCACGCCCTCGACTATATTCCCGTCGTCGAGCTCGTATAAAAACTTGCGTGTATCGTCCCTGTGCGAGCGTTTGCACTCTATTATTCTTGCCCCGCCGAAGGGCAGCCCGGCAAGCTTTGCGCGTAGCGAAGCGGGCAGGTTCGTCATACCCTCGGGACGCACCCCGCGCGAAAGCCACTCAAGCGTCTGTTTCGCCCTGAAAGCGGGCTCGCCGAGTTCGCCCATGAGGAGCCGAAGCTCTTCGATATCCATTGATGCAAGGTCGTGTTCCATTAAAGCTTCCTTTCAAGCTTTGCGATGTAAAAGCCCTCGGTCCCGTCAACGTGCGGGAAGAGGCGGATGCGCCCCTTTTCGCCGCGCCCGCGCAGTCCTTCGGGAAGAAACTCCCCGAGCGGAACGGGAGCAAAGCCCGCGTGTTCGGATAAAAAGCGGTCGGTGACCTGCTCGTCCTCGCGGCGCGAGAGCGTGCATGTGGAGTAAACGAGCGTGCCGCCCGGCCTGACGTAACGGGCGCAGGCGCGAAGTATAGCATACTGAAGCTCCGCAAGCTCGTCTATGCCGGAGTCGGTGCGTCTGAAAACGGCCTCGGGCTTGGAGCCCCCGCCGAGCCCCGAACAGGGAGCGTCGACGAGCACCGCGTCGAACGCGTCCTCGTACTGCGGATCGAACACCGACGCGTCGCGCACCGCGATATCAACGCCCGTAACGCCAAGGCGCGAAAGCGTTTCGCGTATCAGCTCCGCCCTGTGCGGGTGAAGCTCGAACGCCGTGATGCGGCCCGTGCGCTCCATAATGTCGGCGATATAGGCGGTCTTGCCGCCGGGCGCCGCGCAGGCGTCGAGCACGCGCATGCCGGGGCGGACGCCGAGGCATTTGCAGGCGAGCATTGCGCTCTCCGACTGGACGGTGAACGCGCCGGCCCTGAACAGCTCATCCTCCGCAAGGCCGGGGAAACGCTCGGCAGCGAACGCGCCCGCAGCGAGCGCGCTCCTGCGATAAGGCAGGCCGAGCGATATAAGGTGCGCTTCAAGCTCCTCGGACGTATGCGGGTACACGGGACGAAGGCCGATCCCCGCTGCGCGGTTCGTCAGCATTTCGCGGGCAAACTCCTCGCCGTAATCGTCAATATACTCCCGTGCCATAAACACGGGGCAGCCCGTTAAGACGCAGAGCCTCTCCGCAGGGTCGCGGGGCAGCTCCGGCAGGGAGCCTTCGAGCCTTGCGCGGGCAAGGCTGCGCATGACGCCGTTGACAAAGCCCGAGAGCGGCGCCTTGCCGACCTGCTTTGTAAGCGCGACGGCGCGTGAGCAAACGGCGTGGTCCGGGGTCTGCATAAAGAAGAGCTCCGTTGAAAACAGCCGCAGTATGCCGCGCACCTTGGGCTGAACGCGCCCCTTTGCAAACGCCGCAAGCATATAGTCGCACCAGCTCATATGCTCAAGCGCGGTATATACGAGCGCCGTTATGCGGGAGGCGGAAGCGCGGTCGGCGCCGTGAAGCCCGTCCTTTAAGGCGAGGTTTGCGTATGCGCCCTCCTCCGTTATGCGAAGGAATATTTCAAGCGCGGTCCTGTCGGCGTTCATTGCCCCGCCACCAGGCCCAGAAGCCTTTTTCCGTTGAGCGCAGCCTTGGCCTCCATCCGCTTTGACCCCGGAAACTGCAGCTCTTTGACCTCTATCAGCGCGTCGGCGCACTTTATAAGCAGCCCGCGCTTGGGGTCGGCTATGACGCAGGCGCCGTTGGGAATGGGCGGGTCAAACGGAGCCTCTGCCGCCGTTTCGGCGGTCTTCC
Organism: Clostridia bacterium; assembly: GCA_017539215.1. Lineage (GTDB taxonomy): Bacteria > Bacillota > Clostridia > Christensenellales > CAG-138 > UBA3857. The sequence continues at coordinate 4,075 of JAFYHI010000025.1, read as the reverse complement.
ATACCTTGACGGGCTGCCCCGCAAGCACCGTAAACGCGCCGGGAGCGGGGTTCATTCCGCGAACGAGGCAATGCACCTCGTGAGCGGTCCTGTTAAAGTCGATGCGCGCCATCTCCTTTTTTATCATGCCGCAGCGCGTGGCAAGCGCCTCGTCCTGCGGGGTGCGGACGAGCCTGCCCTCGGTCAGCGCGTCTATCGTTTCAATAAGAAGGTCGGCGCCCATTTCGGCAAGCCTCGAATAAAGCTCGCCCGCGGTCTCGTCGGGGCCGATCTGCGTTTCCCTTTTCAAAAGCACGTCGCCGGTATCGAGGCCGATATCGGTCATCATGGTGGTGACGCCCGTTATTCGCTCGCCGTTTATCACCGCCCACTGTATGGGGGCGGCGCCGCGGTACGCGGGCAGCAGGCTGCCGTGCACGTTTATGCAGCCGAGCATGGGCACGGCAAGGTTTTCGGCCGAGAGTATCTGCCCAAAGGCGGCCGTCACCATGATCTCGGGACAGACCCCGCGCAGGGCCTCGACGCCCTCGGGGTCGCGTATGCGCGCAAACTGGTAAACGGGCAGGCCCAGCTCCAGCGCCAGCTTTTTGACCGGAGGCATCACCAGCGAATGCCCCCTGTCGCGCGGACGGTCGGGCTGGGTGAAAACGCTGAGCTCATGCCCCGCGTCAAACAGCCTTTGAAGCGAGGGGAGCGCGAATTCGGGCGTGCCGAGAAATGCAATCCTCATGGTCACTCCTCGCCATACCCCTCGGGGGTGGGAACGACGAGCGTCTTGTAGACCCTGCCGTCAAGATGGTCGCACTCGTGCAGCATTGCGCGGGCAAGCAGCCCCTCGCCGCGCATCTCGAACATATTGCCGTGGCGGTCGTACGCGCGCATCACGGCGACGTTCGGCCTTATGACCCAGCCCTGCTCGTCGGGGAAGGAAAGACAGCCCTCCATGCCGGCCTGCTCGCCCGAGGTCTCGATTATCTCGGGGTTCACGGCCTCTATAAGCTCGTCCCGGCTCTCGCTGCAGTCTATCACAACCACGCGGCGAAGCACGCCCACCTGCGGCGCGGCAAGGCCAACGCCGTCGGCCGCGTACATGGTATCGGCCATGTCGTCAAGAAGCTGATGCAGCTTTTCGTCAAAAGACTTGACGGGTTTTGAGACCTTATAGAGGACTTCCGCCTCTCCTGTTTTAATAGTCCTTTTAGCCATATTACCTCCAACGCCCTCAAAGGGCATAGTAACTTCATATTAATTCACGGTATTATACCACAAAAACGGGCGGCAAAAAATATATAAGTCGGGTTTTTGCCGCTGCTGTACGGTTTTTTGCGTTCAAATCTCCCTTTTTGCGGCAAAACAGGCAAAGCAATGCTCCGTTTCCACAAAGTAACCGGGTTTTTGATGTTGATAATTCGGGTGATTTCCTGTATAATCCCCGTTAAAGAGAAGCAAGGAAAGGAGCTGTGCGACAGAAGTATGAGTGAGAACAGCAAAAAAAGTCTGCCCGTCGTGGTTTTAAGGGGCATTGTTGCAATGCCGTACGTTTTGATGAGCTTTGATATAGGCAGGCCCGAGAACGCCGCAGCCGTGGACGCCGCGGCGGGCGCCGACAGCCGCGTGATAATACTGTGCCGAAAGGACGCCAAGGGCTCCGACACGCCGGAGCTTTACAGCTTCGGCTGCGTTTGCGGCATCAGCAAGATAATAAAGCTGCCCGAGGGGAACGCAAGGGTGTTCTGCGAGGGGCTGACCCGCGTGCATATCGACGCGTTTATACAGGATACGCCTTATCTTCGCGCCGAGTACGAGGAGCTTATCGACATGCCCTGCCCGAACTTTGAGGAGGCCTCCACCCTGCGCCAGATGATATCGCGCAATTTCGGGGACTTTTCATTTGGCGACGGCAAGGCGCCCATTAAAAACGCGGTGGCCTCGATAGAGTCCATAGCCGACGACATTCACTACACATACAGCGTGGCGAACCTCGTTATGCAAAGGCCCGAGGACAGGCAGCGCTTTATCGAGCAGGAGGATCAGTCGGCAAGGTGCCTTGACCTTTTGACCGTGATGAGCCGCGAGGCGGAGTTTGCCAAGCTGATGAAAAAGATAGACGGCGAGGTGAAAAAGGCCGTTGAGAAGAACCAGCGGGACTACTTCCTGCGCGAACAGATAAAGGCCATACGCAAGGAGCTTGGCGAGGACGAGGCTTCGGAGGCGGACGAGTTCCGCGAGAGGCTGAAAAACAAGACGCTGCCCGACGAGGTGCGCGAGCGTATCTCCCGGGAAATAGAGCGTTTTTCGACATTGCCCGCGGGCTCGCACGAGATGCCCAGTATGCGCACGTTCATAGAGTGCGTGCTCGACCTGCCCTTTTCGGAGGAGAGCCGCGACAACCTTGACGTCAAAAACGCCCGCGCCATACTCGACCGCGACCATTACGGGCTTGAAAAGGTCAAGGAGCGCGTGCTCGAGCACCTTGCCGTGGCTCAGCTTACGGGCAAGGTGAACGGGCAGATAATCTGCTTCGTAGGCCCGCCGGGCGTGGGCAAAACGTCGATATCCTCGTCCATTGCCGAGGCGCTCGGGCGCAAATTCGTGCGGATGAGCCTTGGCGGCATAAAGGACGAGGCCGAGATACGCGGGCACAGGCGCACCTACATAGGCGCCATGCCCGGCAGGATAATCGCCGCGATGCGCACCGCCGGCACGGTGAACCCCGTACTGCTCTTCGACGAGATAGACAAGCTCTCGAAGGACTATCAGGGCGACCCCTCCGCCGCAATGCTCGAGGTGCTGGACAGCGCGCAGAACTTTGCGTTCCGCGACCATTTCCTTGAAATGCCGTACGACCTGTCGAAGGTTATGTTCATAACGACCGCGAACAGCCTTTACGACATACCCGGGCCGCTGCGCGACAGGATGGAGATCATCGAGGTGCCCAGCTACCTTGCAAACGAAAAGGTGCATATCGCCTGCCGCCACCTTATACCCAAGCAGCTTGAAAAGCACGGGCTTAAAAAGTCCATGCTGACGATACCCGAAAGCACAGTCGAAACCATAGTCGCGGAGTACACGCACGAGGCGGGCGTTCGCTCGCTTGAGCGGTGCATCGCCGCCGTATGCCGCAAGGCCGCCTGCGATATAGCCTCCGGCAAAAAGCGCGTGCGCGTGGGCGCCGCCAAGCTGCGCGAATACCTGGGCGTGCCCAAGTACGAGGAGAGCCCCATTGAAAAGAGCCCCGCGATAGGCCTTGTGAACGGCCTTGCGTGGACCGCCGTGGGCGGCTCCACCATGGAGATAGAGGTGGAGGCCATGAAGGGCTCCGGTCAGCTTCAGCTGACCGGCAAGCTGGGCGACGTGATGCAGGAGAGCGCCAAGGCCGCCCTGACCTATATCCGCGCTCACTCGGCGGAGCTCGGCCTGGCCGACGGGTTTATGCAGAACACCGACGTACACATACACGTTCCCGAGGGCGCCGTGCCCAAGGACGGGCCTTCTGCGGGCATTGCGCTGCTTACCGCCGTAACGAGCGCCCTGACCGGCATACCCGTTAAGGCCGCGCTTGCCATGACGGGCGAGATAACCCTGCGCGGGCGGGTGCTTGCGATAGGCGGTCTGCGCGAAAAGCTGCTTGCCGCCGTGCGCGCCGGCGTAACCTGCGTGCTGGTGCCCGAGTCCAACCGCAAGGACGTTGAGGAGGTCCCCCGCGAGATCACCGAAAAGCTTACCCTGCATTACGTGCGCGAGGCGCATGAGGTGCTGGAGCTTGCCCTTATACGCAGGCCGCAAAAGCGCGCTCCATCCCCCGCCGTGTTCGTTCCGGACGAGGGTGCAAAACCTGTCGGCGCAACTGCGTAAAACAGTTCGATCCCGCCCCCGGCTTTGACCGGGGGCTTTGTTATGCCCTCCGGGGTCATAAAGCGGCCTGCGCATACGGCCCCCCGACGGGATGAGCCCGGGTCCGGCTGACTTTTATTTTTTTTTGCAAAAAACCGTTGACAGCTCAAATACGCTTGTGCTATAATATTTATGCCAAAGCGATTTGCTTTGGTGGTCCCACCTTGCGTTTGTATTTGAT
>JAFYHI010000024.1 GCA_017539215.1 Clostridia bacterium | reverse complement strand
GCCGATCGAGACACGATGCATCTCATACTCATGAAATGCCATGTCCAGCATGATGCGGATTGCTTCCGAACCATATCCTTTATGCTGCATTTCAGGGTCTGGAATAATAATCGTCAGATCGGTTTGGTGCCTCGCGGGAAACATACGGAGCAAACCGGTCTCTCCAATAATATTACCGTCAAGATCAGTAATCGTGAACCAAACCGAGTCTTCCGATTTGTGGCTGACGTTAATAGTTCTTTTCTCCTCTTCTTCATCGGTTGTCTTCTCAAATCCGCATTGAAACATAACCTGCGGCTGATTAAACCAATAGGCGAAAAACGGAGCATCTTCTTCTCTTTGCCTGCGCAGTATAATCTTTTTCCCTCTTATTTCTTCATGCTTCATATGGCCTTGCAGTCCTCTCTTTTTTCCCGATAAACTTCGATTTGTTTTGGTCATTATACTATTGTTGACCGACGTAGTCAATTACCTTGCACTTGAGGCAGAAGGAGGCGCTTCCTTACGAAGTGCCTCTCTCGGGCAGCCTTTTTTATTGCCGTTTCCTTTCAATTTGCTTCGTAGACCTTTTTGCCGTACAGCCAAATCATTATGAACATTGCAAACACGAACGCTGCGGAAAGCGCAATGTTCAAAACCATGTTTTTGCGCAGGAGCAGCAGCCCGGCGGCAAACGCAAGGCCGGCGCCCAGCGCGCGCAGGCAAAGCCGCGTATAAAGGCGGCACCTGGTCTTTGCGTGTCGGAACCCCAGCCCGAACAGGAACCCGAAAAACAGCAGGAAAGACCCCGCAAGGAACCCCACCTTCGGCAGCAGCGATATCTCCTCCTCCCGCATGAACTCAAGGCCGTTCGTTATGTTGTTCATCGCAAAAACGATGATTATATGCAGCAGCATATACAAAAGCCCGCTCGTGCGCTTTTCGCGGTCGATGATGCGGTCGTAAAACACGCCGTAGCTTAAAAACAGCCCCGTGACAATCAGGAATGCCATCAGCGCAAAATAGGTGCTTCGCAGCGAGAACTCCCCGCCGAAATACGAGGCCACCGCAATTATCATCTCGCCGAAAGTGAAAACGACGTACAGCATCGCCCTCTCCGTCAGGTGCGTAAAGTCCACCGCGTCCGAGCGCCCCCTCTGCCCGAAAAGCATCACCGACGCCATGCCGAACACTATCGCCGCAAGCGAAAGCCACGATGAGCCGAACGCTTTATAGCAGAATATGTCCGCCGTGACAATGGCGGCCTCGGCAAAAAGTATGAACGCCATCCGCAGGAGCCGCCCTCGCGCCATGCCGTCGCCGCGGTGGTTCTTAAGCTCAATGAGGTACTGCGCCCCGATGTTTACGAGTATCAGCGCCCAAGCCGCGTGATACTGCGCGTGAAAGCCTTGCCAGTCGGCGCGCGTGCCCGCCCCCACAAAATACATCAGGAACATATTTATAAACAAAAAAACATGATCGCGCACGCCGTGCCGTCCGTAAATGTTAACATAGTAGGTGGTGTAGTTCCATATCTGTATCACGGCAAGCGTCGTCATGACGTACGCCAAAAACGCGGACGGCGCCACGAAGCCGTTTTCAAAGCTGTGCAGCAGGCTGTTGTTGCGCCCAATGACGTAAACGAATATGAGGTCGTAGATAAGCTCCACGTACTCCACCTTTTTCTCCTTGGGCTTCATAAGATCCTTCAGCATGCGATACCCCCCTCTGCTTCGGCCTCCGCAGGTGAGTATATCAAAAAACGCCGCGCTTTACAAGAGCGGCGGGGGAGAGTGGATCCCATTCGTCGGGAACGGGAATATCGGCGGCGTTCTCTTCCGGGATGACGCGTGCTTACATAAAAAACTTTGACCTTTTTTCACTTCATCCCGAAATACTCTGCCATCCGTTTAATAACGCGATCCATCTTCGCGGGGTCGCGGAACTTGTGGTCGGCGCCCTCAACGGCGTCAAGCTCAATGCCGTTCCTTTCGGCAAACTCCTTTACGGCGTCAAACGGCACTATCTCGTCCTGCGTGCCGTGGATCATCAGTATGTCGTCCGAAAAAGCGCGAAGGTCCCTCGCGGTCAGGTCGTTCATGCGCAGGCTTTCGACAAACCTCGCGTCTATCCTCACCTTGCTGTCAAAGCCCACCTCAATGGGCTTGCCCTTTGCAAGCCTCTTCATGTCGCCTTCGTCCGCTATGGTCTGCGTTATCACCTCGTACATAACGACGGCGGGGCAGCGCAGAGCGGCTTTTTTGAACGGGTTTCCCTTCTCTGAAATGTGCTTCAGATAAAGATACCCTCCGAAGCTTGTCGCAGACCCGTAAAGCTCCGCCTGCGCAAAAGCCCCCTTAACGTATGAAAGCATAACGTCAAGGTACTTTTCGCAGTCCTCAAGGCGCAGCGTTTTTCTCACGTCGCTCCCGTGGCAGGGCCAATCGAATATGACGAGCGCCGCGCCTCTGTTCTTGTCCGTCAGGTGCTTTGCAAGCTTCTCCGCCGCCTTGTTGTCCCTGTTCCCGCTGAACCCGTGCCCGAACAGCACCGCCTTCCGCACCGCCGAAATATCGTCCGCGTATATCTTGCAGCCTATGCTGCACCCGTCTGAATTCACCGTAAAGTATTTTTCCATAAGCACATTATGCCCCGTTCTATCTGCCCGCTTCAAATACCTTGTCCGTCAGCCTTTTGCGCTCGTCCTCCGAAAGCGTTATCAGCCTTTCCGCAAAAGTCTTCATCTTCCGCGTGTGCTCCGTCTCCGGGCTTTGTTCGCCAAGCTTCATCCCGCGTATTGCAAGCGCCTTGCATAGGTAGGGCAGGGCCTCGGCGGGCCGGTATTCCCTCAGCAAAAGCATACCGAGGTTGTGACAGCTCGTCGCCGTACGGGTATGGTCGCTTCCGAACACGGCCTCATTGATCGCCAGGGCCTTGCTGTAATATTCGTGCGCTTCACCGTAATTCCCGAGCGACTTATACAGGGCTCCTATGTTGTTGTACGTTTCCGAGGTCTCTGGGTGTTCCGTACCGAACACCCTTTCCCTTATCCTCAGGGCCTTCTCATAATACTCCAGAGCGCAGGAGCTGTCGCCGATCATTGCGTAAAACGCGCCTAAGT
>JAFYHI010000023.1 GCA_017539215.1 Clostridia bacterium | reverse complement strand
CTCCTTCCCCTTTTGCTCCTTCCCCTTTGAGGGGAAGGGGGACCGCCGACGCAAGGCGGCGGTGGAAGAGGTGGTTGAAAGAATACGCACTTCCCTGTCAAACCGATAAAGCCCATGCGCCCACCTCATCCGGCGCTTCGCGCCACCTTCCCCTTTTGCTCCTTCCCCTCGCAGGGGAAGGGGGACCGCCGACGCAAGGCGGCGGTGGATGAGGTGAATGAGCGGAACCGCGCGAAATCAATCTTTCGCCTCTCATCCGAAAACTGCCCGTGCCGCCGTTCGGCGCTTCGCGCCGACTTCCCCTTATAGGGGAAGGAACAAAGCAGCAGGCAGATGATTCCTTCCCCTCAAGGGTGAAGCCTTAGCTGCACGCAGATTTGCTCCCCTTCTCCCGGCGCGGCACTTGATTTTCTCTGAAATCGGTGATATCATCCCCAAAAAGGACGGGAGGGAACAGGATGCTTCAGGGAATTACGAATTGTTTGTCGCTTATTTACAATCTTGCGATCGCCGCATTTATGGTAAAGTCGCTCGTCGGGTTCTTCACCGTGGGCGGCTCGGGCAACATGCAGGTCAAAAAAAAGCGCGCGTTAGTGTTTTTTACGGTGCAGTCAAACCTTTTCATGGCGGTCTGCTCCGCCGTCATGCTGTTTTTCAACGTGACGGCGCTTTTGCGCGGCGGGGCGCAGGTGCCCTACTGGTTTGAAACGGTCAAGTTCACGGCGACTGTCGCGGTGTCGGTCACGCTGTTTGTCGTTATGCTGGTGTTCGCGCCCACGACGGGCTTAAAGCCCATGATAGACGGCGACAATATATTTTTGCACCTCATTTCGCCCGTGCTTGCGATAGTCACGTTCATGCTGTTCGACGGCAGCGTGCGGCTTGCGCCGTCTGCGCTGGCGTTTGCCATGATACCCGTTTTCGCCTATGCGGTCCTCTACTTCATAATGGTTATAATCGTTGGCGAGGAGAAGGGCGGCTGGTCCGACTTCTACTATTTCAACAAAGGCGGCAAATGGTACCTGTCGGCGCTTGGGGTGTTCGGCATGGCGTTAACGCTTGCGTTCCTCATCCGAGTCGGGCATAACGCGCTGGCCTGCGGGCTGCTTGGGTAAAGCCCCGGGCGGTGTTGACAAAAATGCCGCGCTGTGCTATATTTTAATTTCGGAAGCCAAAACGGTATAAGGGAATGCGGTCAGATTCCGCAGCAGCCTCCGCTGCCGTAGGCGGTTACGAAAGCCCGAAAGCCACTGCGGTTTTTGCCGTGGGAAGGCGGGCGATTAGGTTTAAGCCGCAAGCCGGAAGACCTGCCGTAATGGGTGTTTGCCCGGCGACCGATGGGCTTGCAGGGCCCGAAAAATAAGGATACGGAGGTATTGTACATGAAACTCTGCAAAAAGATACTTGCGGCTGTTATTGCCGCCGCCATGCTTGCGCTTTGCATACCCGCGCTTGCCATAACCGAGCCCGATTATCCCGAGGCTCCCGAGGGCTATGACGGCTACGTCACGTTTGCCGTTTCCGCCGTAATAATGGGCTGGACCTACCTTGTGGATCCGATGCTCGTACCCGTGAACGAGGGCGAGACCGTGGCTCAGGTGACCGAGCGCGCGTTTGAGATGCTCGACCTGCCCTACACCTACAACGGCACCGTTGAGGAGGGCTTCTACCTTACCGGCATTGCGTGCTATGACACCGAGCCCGACGTGCCCGAGTACCTCATGAACGAGATACTTGCCTATCCCGCCTGGGCCGAGGAGAACTTCGGCTATTCGTTCGGCGAGTGGACGGGCACTTACGATGACGACGATATGCTGTCCGCTTCCGAGTACTGCACCATGTCCGGCTGGATGTACACCGAGGACAATGTTTCCGCAAGCGACGGCGCCGACGCGCACGTTATTCAGGTCGGCAGCGTTTACACCTGGCTGTTCTCCGTTTACGGCTGGGGCATGGATTACGGCATCAGCGACGGCTGGGGCTCCTTCCCCCTGTTCGACAACCCCATGGAGGGCGTTGACCGCACCCGCCTTTCGCGCGTGCTTGCGCTGATCTCGGCCGATGATGAGCTTACCGAGCTCGTTTTCGATAACGCGGTGGACGAATTCATGGCCGCTGTCGAGGCATTGTACAGCGTTTACAGCACTCAGGATGAGATAGACGCCTGCATAGAGGCGTTGCTTGCCGCGCTTGACGGCGGCGAGTACCTGCCCGGCGACGCCGATATGGACGGCGAGATCACAAGCGCCGACGCGCTTATCATAATGCGCTGCGCCATGGGCGTTGCGGAGCTTTCGGCTCAGCAGGCCGCGCTTGCCGACTTTGACGGCGACGGCGACGTGGATATGACCGACGCGCTTCTTCTGATGCGTTCCGTCATGTAATGAAAAGGCTTATTATACGCATAACAGCGGCTCTGCTTGCCATTTTCGCAATGGCGGCGGCGCCGCTGTCCGCTTTTGCGGCGACCGACTATAAGCCCGCGTACGCCGCGGTGCTTGAAAGGCTTGCCTCGTCAAACCCCTCGTTCGGCACGGTGGGCGGCGAGTGGCTTGTCATCGCCGTGGTAAGGGGCGGGAAAAGAGCCCCCTCCTCCGATTGGTGCAAAAGGTACTTCGACTCCATCGAAAGCATGGTGCGCGCAAACGGCAGCGGGGTAATAAACCCCAACAAATCCACGGATAATTCGCGGCTGGTGCTTGCGCTGACCGCCATCGGGCGCAATGCCCGCTCCGTCGCGGGGTACGACCTTGTTCAGCCGCTCTGCGATATCTCCTATACAAAGAGGCAGGGCGTGACGGGCGCGGCTTTTGCGCTGCTTGCGCTGGGGTGCAATTCAGCCTACGGCGAGTCCGCCGCAAGGAACGAGCTTGTGGACTTTCTCCTTGCGCGTGAAAAGGACGGGGGCGGCTGGTCGCTCTCCGCTCAGCCCGACGTTGACGCAACGGCAATGGTCATGACCGCGCTTGCGCCGTATTCAAAGGCCTCCGCCGCGATACGGCGCGGTATAAGCTGGCTCTCGCAGGCGCAGGAGGCGGACGGCACTTTTGCCACGCTCGGCAGCGTCACCTGTGAAAGCTCGGCGCAGGTCGTCACGGCGCTTTCAGCCGCCGGGGTCAACGCGGATACCGACCCGCGCTTTGTCAAGAACGGCGTTTCGGCGCTTGCCGCGCTCGTCGGGTTTTACAGGGACGGCGGCTTTGCCCACACTCCGGGCGGCGCTATAAACGGCATGGCGACCGAACAGTCCGCTTACGCGCTCTGTGCGTACGACAGGTACAAAAAAGGCGCGAACAGCCTTTATGATATGAACGACGTTTCGCTTGGCGGAACGGGCACGCCCAAGCCCACGGCGACTCCCAAGCCCACGCATACGCCCAAGCCCACGAATACGCCCAAACCCACGAATACCCCCAAGCCCACCGCGACGGCGAAGCCCACCGCGACGGCGAAGCCCACGAATACACCCAAGCCCACGAATACACCGAAGCCCACGCAGGGGCGGACGGACGCTCCGAGCGCGGCTCCGACCACGGCTCCGAGCGCGGCTCCCGTACAGACGGCGGAGGGCGCTCCCACCGTCGGGCCGACCGACGCGGCGCAGACTCCAGCTTCGACCGACGGGAGCTTCACGGAACCCGCTCATACCGCAACCGAGCAGGCCGAGATCACGCCTACCGAATCGGCGCAGACCGAAACCGAGCAGGCCGACTTTGCTCCGACCGAAACCGCGCCTGACGAAACCGCACAGGCCGAAAAGCCCGGCGGGTCTGACGGAAACGGGCAGGCGGGGGGAGTCAAAAAGGCGCTCCCGTACGCGGGCGGGGCGGCGCTTGTGCTTGCCGCCGTGCTTGCGGTCGTATTGATTAAGAGGAAAAAACGAGATGAGAATTAAGTTTTTTGCGATACTGGCTGTGCTTTTTGCGGCGGCGCTCGCGTTCACGGGCTGCAAAACGCCCGAGAAGGCGGGGGAGTACGACTGCTCCTGCACGCTGTATATCGACTGCAAGACGATACTTGACAATATGGACGAGCTCGACCCCGAAAAGGCGGAGCTTATACCGGAGGACGGCGTGATACTCGAGCGCGTCACGGTCGGCTTCAACGAGGGCGAGAGCGTTTACGACCTGCTCCTGCGTGAGCTGAGGGCGCGCGGCATACATATCGAGGCCAGCTTCACGCCGGTCTACAACAGCGCGTACGTCGAGGGTATCAACAATATCTATGAGTTCGACTGCGGGCCGTTAAGCGGCTGGGAATACCGCGTGAACGGGCAGTTCCCCAATTACGGCTGCTCGGGGTATTACCCCAAGGACGGCGACGCGATAGAGTTTTTGTACACCTGCGACCTCGGCGCGGATATAGGCGACGAGTATTCGCAGGGCCGCGGGGAGTGAGCGCAGTCTCGCCGCGTCCCGAAAACCCGATAGAATAAAAGCTGCCCCGCTCTGCAAACCTGCAGGGCGGGGCGTTCCGTTATCGCGCTGAGTTTTTCCTTACGGCAGGTCGACCTCGGCTATGCGGTAATTCACGGGTATGTCGTACATTCCGCTCAAAACGTAATCGGGGCTGTAAACCATGTTGTAAACGGTGATATTCAGGTCTTTGTCAACGTCATACTCTATACGCAGTATCCCGTCGGTAAGATAGTGCATGCTTGCAAATGGACCGTCCCATCCCCTATATGTTTCTGCCAGTTCCGGGTAAATGTGATGCACGTCGGCAAACAGATGCTTATAAACGTCTCCAACGGAGTCAATTTCGCACACTTTGTCTATTGAGTCGCCGACTTTGAGCCCCTCGAAATCGGCGTAGCTGTGCTGCTCCTTTATCACCACGGGGTAACCGTAACTCGCACAGTATCCGTACTTTTCGCCGAACTGAATGAACAGCCTGTACCCGTTGTCGGCGTCATATACCATGTAGGCGTGCCCGTCCTCAAACCTGCGGAACGCCGCGCCGGGGTATTCGAGCAGTATGGATTCCGTGGAATTAAAGCGAATATTCGACTCGGCATACATATTGTTGTCCTTGCCGATGTAGTTAAGCTTGTAAAGCAGGTCTTCCGCATCGTAAACGGGAATGTTTTCGAGCTTCTCGTCCTCGGGTATGGGAGCCATTTTTTTAAACTCCTCGGCTCTGGCTTCGGCGACACTGACCTGCTCCGGATCGGACCCATCGTATCTATGAAGCGGAGAACCGTCTGCGGGCTCGGCCGCCTGTGTTTCGACGGGCGTTTCATCCGTCGCTTCGGCCTGTGTTTCGGCAGGCGCTTCCGTCGGCGCTTCGGCCTGAGCGTCGCCGTCCTTCGCCTTGGGTGAGGTCGTGCAGGCGGTCAGCGCCATAAGCAGGGCGATCGCAAGCACGGCTGCGGTCAAAAAATTTTTTTTCATGGCATTATCCTTTCCCGGCGTTAAATGCCGAATAAATAAAACTTGTGTCCTGAAAAACAATATACTGCTTGAATAATTAAATTATAGTGCGGCTTCGCGCCGCTGTCAAGTGTTTGAAAAAGTTTCACTTATATTTTTTGAAATTGGCGCCTTGGACGGACTTGCGTAAAACCCAGCGCTCCGCCGTGCGGAGCAAACGGAACAGCCTGCCGGAAAGGGCTTTTATGCGGCAGGCGGCGTTGGGTGCTGCGGCAATTTTTCCCGCTTCCGAACACCTTGTTTTGTCACATTCGCGGTATTGCATTGAGGTACTGTTTGAGCTATAATAGACTTTGGCTTCATATATGCTTTCGCGCGCGCGTTTTGCGCGGGCGGGGCAAAAATGCCTGTGGAGCGACGCTCCGAAGGGGGATCATGGACGAAAAACGCGTTAACATAGAGCGCTGGTCGCGCGTGGTGTTTTTGGTGATGCTGGACGCCGTCTGCTGCTTTGCGGCGTTCGCGGCGGCGACCTGGTTTTTGCACAGCGCCGTGGAGGGAGGGTACGCCTTCCCGTTCAAGGCGACCTCGGTGCCGGGCGGCACGCTGACGCCTTATTTTACAAACGTGCAGGTGTCGGTGTTCATACTGGTGTTCCTCGCCTGCTTTGCGCTGTTCCGCCTGTACAGCAGCATCTGGAGCGTATCCGGCCTTAACGAGGGGCTTATGGTGCTTGCAGGCGTTGGCATGGGCACGGCTGTCTGCCTGGGGCTGAATGTGGCGCTATCCTTCGTGCCTTTTGCAAAGGAGGTCGGCTTCCGCAATATGTCGCGCACGGGGATATGCCTTGCGGGCATGTTCCTTGGGGTTATGGTGTTTGCGACCAGGTTCGGCTACCGCGTCGTGCGAAGGGTCGTCAAAGGCGCCTCACGCGCGGGGGCCTCAGACAAAAAGCCCACCCTCATCGTGGGAGCGGGGTATTTCGGCGCGTACGTCTGCTCGCAGATCTCAAACGGGCAGAGCGCGGCCGACTGCGTGGTCATTGGCTTTGCCGACGACAACAAGGCCAAGATGGGCATGCACATAGACGGCATAAAGGTGCTTGGCACCACCGAGGACATACCCGAGATAGTCGCGCGGCACCGCGTGCAGGAGATAATCATCGCCATTCCCTCCATCACGGCAAAGCGTCAGGCCGAGATAGTCACGATCTGCCGCGCGACCAAGTGCCACGTTCGCCTTGTCACCCCCCTGCGCGAGCTTAACGAAAAGCCCACCATGGGCGACCTGCGCGAGATAAATGTGACGGACGTGCTGTTCCGTCCGGAGGTAGACCTTGACACGCGCAGCATAGAGAGCTACATAGAGCATAAATGTCTGCTCGTCACGGGCGGCGGCGGGTCGATAGGCTCCGAGATATGCCGTCAGGCCGCGCTGTTTTATCCGTCGACGATAGTCATTTTCGATATTTACGAGAATAACGCATATGAGCTTTACTGCGAGCTGAAGCGCCGTCATCCGTGGCTCAACTGCGTGATACGCATAGGCTCCGTGCGCGACAAGGCAAGGCTCGACGCCGTAATGGACGAGTTCATGCCCGACATAGTGCTGCATACCGCGGCGCACAAGCACGTCCCGCTCATGGAGGACAGCCCCGCCGAGGCCGTCAAAAACAACGTGCTGGGCACGGTGAACGTGCTTGAGTCCGCGGCCGCCCACGGGGTAAAGCGGTTTGTTCAGCTTTCCACCGACAAGGCCGTTAACCCCACCAACGTGATGGGCGCCACCAAGCGCGTGACGGAGCTTATCGTGCAGCAGTTCGCCAAGTCCAGCGTTATGCGCTGCATGACGGTGCGCTTCGGCAACGTGCTGGGCTCGCACGGCAGCGTGATCCCCCTGTTTGAAAGCCAGATAAGGGCGGGCGGCCCGGTGTGCGTCACCGACCCCGATATCACAAGGTTTTTCATGACCATACCCGAGGCGGCGCAGCTCGTGCTGCAGGCGGGCGCGCTTGGCGAGTCCGGCGCGATATACGTTTTGAACATGGGCGAGCCCGTCAAGATATACGGGCTTGCCGAAAAGGTGATACGGTTCTATGGGTATGAGCCGAACGTGGACATGCCCATCGAGATAACCGGCCTGCGCCCCGGTGAAAAAATGTACGAGGAGCTGCTGACCCCCGAGGAGGAAAAGGCCATGGAGCGCACCGCCCACGGCAGGATATTCAAAGCCAAGCCCGAACCCGTGGACGAGGAACAGCTCCGCGAAAAGCTGGAGGAGCTGTATGAGCTGGCAAAGCTCAACTCCGCCGCCGTCGTGGAGTGTTTAGAGGAGATAGTACCCAATTTCAAGCATGAAGATGCAATTGCCAAGGAGGCATGATGGCGTACCCCGTTAAAGACAGCATCAAACCTTTTAAGGACAAGATGTGGCTCGCATCTCCCACCATGCACGGTGAGGAGCTTAAATACATACAGGAGGCGTTCGACACCAACTGGATCAGCACCCTGGGCGCAAACATAGAGGGCGCCGAAAGGGCGGTGGAGCCGCGCATAGGCGTGGCCCATGCGGTTGCGCTGTCAAGCGGCACGGCGGCGCTGCACCTGGCGCTCAGGCTTGCGGGGCATAAGCTTTATGGCAGGCCAGCGATTGGCCGCGGCGCGCTTGAGGGCAGGCGCGTATTCGCGTCGGATATGACCTTTGACGCCACGGTCAACCCCATTGCGTACGAGGGCGGCGAGGCGGTGCTGATCGACTCCGAGCGCGGCACGTGGAATATGTGCCCCGAGGCGCTTGAGCGCGCCTTTGAACTGTACCCCGACGTAAAGGTCGTGGTAATGGCGCATCTTTACGGCACGCCCGCAATGTCTGCGCAGATAAAGCGCGTATGCAGGGCGCACGGCGCCATACTCATTGAGGACGCGGCGGAGTCGCTCGGCGCAAGGTATTTCGACGGCGAAGCATGGCGCGAAACGGGGTCCCTGGGCGATATCGGGTGCATCTCGTTCAACGGCAACAAAATAGTCACGGGCTCAAGCGGAGGCATGCTTTTGACCGAGTCCGCCGGGGACGCGGAGCTTGTGCGCAAATGGAGCACTCAGGCGCGTGAAAAGGCGCCGTGGTATCAGCATGAGGAGCTTGGCTTCAACTACCGCATGAGCAATATCATAGCCGGGATAGTGCGCGGGCAGCTTCTGCACCTTGACGAGCATATAGAGCTTAAACGCACGGTATTCGAACGCTACCGCGAGGGGCTTCGCGGGCTGCCGCTTAAAATGGCCCCGTACGACGCGGAACGCTCGACGCCCAATTTCTGGCTGAGCTGCATAATACTCGACGAGGACGCCATGTGCCCGCAGGAGCGCGGCAGGTGCGAGGCCTCATTTACTCCCGTGCACGGCAAGTCCTGCCCCACGGAGATACTCAAAGTGCTTGCCGACCATAACGCGGAGGGCCGCCCCATCTGGAAGCCCATGCATATGCAGCCGCTTTACGCGGGGAACGGGTTCGTCAGCATAAACGGCGACGTGGGCGCGGACGTGTTCCGCCGCGGGCTGTGCCTGCCGAGCGATATCAAGATGACCGCAGAACAGCAGAACACCGTGATAGAGCTTATACGGCGCTGCTTCGATTGAGGCGGGCGATGCACAAAAAGGGCTTTTACGAAAGGTTTTTGAAGCGTCCCGCAGACCTTGCCGCGGGGCTTGCGGGGCTCATACTTCTGTCGCCGGTGTTTGCCGTGACCGCGCTGCTCGTCAGGGTAAAGCTCGGCTCCCCGGTGCTTTTCAGGCAGGAACGCCCCGGGCGCGGCGGGCGCATATTCACGATATACAAGTTTCGCACCATGACGGACGCAAAGGGCCCCGACGGCAGGCTGCTGCCCGACGCAGAAAGGCTCACCCCGTTCGGGCGTGCGCTCAGGGCAAGCTCCCTCGACGAGCTACCTGAGCTTATAAACCTCGTTCGCGGGGATATGAGCATAGTCGGCCCGCGGCCGCTGCTCGTCAAATACCTGCCGCTGTACAGCCCGCATCAGGCGCGGCGGCACGAGGTACGCCCCGGCATTACCGGGCTTGCTCAGGTCAACGGGCGAAACGCGCTTTCATGGCAGGAAAAGTTCGATCTGGACGTGGAGTACGCGGACGGCATAACCTTTTTGGGCGACTGCCGCATAATAATAAGGACTGTCGGCGCGGTACTGCGGCGCGAGGGAATAAACGGCGCGGGCTCTGCCACGATGGAGGAATTCAGGGGCAATGATTGACTCCGGTCGGCTGATAATAATAGGTGCGTCGGGTCACGGGCGCGTTGCGGCGGATATCGCGGAGCTTATGGGCTTTCAAAAGATCGCCTTTCTTGACGACCGCGCGGACGCCTGCGCCGGCCCGTACCCCGTTTTGGGCCCGGTGTCCATGTCGCGGGAGCTTGACGGGCCGTTTTTCGTTGCGGTGGGCAGCTCCGCGGCAAGAAGGCGCATTACAGAAATGCTTTCGGGCAAGGCGCTCGTCACGCTCATCCACCCGCAGGCGGCGGTCGCAAGGACGGCCGAGGTCGGCCCCGGCAGCATCGTCATGGCCTGCGCGGCGGTGAACCCCGGCGCAAAACTGGGCATGGGCTGCATCGTTAACACCTGCGCCTCCGTCGATCACGACTGCGTTATTGGGGATTTTGTTCACGTCGCCGTGGGCGCGCATATCTGCGGCACGGTTACTATCGGCCCCGATACATGGGTCGGCGCCGGGGCCACGGTGATAAACAACGTTGATATCTGCGGCGGCTGCACGATAGGCGCGGGCGCCGCCGTGGTGCGCGGCATAACGCTGCCCGGCACCTATACGGGCGTGCCCGCAAGGCTTGTAAAAAAGGCGGAGGGCGTGCTTTCCGTATGAGGATAGTCATACTTGCAAACGCCGATATCGGCCTTTACAAATTCCGGCGCGAGCTTATAGAGCGGCTCGTCCGCGAGCATGAGGTGACGGCGCTCATCCCCTGCGGCGAATTTACGCAGGCGCTGCGCGGGCTCGGCCTTCGCGTGGAGGAGTTTGAGTTCAACAGGCGCGGCACCGACCCGCTTGCCGATATCCGCCAGCTCATGCGGTATAAGCGCGCGCTGAAAAGGCTTGCGCCCGACGCGGTGCTGACCTACACGGTAAAGCCCAACATATACGGCGGCATGGCGGCAAGGAGCCTTAAAATACCTTTTCTCGCAAACGTTACGGGGCTGGGCACCGCGCTTGAAAACGGAGGCCCGTTAAGCCATATCACAAGGTTTTTGTATAAGCGCGGCCTGCGCGGGGCAAGGCGGGTGTTCTTTCAGAACCGCTCCAATATGGAAGCTTTCCGTTCGCTCGGGATATTCCGGGGCGAATGTACGCTGCTGCCGGGCTCGGGCGTTAACACGCAGGAGTATGCCTTCTCGCCCTATCCCGACGGGCCGGGGACGCGGTTTCTGTTCGTGGGCAGGCTTATGCGCGACAAGGGCATTTACGAGC
The DNA here is from genome assembly GCA_017539215.1 of Clostridia bacterium. GTDB lineage: Bacteria > Bacillota > Clostridia > Christensenellales > CAG-138 > UBA3857. The sequence continues at coordinate 3,085 of JAFYHI010000023.1, read as the reverse complement.
TTTTGGAAGCCGTGCAAAGGCTCCACGCCGAGGACCCTTCCGTCACCTGTGATATAGTCGGCTGGAGCGAGGAGGGGGAGATACCCGGCCTTGACGAGGCCGTGCGCAGCGGCGCTGTGCGTATGCACGGCAGGCAGCCCGGCGCGCTGGAATACTACCGCGCCTGCAGCTGCGCGGTACTGCCCTCCTACCACGAGGGCATGGCAAACGTAAACCTTGAGGCGTCGTCCTGCGGGCGGCCCGTCATCACGACGGACGTGCCGGGCTGCCGCGAAACGGCGGACGACGGAGTAACGGGCTTTATTATCCCCGCGGGCGACGCTGAAGCGCTGTATAAAGCCATGCGCAGGTTTTCAAAGCTTTCCGCGGCGGAGCGGGCGCGGATGGGCGCCGCCGCGCGTGAAAAGGCCGTGCGCGAGTTTGACCGCGCAGCGGTCGTTGAAGCATATATGAGGGAGCTCGATTCCCTTAAAGCGGGACGCGGTCCCGAAGGAGTGTAAATGGGGCTTTTTGAACAGCTTACCGAAAAAAAGGCAAAGCTCTCGGTGGTTGGGCTCGGCTACGTCGGCATGCCGATAGCCGTTGCCTTCTCGCAGAAGCTCGACGTGATAGGGTACGATTCCAACGCGCGCAAGATCGCCCTTTACAGGGGCGGCAAGGACCCCACGCGCGAGGTGGGGGATGAGGTGATCGCAAGCTCGTCGGTGGAGTTCACCTCCGACGCGGAGCGCCTGCGCGAGGCGAGCTTTCACATAATCGCGGTGCCGACTCCGGTCAATCCGGACAACACGCCCGACCTTGCGCCCGTGGAGAGCGCCAGCCGCGCCGTGGGCAAAAGGCTTGCAAAGGGTTCCGTCGTGGTGTATGAGTCCACGGTGTACCCCGGCGTCACGGAGGACGTTTGCGTGCCTATACTGGAGCGCGAATCGGGCCTTGTCTGCGGACGCGATTTCAAGGTGGGCTACAGCCCCGAGCGCATCAATCCCGGCGACAAAAAGCACAGGCTTGAAAGCATAGTCAAAATAGTCTCCGGCTGCGACGCCGAAACGCTCGATACCGTCGCAAGGGTATATGAGCTCGTCTGTCTTGCGGGCGTGCACAGGGCGGAGTCCATTCGCGTGGCGGAGGCCGCAAAGGTCATAGAGAACAGCCAGCGCGACATAAACATCGCCTTTATGAACGAGCTGTCCATCATATTCGACCGCATGGGCATAGATACCCATTCCGTGCTGCGCGCGGCGGGCACCAAGTGGAATTTTCTGCCCTTTACGCCGGGGCTGGTCGGCGGGCACTGCATAGGCGTCGACCCGTACTACCTTACCTACTGCGCCGAAAAGCTGGGCTATCACAGCCAGGTGATACTGGCGGGCCGCCGAATAAACGACGGCATGGGCAGGTACGTCGCGCAATGCGCTGTAAAGCGGCTCATCGCGGCGCACCGTCCGGTAAAGGGGGCGAGGGTGGCCATACTCGGCCTGACCTTTAAGGAAAACTGCCCCGACACCCGCAATACAAGGGTGATGGACATAATAGAAGAGCTGCGCGAATACGGCATAGAGCCCATCGTCTGCGACGCGCAGGCCTCCCCGGAGGAGGTAAAGTCGGCCTCGGGCATAGAGCTCATGCCGCTTGACGCGGTGCGCGGCATGGACGCCGTTATAATATCCGTGGCGCATGACGAGTACAGGGCCCTGCAGCCGGACGTTATTGCCGCGTTCTTTGCAAAGCGCGACGGCGCGCCGCCCGTGCTGATAGACGTAAAGGGCATTTTGGACAGGTCCCTTTACGAGGGGCTCGGATATTCATACTGGAGGCTGTAACAGGGGGCATTATGGGATTTTCGGAGATAGCTTTTGACGCAGGCGTGACCGTGCTGGTAACGGGCGGCGCCGGGTTTATAGGCTCCAACCTTGCGGAGGCGCTGCTTGAAAAGGGCTGCGCCGTGCGCGTGCTGGATGATTTTTCAACGGGCAAGCGCGGGAATATCGCGCACCTTTTGAGCGACCCGCGCTTTACCCTTATAGAGGGCGACGTGCGCGATCTTGACGTATGCCGCAGCGCGTGCCGCGGGGCGGACTTCGTTTCGCATCAGGCGGCGTGGGGCAGCGTGCCCAGGTCCATCGCCTACCCCCTGCTGTATGAGCAGATCAATATCACGGGCACGCTCAACATGATGCAGGCCGCAAGGGAGGCGGGCGTGCGCAGGTTCGTGTACGCGTCAAGCTCTTCGGTGTACGGCGACGAGCCCAACCTGCCCAAGCGCGAGGACCGCGTGGGCGAGCTGCTTTCGCCCTACGCGCTTACAAAGCGCACCTGCGAGGAGTACGGCAAGCTCTACACCCGCCTTTACGGGCTTGAAACGGTGGGTATGCGCTATTTCAACGTGTTCGGGCGCAGGCAGGATCCCGACGGCGCGTACGCCGCGGTCATACCCCGCTTTATAAAGCAGCTTATGGCGGGCGAGGCTCCCACGATAAACGGCGACGGCAGGCAGAGCCGCGACTTCACCTATATAGACAACGTGATAGAGGCCAATATGCGCGCTATGCTCGCACCCGCTTCGGCGTGCGGCAGGGTGTACAATATCGCATACGGCGGGCGGGTTTACTTAAACGACCTGTATTCCGCGATAGTTGAGGAGCTTTCAAAGCTCATGCCGCTTAAAAACACGCAGCCCGTTTACGGGCCCGACCGCGCGGGCGACATAAAGCATTCCAATGCCGATATCTCCGCCGCGCGCAGTTGCTTGGGGTACGATCCGTCCTACTCGTTTGAGGACGGCATTCGCCTTGCGATAAAGTGGTATAAGGAGAACCTCGGCTGATGGAGCATCCGGGCCGAAAACTCAGGGTGCTTACCGTCACCAGCAACGCGCTGTCCGGCGCTACGGGAATCGGCAGCACTTTTTTGAACTTTTTCGACGGCTGCGAAGGCGTCGAACTTGCAAGCGTCTACACGGGCTACGGCCTGCCGCAGGCGGGCGTCTGCCGGGGCAGCTTTCGCATAACCGAAAAGTCGCTTGTAAAAAACCTCAAAAACCGCCGCATCCCCTCGGGCGAAAAAGTGGACGAGCGATCGGGGTACG
>JAFYHI010000022.1 GCA_017539215.1 Clostridia bacterium | reverse complement strand
GCAAAGAAGATCGGTGCGCTCATACCGTACAAGAAGTAAGGGAGGAAATGAACTATGGCAAGGATCAAGAGAGCAGTCAACGCCGCCAAGAAGCGTCGTAAGGTTTTTAAGCTGGCCAAGGGTTATTGGGGCGCCAAGTCCAAGCTCTATCGCGCTGCGAGCCAGCAGGTTATGAAGTCCCTCGCCTACGCTTACGTCGGCAGGAAGCTCAAGAAGCGTGAGTATCGCCGCCTTTGGATCGCCCGTATCAACGCCGGCGCCAGGATCTGCGGCACCAACTACTCCAAGCTCATCCACGGCCTTAAGCTCGCCGGTGTTGAGGTCAACCGCAAGGTCCTCGCGGATCTCGCCGTTACCGACATGAACGCCTTTAACGAGCTCTGCACCGTCGCCAACAAGGCGCTCGAGGCCTGATAAAACTGTATGCATCATAAAAGGAACGGTATGCGCCGTTCCTTTTGTTCGTTTCAGCCGGGTCAAATACGCTCACTTCAACAGCTTCTTTATCGTGTTCAGCGCCTTTGCCGCGCCGGCCTTAAAGCCTATCGTGCATATGAGCCGCTCCGCGATAAACAGCGCGGGGCCTATCAGCAGCATCCACCAATTAGTGTCAAACCCCTTTGCAAAGCAGCGCCACAGCGCAAGCCCCAATATAACGACGCAAAGCGCCGCGATCAGTATGCTGAAAAAGCGCGCCGTCGCGTTGGGCTTCATATTAAGGTCAAGCCGCGTAAATCGCTTTACGTCCGCCGTGCCGTCCGCCTTCAGGGGCTTGGATTCGGTCACTTCGGTCAGCTCGCCCTCTATCACGGGCGTGTAGCCGTTGCGATGCCCCGTGTTGGGGGTCAGCTTAAAGCCGCGCTCAGTCAGCTTGCCGAAAAACGGCTTGTAACCGGGAGCGCCCTCGTCCTTCTGCCTTTTTTCGGACGCGCTTTCCGCAAGCCTTGCGCGCACCCTTTCAAGGTCTTCGGTTATGCGCAGATCGGTAGTTTTGGTAGGAAAAAATTTCATCGGATCCACCTCCGACCCGATTATATCATATATGGGACATCGGCGCAACCCTACCGAAAAATATCGAGTATCACGGTCAAAACTCCCACCGCCGCGGCAGACGTGACTCCGCAGACTATGACGGGCCCCGCTATGGTGAACATCTGCGCGCACACCCCGGTTATGATGCCCTCGGCGCGGTGCTCCATGGCGGGGGAGACCACCGAGTTTGAAAACCCCGTTATCGGCACGACCGAGCCGGCGCCCGCGATGCGTCCCAGCCTGTCGTAAACGCCGAGCCCCGTTGCAAGCGCCGCAAGGAATATCAGCGTTACGGAAACGAAGCTCCCGCGGTCGTCCGCCGATATCCCAAGGTACAGCTCGCCTATATCGCCCGCAAGCTGCCCCAGACAGCATATCGCGCCGCCCGTCAAAAACGCCAGCACACACCGCAGCAGCGTGCGGCTTTTGGGGCTGCGGCCTTTCACAAGCTGCAGGTACTCACGCGGCTGCAGTTTAAGCCCCGCCGATCGCCGTTTTTCGTCTTTCTTTTCCATTCATCGGCCTCCGAACGTGTTTTTTGCTTCGGTATAGTATCCCCGGCTGTTAAAAATTTAAACGGCTAACACTGCTTCCCAAGTATATATTTTTAACCTTATGCTGTTTCAATCCCGTTTGCTATTGACTTGTACGCCCGTTCCTTATATAATAATGTAGAATGTCTTTACCATGGCTTTATCGTTATGCGCATATGACATATTAATATAGATTGGAGGATCGAATTTTGGAATGGTGGCATTGGCTGCTGATCGTCGGGGCCGCATTGGTCGGCGTCGGGGTCGGAACAGCGATCGGATATTACTACAGAAGGAACATCGCAGAGGCTAAAACGGCCAAAGCTGAGGATGCGGTAAAAAAGATGATCGATGACGCGCAGAAGCGCGCCGAGACTTTGAAGAAGGAGACCATACTCGAGGCCAAGGAAGAGGTTTATCGCATTAAGACAGAGCAGGAGCGCGAGAATAAGGAGCGCCGCAACGAGGTACAGCGGGCAGAGCGCCGTCTGCAGCAGAGGGAGGAGAGCTTCGATAAAAAGCTCGAAGGGCTTGAAAAGCGCGAGGAGCAGCTCATGTCCCGCACCAAGGAGGTCGACAGGCTGGAGTCCGCCGCGAAGGAGCTTTTTGAAAAGCAGAAGACCGAGCTTGAGCGCGTCGCCGCAATGACGGGCGACGAGGCGAAGGCCATAATACTCAACAACGCAGAGAAAGAGGCGCGTCACGACGCGACCCTTATGATACGCGATATCGAGTCCAAGGCGAAGGCCGAGGCCGACAGGCGGGCAGTCAACATAATCGCCTCCGCGATACAGCGCTGCGCGGCGGATCACGTCGCGGAGACCACAATATCGGTGGTGCCCCTGCCCAATGATGAGATGAAGGGCCGCATCATCGGCCGCGAGGGCCGCAATATAAGGACGCTTGAGACCGCGACCGGCGTTGACCTTATCATCGACGACACGCCGGAGGCCGTTATACTCTCCGGCTTCGATCCCGTCCGCCGCGAGGTCGCAAGGATAGCGCTTGAAAAGCTGGTGCTTGACGGGCGCATCCATCCCGCCAGGATCGAGGAAATGGTCGAAAAGGCCCGTAAAGAGGTCGACAATCAGATCCGCGAGGCGGGCGAGTCCGCCATATTCGACGTGGGCGTGCACGGTATGCATCACGAGCTTGTCAGGCTCTTGGGCCGCTTAAAGTACCGCACCAGCTACGGGCAGAACGTGCTGAAGCACTCCATAGAGGTCGCGCATCTTGCGGGGCTCATGGCGGTGGAGCTGGGCGTTAACGTTCAGCTTGCAAAGCGCGCCGGCCTGCTGCATGACATAGGCAAGGCCGTCGACCACGAGGTCGAGGGGAGCCATGCGCAGATAGGCGCGGACCTTGCAAGGAAATACCGCGAGAATCCGCAGATAGTCCACGCGATACAGGCGCACCACGGCGACGTGGAGCCCAATACGGTAGAGGCCGTGCTGGTGCAGGCCGCCGATGCCATAAGCGCGGCTCGTCCCGGCGCAAGGCGCGAAACGCTTGAAAACTACATCAAGCGCCTTGAAAAGCTCGAGGACATCGCCAATTCCTTCGATGGAGTCGACAAGGTGTTTGCGATACAGGCCGGGCGTGAAGTGCGCATAATGGTAAAGCCCGAGAACGTGAACGACGCCGACACCCTGCTTTTGGCAAAGGACATTGTCAAACGAATAGAGGCGGAGCTGGAGTATCCCGGCACCATAAAGGTCAACGTCATCCGCGAGACAAGGGCTGTGGAATTTGCAAAGTAACGTACCCAAATACAAATGATACGGCTCCCGTGCCGGGCGGCATGGGAGCCGTTTTACGGGAGCAAGTATGTATTATTCAGACGGGCATTGTGATTTTCTTTACGCCATGGCCAACGAGGGCGCTGATCTTATGCTGCCCAACGGGCGGCAGTCCGTTTCGTATGAGCGCATGGCAAGGGGCGGCGTCTGCCTGCAGCTTTTCGCCGCCTGGATAGATATGGGCCACAGGCTCGGGCCGGTGCAGCAGTTCCTTGTAATGGCGGACGCGTATGAGCGCATGCTGGCCGCCTGCCCCGAACTTACGCCGCTGACTCCCGATTTCGACCCCGCTTCGGGCAGGATCGCAACGGTGCTGACCATCGAGGGCGGCGAGGCCGTGGAGGGCAGGGAAGAGCTGCTTCGCACGGCGTACCGTCTGGGCGTTCGCGCCATGACGCTCACCTGGAACACCAGAAACGAGCTTGCGAACCCCGCCTTAAAGCGCGACAGGCGCGGGCTCACGTTTTTGGGCAAACGCATAGTGCGCGAGATGGGCAGGCTCGGCATGGCGGTGGACGTGTCGCATCTGAACGACGCCGGCATAGACGACGTGCTTTTGGAGGACGTGCCCGTGTTTGCCTCGCATTCCAACGCGCGGGCGGAGTGCGCCTCGCCCCGCGCCCTTTGCGACGAGCATATACGCGAGATAGCGCGGCGCGGCGGCACCGTGGGCATCAACTTTTACCACAAGCAGCTGACCGGCACGGGCAGCGCCGGTATACCCGACGTTGTGCGCCACGCGCTGCATATACTCAAAGTGGGCGGGCCGGAATGCCTTGCGATAGGCTCCGACTTTGACGGTATGCCCCAATACCCCGAGGGCCTTAAAAACCCGGCCGACCTTCCGAATCTGGGCGCGGCGCTTGAAAAGGCGGGGCTGACCGGTAAGGAGCTGGAGGCCGCCTGCTATAAAAACCTGCTGCGGTTTATGAAGCGCCTTTGCGGGTAATGCCGTTTTCTGTGCAGCGTTTGTCACATTTTTAACTGGCTTAATTCACATTGAGATGCTATAATGTGTACTGCGGTCAAGGCCGCAGATGGGGCTAAGGTGAAGGCATGATTACCTCGGTGTTCGAAAGAAAGGAGATCAAGTACCCGATCTCCGGACAACAGCATGACTGGCTGCTTATGCAGATGAAGAATTTTATGCAGCCCGACCAATACGGGCTGACAAAGGTCTGCAACATCTATTTTGATACGCCCGCGTCCCGCCTCATACGCGAATCCATTGAAAAACCCCTGTATAAGGAAAAGCTCCGACTGCGCACATACGGCGTGCCGCAAAGCGACAGCCTTGCCTTTATAGAGCTTAAGAAAAAGTTTGAGGGCATAGTTTATAAAAGGCGAGAGACGCTGCCCTATGCCGAGGCGATGGCCTTTTTGACCGAGCGCAAACGCCCCGAAAGGTGGAGCCAGATTTTTGAAGAGATCGACTGGGCGCTCTCGCTGTACGAAGGGATAGCCCCCGGCATGGTGCTGTGCTATGACCGCATAGCGTACTTCGGGGCAGAGGACCCGGCCCTCAGGATAACATTCGATTCCGATATCACCTACCGCACCGAGGACTTCGATCTGACCCACGGCGCGTACGGGAACAGGCTCCAAACAAATTTCGACTATATGATGGAGCTGAAAATATCAAACGCAATGCCGCTTTGGCTGGCCGGCACTCTGGATAAGCTCGAGATCTATCCCGGGTCCTTCTCAAAGTACGGCACCGCATATAACGAACTTTTGACTAACGGAGGCAAACATGATAACTGACGGAATCTTCACCAGCCTGCTTTTGCACGACGGCTACATCGTACCCCGCGCCGGCATGATCGGCATCTGCATAGGCGCTGCGCTCATAATGGGCGTTGTGGTGTCGCTTTTGTACATGTACCGCAACAGCTACAACCGGGGCTTTGCCGTGGCGCTCGTGCTGCTGCCCATGGTCGTCTGCGCGGTCGTCGCCGTGGTAAACGGCAATATCGGCATAGGCATTGCGATAGGCGGTGCGTTCGGGCTCGTCAGGTTCCGTTCGGCCCCCGGCACCGCGCGCGACATACTCGCCATATTCCTTGCCATGGCCGCGGGCCTTATCTGCGGCTCGGGCTATGTGCTTTTGGGCGCATGCGTGGTACTTGCCGTTTGCCTTATCGGCTGGCTGCTGCTCAAATTCGGCTTCGGCAAACGCGATATGAAGGAGCGCGAGCTTCGCATCACCGTGCCCGAAAGCCTTGACTATACCGACTCCTTTAACGACGTGTTCCGCCAGTACCTTGCCGCGTGCGAGCTTGAAAAGGTCAAGACCACCAACATGGGCAGCCTCTATAAGCTCTACTACCGCGTGACCCTTAAGGACCCCAAAAAGGAGAAGGAGATGCTCGACGCCATCCGCGTTCGCAACGGCAACCTCGAGATCGTCTGCGGCCTTATCGACACGTCCAAGCCCGAGCTGTAAACGAATAATGAGAATTAAAGGAGCGGCTGAGCGCCGCTCCTTTTTCATGCCCGCGTTTTTATTCGGCGGGCCTCAGCCCCAAAAGGAAAGCCCGCCCTTCGTCTGAAAGGGCCCCGTAATAATGGTCGTAATAGACCGTGCCGTCCTCGGTAAAGTAGTAGACCGTGCCGCTTTCGTCAAACATGAATTCGCCCGAGAACGTAAACGGCAGGCGGTCCGCCGCGTTGTCGTCCGTCCAGTCTCCGACGGCGTTCACGTATTCGCGCAGCTTCAGCGCGTTGACGTACTCTATGGCGCTGCGGCGTATCCCGCCGGACGCAAACGCCTCCTCCTCGGTACGCGGCGCGGGGTAAAAGTACAGCGACGCCGCTCCCTTTTTGCCGACGATCGTGCAGGCCGCAAGGCATAACAACGCCGCAGCGCACAGTATGATGCAAACCGTTCTTTTCATACTATTCTCCTTTTAATATGGTTTTTATCAGCAAGGCTCCGCTTTCGTCAAGCCTTCCGCAAAGCTCGTCGCAGAGTATCCCGCCGTCCTCGGTGAACAGAAACACCCGCGTGTTGCCCTCAACGGTGAATTCGCCGACGAAGCCCATCATTGCGTCCGGGGCGTATTCGTCCCAATCCCTGATGGCGTTTACCGCCTCGCACAGCGCAAGCGAGGTTTCTTCGTCAAGCTCGCGTGAGTTCACCACCTTGGGCGTACCGCCTTCGAACCCCGTCGAGGTAAAGTCGTACAGCCCGAGCGTCACCGTGCCGGGCTCGTCGATGGGCACGCTCCTGCCGCAGCCCCAAAAGCAGGCCGCAAGCAGCGCGGCAAGCAGCAAAATAAGCCCCCTCTTCATTTGTCCCTCCAAAAACCTTTCGTTATTCGGCTTTCGCCGGAAGCCTGCCGCCGTATGCCCGCATAAAGCGCGGGCTTTTTTTGGTGTAGAGCAGCTCAGCCATGCGGTCGGCGGCGGGTATCAGCGCCCTTTCGTGCGCGCACTGCACGGGGGGCACGGTGTGTTCATCGCCCGTCATGCTGAAATTGAGGCACGAGCAGGAGTTCCTGCAGCGCGCATTGAGCGCGCACCCGCGGCAGGACTCGGGCTCGCCCAGCGAGGCGTAGTAGATGCGCTTCTGCGCCTCGCGGTCTATGCCGTGCATGACGTCCCCCATCAGGTATTCGGGCAGGTTCAAAAACTGGTTGCACGGGTAAATGCGCCCGTCGGGCGCCACCGACGGCTGTTTTATGCCCAGCCTGCACTCCATGCAGGGGCGGCCCTCGATATAGGCCGCGATCTTCGCATCAAAATTCAAAAACCGCAGCGGGCGCGGGTCGTCATAATGCGCGGCGCAAAACTCCGCCAAAACCCCGTATTCGCGGGCGAGCAGGGCCATATCCTCCTCGGTCCACGGGGTTTGCGGGCGATAGTCTATCGCGCAGTTCACGCGCGAAAACCCCCGCGCATACAGCCATAGCACGGCCTCCGAAAGCCTGCCGACGTTCTCCCGCGCAAGGGTCAGCATCGCAATGGCGTTCGGCTGCGCCTCAAGCAGCATGCTCACCTTTTCGTCAAGCAGGCCGAGCGTAGGCGCGCCGCCGCGCGTTCGCCTCTGGTCGTCCTGCAGGGGCCCGTCGTGCGATAAGGCAATCTCTATGCGGTGCTCCGAGGCAAGCCGCAAAAAGTCCGCGTCCAGAAGCGAGCCGTTAGTCGTCATGCGGTAGCGCATCTGCCCGCCGATTTTAGCGCTTTCCTCCGCGCAAAAGCCAAGCACGCGCTCTATCACGCCGCGGCACAGCAGGGGCTCCCCGCCGAAAAGCGAGAAGCCGTTCTTTTTATGCCCGTACGAAAACAGCAGCCTGCAGGCGTTTATCGCGGTCTCCTCGCTCATGCGGGCGGGGGAGTGCGTTTCATAGCAGTAGCGGCAGGCAAAATTGCAGTCGGCTGTCAGATGCAGAGTAAAATTCATTTTATCAGTCGCCCTCGGCGTCGCCGGGGTCGGGCGCAATAAGCCCGGTCACGCAGGGCGTTTCAAAAACGTCCTCCGCGTCGCCCTCGTTGTCAGCCCCAGTGCCGTCGGGTATTGGGGCGCCGCCAAGCTCCGGCGGGTCCACTACCACGTCGCCGAGCAGCGAGGGTGCGTCGGCCTCGTCAGTCGGGTCCGTCTCAGGCGCGGGTTCGGTGCAAATGGGCGGTTCATCCGCCACCGGCGCGCCACCCAGCTCCGGCTTCGGATCCGTAGTACAGGCGGTCAATCCCGCGGCAAGCAGGGCAGCCGCCGTAACAGCCGCAAGCCTCTTCCCGGCTCCGCCGGGTTTTTTGGGATACTCGGGCGCATAGCCCGAAACGGGTTTTATCGTGGGTTTCATACAAAACCTCCGTCGTTTTTTTGGGAACAAAAGGGCCCCTATTAATTAAACGCAATAGGGACCCAAAAGGTTGCAATTTATTCGTCTGTTTCGGGGCCTGCGCCGTCGGACATATCCACAACGCAGTCCGCCGTGCCCATTATGGCGCGAAGCTTCGCTTCAAGCTCGTTTGCGACCTCGGGATTGTCCTTTAAGAACTGCTTGGCGTTCTCGCGGCCCTGGCCTATGCGCATATCGCCGTAGGAGAACCATGCGCCCGTCTTTGAAACGAGCTTGTTGTTAACGCCCATATCAAGCAGCGACCCCTCGCGTGAGAACCCCTCGCCGTACATAAGGTCGGCCTCCGCCACGCGGAAGGGCGGCGCCACCTTGTTCTTTACCACCTTTATGCGCACGCGGTTGCCCACGGCCTCGCCGCCCTGCTTCAGCACGTCCACCTTGCGCACGTCAAGGCGTATCGTCGCGGCGTATTTAAGCGCCCTGCCGCCGGTGGTGGTTTCGGGATTGCCGAACATAACGCCCACCTTTTCGCGGAGCTGGTTTATGAACACTATGCAGCAGTTGGACTTGCCCACGATGCCGGCAAGCTTCCTCAAAGCCTGACTCATAAGCCTTGCCTGCAGGCCGACGTGCGAGTCGCCCATGTCGCCCTCAAGCTCCGCCTTGGGAACGAGCGCCGCAACGGAGTCGATAACGATTATGTCCACCGCGCCGCTTCGAACGAGCGTGTCCGCAATGTCCAGCGCCTGCTCACCGTTGTCGGGCTGCGACACGAAAAGCGAGTTCATCTGCACGCCCAGCTTTGCGGCGTACACGGGGTCGAGCGCGTGCTCGGCGTCTATAAACACCGCCATGCCGCCCAGCTTCTGCGCCTCGGCTATCATGTGCAGGGCAAGCGTGGTCTTGCCGGAGGACTCCGGCCCGTAGACCTCGATTATCCTGCCGCGGGGTATGCCGCCCACGCCCAGCGCGTTGTCCAGCTCGATACAGCCCGTGGGTATTACGGAGACCTGTATCTTTTGCGGGGAGTTGCCCATCAGCATGATGGCGCCCTTGCCGAATTCCTTCTCGATCTGCGACAGCGCAAGATCCAATGCCTTTTCCTTATCCATATATGATCCTTTCGCGTTTGCTTTGCCCCATGCGGGGAACTCCGCCGTTATTATAACACAGCCCGGGCAATCAAACAAGTGTTCTAAAAATATTTTTTCAGAGCGTTTTCGCCAGCTCAAGCGCCAGCTTCAGCGCCTCGTACACGGCCTGCCTGCGTATCCCGAGCCTGTCCCCCTCAAGGTGAAGCTCCCTCACGGCTGAGCCGTGCCTTGAAGCGGCCCCGACGTAAACCAGACCCTCCGGGTGGCCAGCGTCGTCCGGGCCGGGCCCAGCAACGCCCGTTGTTGACACCGCCAGATCGCTGCCCGAGGTCAAAAGCGAACCCTCGGCCATGGCGCGGGCCGCCGCAAAGCTAACGGCGGTATGCTCCGCGATGAGCTTAGGCGGAACGCGCAGACGGTTTATCTTTGCGCCGTCGGTATAGGTCACGCAGCCTTCGGTAAACCAGCGCGACGCGCCGGGCACTCCGACTATGGCGGAGGCCAGAAGCCCTCCCGTCAGGCTCTCGGCAGCGGAAAGCCACGCGCCCTTTTCCATAAGCAGGGCGGACAGCCGCCCTATCACATCACCGCACGCGGCGTCAAAATCCTTTTCGGTCGAAAAACGCATAGCTTACTCCGCCTTGAACAGCTCGCGGTTGCGGAGCATGTAATCAAGCCCCGACCATATCGTCATAACGACGGACGCCGCAAGCACTATAAAGTCGGCGGGCACCTTTACCGCGCGGAAGAACGGCCCGGCGATAAGCACCATCGGCAGCGCCACGGATTGAAGGGTCGTCTTTATTTTGCCAAGCGTCCCGGCCGCCATAACGCGGCCCTTTGAGGCGGCGACGAGCCGCATGCCGCTTATCATAAACTCACGGGCGATCACAATAACGGTGAAAACGGGCATCAGAAAATCGCAGATGCTCATCTGTCCGCGGCCTATCAGCATTATCATGCAGGCGGCGGTCAGCAGCTTGTCGGCTATGGGGTCCATCAGCTTGCCGAAGTCGGTAACAAGGTTGTACTTCCTTGCAATGCGCCCGTCCAGCGTGTCGGTGACGTACGCCATTATGAATATGAACCCCGCAATGAGGTAGCGCCACTCAAAGCCTGCGCCCAGCAGTGTAAACGCCTGCCGCGCGGGCAGGTAAAAGCATGCTATGAAAAAGGGTATCGCGGCCATGCGCGCCATGGTCAGCTTGTTGGGAAGGTTCATTGAAGTCCTCCTTTAATCATTCAAATACCATTCGGCGGTAAGGTCGTAGGCCTCCGCGCCGGTTATTTTGACAAGCCTGTACTGCCCGCAAAGGGACTCGGCCCCGTCAAGCTCGCTTTCGCTCAGCGGAACCTTTATAAAGCCGTCGACCTCCGCAGCCTCAGCATAAGACCTGCAGAAGGCCGTGCCCTGACGCACCTCGTCCACAAGCACTTCGCACACGCTGCCCACGCGGGCCTTGTTCGCCTCGTACGATATCTTCATCTGCCGCCGCATAAGGCGGTCAAGCCTGCGCTCCTTTACGCGCTCGGGTACCTGCCCGTCCATCTGAGCGGCGGGGGTGTTGTCCTCCGCAGAATAGGTGAATGCGCCCAGCCTGTCGTACGGATGCTCCGTCAAAAAGCTCAAAAGCTCCTCAAACTCCTCGTCCGTTTCGGTGGGGAAGCCCACTATCGCCGTTGTGCGCAGTATAAAGTCCGGCGCGGCGGCGCGAACGTAGTCCGTTATTTCACGAATATGCTCCGCCGAACCGTGGCGGTTCATGGCGGTCAGCAGGCGGGGATTTATGTGCTGTATGGGCATGTCAAGGTAATTGCACAGCTTCGGCTCGGAACGGATGGTGTCTATCAGCCTTTCGTCCACCGTGCTGGGATAGGTGTATAAAAGGCGTATCCAATGCAGCTTTTCAATGCCGCAAAGGCCCGTCAAAAGCTCGCAAATCATGGGCTTCCCGTAAAGGTCCACGCCGTACGCGCTGGTGTCCTGCGCTATCACGGTAAGCTCCGTCACGCCGCGTTCGGCCAAGCCCCGCGCCTCGTCCAAAAGCTCCTCAAGAGGACGGCTCACACGCCCCCCGCGTATGAGCGGTATCGCGCAGTAGGTGCAGCGGTTGTCGCAGCCGTCGGCAATGCGCAGGTACGCGCGGTAATTCGGAGTGGTCAGTACGCGGCGCGCCGCGGCAAGGCAGGGCGATATCTCGCCCGTCAGCCGCTGCTCTATCGCCTCGGCAAGGCCGCGGTGGTCCTTTACGCCCCAGATAAGGTCTGCCTCCGGCAGCTCCGCCTGAAGCTCGTCGTAATACCGCTCCGAAAGGCACCCGCATACCACAAGCAGGCGGCAGGCGCCTGTCTGCTTGTACTGCGCCATCTCGAAAACCGTGTCGAGCGAATCGGTCTTGGCGCTCTCAATAAAGCCGCAGGTATTCACGACTATCACCTCGGCCTCTTTGGGGTCGCTCTCCACGGTGAACCCGCGCGACACAAGCTCGCCCATTATCTCCTCGGTATCCACACGGTTTTTCGAGCAGCCGAGCGAAACAAATCCGACTTTCGTATTCTCCATAGCATCACCTCACTCGTCCGTGTCAAACGGTACGTCAACCATATCCGCCTCGGGATCTGTTGTGACGGGGCCCCCGCCGAACAGCTCTCGGTATCCGGCCTCGTCGATCAGCACCTTCCTCGGTTTGGAGCCGTCAAACCCCGAAACCAGCTTCATCTGCTCCATAATGTCCACAAGGCGCGCCGCCCTCGCGTAGCCCACGCGCAGCCTGCGCTGTATCATGGAGATGGACGCGGAGCCCGAATCCATAACTATCCTCACGGCGTCGGGCAGCAGCTCATCCTCCTGCTTGCCGTTTCCCTGCCCGGTGGAGCCGGTCAACTCGGGAACGTAGTTTATAACCTTCTCGTCCTGAGGCACCTCGATCTTATGCTCCTCAAAGAAGTGCATTATGTTCTCCACCTCTTCGTCGCTGACGTACGCGCCCTGAGCCCTGATGGGCTTTGCGGCGCCGTTCGGGTGGAACAGCATATCGCCGTGGCCCAGCAGCTTTTCCGCGCCGCTCCCGTCAAGAATAACGCGGGAGTCTATCGCGGAGCTTACGGCAAACGCGATCCTCGAAGGTATGTTCGCCTTTATAAGACCAGTCAAGACGTCCACCGACGGGCGCTGCGTTGCGACGATAAGGTGTATGCCGCACGCGCGGCCAAGCTGTGCAAGGCGCGCTATCGACTCTTCAACGTCCTTGGCGGAGACTATCATAAGGTCGGCAAGCTCGTCTATGATTATCATCAGCCTCGGCATCCTGTCCTCGGGCTTATCCTGCAGGGAGTTGAACCTTGCAAGGTCGCGCGCGTTGCACTTGCTCATCTTGGTATAGCGGTTGTCCATTTCGGCGCACGCCCACTTCAAAACCCCGGCGGCCTTCTTCGGGTCGTTCACTATGGGGCAGTACAGGTGCGGTATCGGCGCAAATATCGAAAGCTCGACCACCTTCGGGTCAATGAGTATCATCCTCACCTCGTCGGGGGAGGACTTATATACGGTACTCAGTATTATGCTGTTTATGCACACGGATTTACCGGAGCCCGTCGCGCCCGCTATCAGCATATGCGGCATACGTTCAAGGTCTGCATACACGGGCTTGCCCGCAATGTCCTTGCCCAGAGCAAACGTCAGCGGGCTCTTCGCGCCGGAGAATTCGCGCGTGTCTATTACCTCCCTCAGGCGCACCATAGCGGTGTCCTTGTTGGGTATCTCAATGCCCACCGCGGCCTTGCCGGGTATCGGCGCCTCTATCCTTACCCTCGGAGCGGCAAGCGCCAGCGCGATGTCGTTTGAAAGGGAGGTTATGCGGTTGACCCTTACGCCCTGCGCGGGCTGTATCTCAAACCTCGTTATGACGGGGCCCACCGAAATGTTAACGACCCTCGCGCTTATGTTGAAGCTCGCAAGCGTTTCTATGAGCAGCTTTGCCTTTTCGGCGGGGGAGTCGTTGGCAATGGCCTCGTTCCTGTCGGCGCTGCGCAGCAGCGTTATGGGCGGCCTCTGATAAACCATCATCTGAGGCTCGGCGGGGGAGATATCCTCGCCCTCGGCGGCCTTCGCGCCGTCGTCCTTCGGTTCCGCCTTGTCGGTTATCGCGTCGCGCTTAATGCGCGGCCTCTCCTTTGTGGGACGTTTTTCCACGGTTTCGGCAGATATATCGGCGGGCGGAGCAATATCCACGGTCTCATAGGGGTCATACGCCACAGTATCGGGCTCCTTCACCGGGTTCTTGTGAGCGCGTCCCGTCTTGTACGGGAATTTGCCCGACTTGGGGAAGGAGTCAAGGCTGGGCTCGCCCTCGCGCCCGGGCTCGGCGTTCTTCAGTATGGAGTCAAGGTCCATGCGCTCGGCCTTGACATGGCTCCGGCGACCGCGCGTGCCGGAGAGCTTCTCCGCTCCGTCCACAAGCTTCAGGTCGCCGCCGGCCTTGGTAAAGTAGGAGTCCGCATCGTACTCGGCCCCAACGCGCATGTTGGTGTTTTTCAGTCGCCTGCGGGGGTAGGCAAGGCCCATGCGCTCATTCTCCTCGCGGCGGGCGCGGCGGTATTCGGCGCGGGTCTCCGCTTTTTCGACTATGCGCCTGCCCGCGCTCCTTATAGAGACCTTCGTGGCAAGCAGCAGCAGCGCCAGCGCGAGCGCCGCAAATATGACTATCGCGCCGGTGGGTGAAAGGAGCTTTGCCAGCCAGTATGAGGGCAGCGAGGCCAAAAGACCTCCGCCCTGTCCGCTTCTGCCAAGCTCCAGCGCCTCGGTGATATATTCCGCATAGCGCAGACCGTTTATCTCGGTGGTGACAAGATGTATCACGCAGGTTATGAAGTACACCGCGCCAAGCGCCATTATTATCGCGCCGCTGCCCATCTGACGCCTCGGAACGGCTATCAGCACGATGCCGAGAAGCGCAAGCAGCACGGGGAAAGCATATTGCACCATGCCGAACAGCCCGAAAAGCCCGCCCACCACCGTGCCGAACAGCGCGGTCGTGCGGGTGTAGGTGAATATGCCCATTACTATTCCAAGCGCAATGAACAGCACGCCTATCACCTCGTCAAGGTGCTCGGGCGGCATGGCGGGCTGCCTTGCTTCCTTTTCGCGGACGGGGCGGGTGTTCTTCGAGGCTTTCCTCGGCGCAGTGCCGCTTTTTGCCGACGTGCTTCTTGAAGCGGCGCTCTTTGCATTACCCCCGCGTGCAGCCGCGCTCCTTGAAGGGGCGGCCTTTGAAGCGGCGCTCCGTGAGGACGCGCTCTTTTTCGCCGTACCTGCGGAGCCGCTCCTTTTTGAGGGGGACGCGCTCTTTTTCGTTGTGCCCATGGAACTCCTCCCGGCTGCGCCGGAGGCCGTGCTTCGTGCGCCGGAGCGCGGAACGAACGCCTCCAGCTCCCTTTCGGGTGCGGGCCTTTGCTTTTTGGCGGTGCCTGTTTTTTTGCTGTTAGTTTGCGCCATCGGGTGCCTCCGTATATGTCGGTCCATCGGTTTCTGCGGGCGCGGTCGTTTCCGCGGGCGTGTCGGTCGCGGCGGGCGTTTCCTCCGGCGCGTCCGTTGCGTTGGGTTCGGGGGTCTCGGCAGGCTCCTCAGTAGGCTCCGCCGTGGGATCGGGCTCCTCCGTCACAAGGGGCGGAGCGGGCTCGGTGCTTATAAGCTCGCGCGCGATGTCGAATTTAAGGTACTTGTACGCATCTGCCGTGGGTATCTCAAGCACCACCAGCACAAGCAGCTCGTCCTCGGGCTCCACGCCCACGCGGTAGCCGACGAACCACGATATCTCGCGCGTTTTGTCGGAGCCTATCTCGGCGGTGCCGGTCTTGCCGGCTGCGGTGCAGCCGCGCGCGCGCAGCTTTTTGCCCGTACCGTTAAGGTCGGAGCGCATAATGTCCTCCATCATGGGCTCCAAAATGTCTATGGTGCTCTGCTTCAAAGCGCCTGAGATCCACGTTCTGCTGCCGTACTCCTTAACGGGCTCGTACTTTATGCCGTTGGTCTTGTAGAGCGCGGCGGTTATCCTGGGCACGGGCACGTCGCCGCCGTTCCTGAACGCGCAGTACAGCGACGCAAGCTGTATGGGCGTCACGGTGGTCTGGCCCTGACCGTAGCCGGTCTCGGCAATGCTTCGGGTGTTCCAGTACAGCTCCGAGTCCGACCTGACCTTAAGCGTGGACTTCAGTACCGAAAGGTCAAACGGGAAATCCTGCTCAAACCCAAGCCCCCGCAGGTAGCCGAGGAACGCGTCCTCGCCCATCATCAGGGCAAGGTTTGCAAAATAAATGTTGTCCGAGTGCAGCAGGCAGTTCGCCATGTTCATGGGCTCCGTGCGCTTTTTCAGCTTGGTTCGCTTGATGGGCGGCCAGACCCACCGTCCGTACTGCGTGGGAGTCCAGTAATCGTCCTCTATCGTGCCGGTAAATATGTAATCCGGCCCGGCAAAGCCCTGCTCTATGGCCGCCGCGGCGGTAAAGGGCTTTATAGCAGACCCCGGCGGGTACAGGCCGAGCGTCGCCCTGTTTTGCATGGGGGTGTTCTTCTGCTCCATGAGCTGCTTATAATAGTCGGCGTCCGCGCGCACGGCAAGCCTGTTAAGGTCGTATGACGGGTATGATACCATACATTTTATCTCGCCCGTCTTCGGGTCCATGGCTATTGCCGCTCCCGAGGTGTCATCGCCCCAAAGCACCAGGTCGAATACCTCCTCGGCCCTGCGCTGCATATCCATATCTACCGTCAGATAAACGTCCAGACCGTTCTCGACCGGGCGCTCGTAAACGGTGCTCTTGGTCTCGTTCAGGCTGTTGCGTATCACCACGCTGAACCCGTCGCGGCCCCTCAGCTCGGTCTCGTAAGCGGCTTCTATGCCCGATTTGCCAATGAGCGAATGTATGTCGTAAAGCCCGTCCAGCACGGTGCGTCCCTCGTTCAGGCGTTCCGCCTCCTTCTCGCTCGCATAGCCTATATAGCCCACGGTGTGCGCCATCAGCTCGCCCTGAGGATATATCCTGCCTGTGCCGTACGCGGTGTCAAGCTCCGCGCCCTCGGTGTTGTCCAGCACCTCGCGCACGTCGCCCGAAAGCTCTCCCTCGTTGCATGTGAATATCAGCGCCTTTTCGCCGGAGGCGGAATCGAGCTTTTCAAGCACGTCGGCCTTTTCAAGCCCGAGCGCCTGCGAAACGGAGTCTGCAAACGCGCCGCGGTCGGGTATCTCGGCAAGCACGCCCTTTACCGCCCAGGTCGAAACGGTCTGTGCCAAAAGCTCGCCCGAGGCCACTATGTCGCCCCTGCGCGCGGCGGTCTTAAACGTGCGTACCGTGTCGCCCCAGTCCATCTCGGGGAATATCAGCGCCGGGCTCCATTCCACGCGCCACTGATCTCCCTCGGGCACAAGGGTCATCTCGTACTCGTTCGTAAGGTCGCCCGCAAGCGAGCTGTGGTACGTTGCGGTATAGGTCGCCACGCGCCTGTCGCCGTCGTTCGCAATGCCCTTAAGCTCATAGTCCGAGGAGCTTATCTCAAGCGCGCCGAATATGTTTTGGTACCTTTCCGTAAACTCGTCAAGCCCGATATACGCCGTGGGCAGGGGAGTCTCGGTGGGCAGGGGCGTTTCGGGAGGCATGGTCTCGCCGCGGCCCGGCTTATACGGCTCCGCCTCGGGGGTGGGCGTGGGCTCCGTGCGGCTCCCGTACGAAAGCATCTCAAATGCGGAGGCATAGTCGCCCGCGGCTATCGCCTCCGTAAACCCGGTGAACGCCGCCGCCTCTCCCTCCGGCAGCCTGCGGCACCCCGGGAACAGGGGCAGCATCGCCGCCGCCAGGATGACGGCTCCGATGCGCTTATATATGTTTTTAAGTTTCATCTGCAAACGGTTCCTTTACTCCATTTTATACCGATTATATTATAACACCACGCCCTGACGGTGTAAAGGACCAAATGCTCCTGCTGACAAAACAAATGGCAAAGCGTGAGGGTGTAACCGAACAGCTCAAAGCCCGTTTCAAGCGGTATCACAAAAAACGCTTGAAAAGGTTTGCAAAGCGGCAGCGAAAAAGGAGGTTACAAAAAAGTGGGTACTTGTGCGGATGAGAAAAACCCGTATAATAGAAAGCACAGAGGGCGAAAGCCTTCTGACAAGATCTATGGACTGTAAGAAAGGCGATGTGCTCCGCGGCGTTCCGCAAGAATCGCGGATCGGCGGGCAGGTATCCCTGCTTTTTGAAACGAAGGTGAAACTATGACGAACGAAGAAAAACGGATCTATCTGATACAAACGCTCCTTTCCGAGCAGCCGGGATACAAGAATATCGATATACCGGCTGACGAACAGGCGCAAAAGGATTTACTGCGCTCGCTGATGAACGTCCGTTTACCCGCGCCGCTCTCAGACGAGTATGTTCAGATCGAAAGCGGCTATCTGAAAGAAGAAACCGCGCAAAAAGGGATCACGCGGCTTGCCGATCTCACGCCCGTCGAAGACGGCGTCTATCTTTGGCAGGGCGATATCACGACGCTTGAATGCGACGCGATCGTAAATGCGGCGAATTCCGGTATGCTCGGCTGCTTTCAGCCGCTTCACAACTGTATCGACAACTGCATACACACTTTTGCCGGTTTGCGTTTGCGCAACAAATGCTTCGAAATAATGCAAAAGCAGGGACACGAGGAGCCGACCGGACAGGCGAAGATCACGCCGGCGTACAATCTCCCGTGTAAATACGTTATTCACACCGTCGGACCGATCGTGAACGGAAGACTGACGGAAAGACACGAAGAACTGCTCGCGTCCTGCTATAAATCCTGCCTTGCGCTCGCGGAGGAAAACGGGCTCCGCAGTATCGCGTTCTGCTGTATCTCGACCGGCGTTTTCGGTTTTCCGCAGAGGCGCGCGGCACAGATCGCAGTGCAGACGGTACGCGAATACAAGACGGCCACCCACAGCAAAATCGAGGTGATATTCAATGTTTTCAAGGATGAAGATCGCGGCATCTACCGGGAGTTGCTCGGATAAAATCAAAAGGCTGAAAGATGCGTCCGTCGTGATCGGCGCGGTCGTGATCGGCGCGGGGCTTTCCGGCGTCGGCTTACGCCGAGTTTACGGCACCGTGTACCAAAGACACGAAAAAACATAGGAAAACAGCGGATCTTGATCATTTTTTCCATAACCCTGCGAGGATGTCATTCAGGAGGTATGCGTGATGTTCGGACGAAGAATACCCAGGTCCCAGGACACACCGGATGGGATCAACAAACTGAAAAAAGCGCTGGAGGAATCGGATGCGGTCATCATCGGAGCCGGTGCGGGTCTCTCCACTTCTGCCGGCTTTATTTATACCGGGGAGCGCCTTGAAAAGTACTTCTCGGATTTTGTCGGCAAATATCATTTCGAGGACATGTACTCCGGCGGCTTTTATGCGATGCGGTGGCCTGCCGAGAAACTTTGGGCTTACTGGAGCCGGTATATCTACATCAACCGCTACATGGATCCCCCAAAGCCTGTTTACGGGGAACTGTTCGGGCTAGTAAAGGATAAAGACTATTTTGTCCTGACGACCAATGTGGATCACTGCTTCCAAAAGGCCGGATTCGATAAGCACAGGCTATTCTACACTCAGGGTGATTACGGCCTCTGGCAGTGCAGCAAGCCCTGTCACTTCAAGACCTATGACAATGAAGAGACCGTGCGCAGGATGGTACTTGCCCAGGGCTTTACCATTGAGGAAGACGGCACGCTGACTGTTCCGGAAGGCGCAGCCCTAAAAATGACGGTTCCCACGGAACTCGTCCCGCGCTGCCCGGTCTGCGGTGAACCGATGAGCATGAACCTCCGGGCCGACGATACGTTTGTGGAGGACGAAGGCTGGCATACTGCGTCACAGCGCTATTCCGACTTTCTCCGCAGACACAAGGATATGAAGGTGCTCTTCCTGGAGACAGCCGTGGGATGGAACACGCCCGGCATAGTCAAATTTGCTTTCTGGCAAATGACTAACGCGTGGCCGGACGCCGTCTATGCCTGCCTGAACTACAATGAGGCTTATGCTCCGGACGAGATCAAGGAAAAGTCGATCCTCATAAACGGCGATATAGGAGAGATCCTGAACAAGCTGAAATAAGAATACGGGAGACATCCTGCATTCTTACATCCTTCCTTATCGTTATAAAAGACAAACTCGGAAATGGCGTAAAGAAAGGGGCTGTTGCCTGCAATCTTCCTGCATTTGCAGCAGCCCCTTCGTGGAAATCCCGTTCTGTTGACTCAACCCCAACTATTGACATTGAGCCGTTATTCTTGTCCTGCAAATGCCCGGATGCTCTTGTTTCGGTAGCTGTCCTTAAGAACGCTCTGCATTTGCCCGGCCTTTTTGCGCCGCATATTATTTTTTCATGCCGAACGCCTTCTGCTCTTTAAGCACGACGTCGTGCGCGCCGCCCTCCACAATGGAGGTGGGGGAGACCAGCGTCAGCCTTGCGGTACGGCGCAGCTCCTCTATCGTAAGCGAGCCGCAGTTGCACATGGTGGAGCGCACCTTGGCAAGCGTCACAAGGATATTGTCGTGGAGCGGCCCCGCGTAGGGAACGTAGGAATCGACGCCCTCTTCAAACGAGAGCTTCGAACCGCCGCCCATGTCGTAGCGCTGCCAGTTGCGCGCGCGGGACGAACCCTCGCCCCAGTACTCCTTCATATAGGAGCCGTTCACCATTACCTTGTTGGTGGGGCTTTCGTCAAAGCGGGCAAAATACCTGCCCAGCATGCAGAAATCAGCGCCCATCGCAAGCGCCAGGGTGATGTGGTAGTCCATTACTATGCCGCCGTCCGCACAGATGGGAACGTAAACGCCGGTCTTTTCAAAATACTCGTCGCGCGCCTTGGCGACCTCCATTACGGCGGTGGCCTGTCCGCGGCCTATGCCCTTTGTCTCACGCGTGATGCAGATGGAGCCGCCGCCTATGCCGACCTTTACAAAGTCCGCGCCGGCCTCCGCAAGGAACATGAACCCCTCGCGGTCCACCACGTTGCCCGCGCCGCACTTGACGGAATCGCCGTACTTATCGCGTATCCACGCAAGCGTCTTGGCCTGCCACGCGGTGAAGCCCTCGGACGAGTCTATGCACAGCACGTCCGCGCCCGCGTCCACAAGGGCGGGCACCCTCGTCTCATAATCGCGGGAGTTGATGCCCGCGCCCACAACGTAGCGCTTGTTTTTGTCAAGCAGCTCCATGGGGTTTTCCTTATGCACGTCGTAGTCCTTGCGGAACACGAACGCCACCATGTTGCCCTCGTCGTCGATTATGGGAAGGGAATTCAGCTTGTGGTCCCAGATTATGTCGTTGGCCTCCTTCAGCGAAACGCCCTCGCGCGCGGTGACGAGCCTTTCTATGGGGGTCATGAAGTTCTTGACCTTTTCATCGCGCGAGATCCTGGTGATCCGGTAATCGCGGCTCGTTACAACGCCCAGGAGCTTGCCCGTGGAGCTGCCGTCGTGGGTGACCGCCACGGTGGAGTGACCGGTCTTTTCCTTCAAAGCGATAAGGTCGGCCACCGTGTTCTCCGGCGTGACGCAGGAGTCCGAAACGGAGAACCCCGCCTTATATGCCTTGACCCTGCGCACCATGGCGGCCTGGCTTTCAACGGTCTGTGAGCCGAAAATAAAGGATACCCCGCCCTCCCTTGCAAGGGCGACCGCAAGCGTATCGTTTGAAACGGACTGCATTATTGCGGAAACAAGAGGTATGTTCAGGCTGATGGGCGCTTCCTCACCGCGCCTGAATTTGACAAGAGGCGTGCGAAGGCTGGTGTTCTGCGGCGTGCAGTCCTCACCGGTGTAGTTGGGGATCAGCAGATACTCCCCAAAGGTATGGGAGGGCTCGTCATAGATGAACGGCATATATTGCTCCTTTCGGTTTTATATTTTTCGCCTTACGACGGTGTGCGCTATTGCCCCGTCAACAAAAAACTGACGGGAGTACATGAGGGGAGCCCCCTCAAAGTCATAATCGACCTCGTCCATGTAAAGAAGCGGAGCGCCCTGCGCCACGCCGAGCCTTTGCGCCAGCGTGCCCGAGGCCGCAGCCGCGCGCACCTCTGCAACGTCCAGATACGCTTCGACGCCGCATTTTTCCCGCAGGAACTCGAATATCGGCGCCTCAAGGTCCTTATCGGTAAAGTCGGGGTCGCGCACCAGCGCCTTGGGTATGTAGTCCTCGCAGTAGATAACGGGCCTCCCGTCGGAGGTCACAATGCGCGAAACAAACAGCATCTCGTCCGTCGGCGCAAGCCCCAGCTTCTTCGCCGCGGCGGCGGACAGCACCGTGCCGACCTTTTCAAGCAGCTCCTCGGCCCTGTGACCGGAGCGCCTGACCATCTCCATGAACTCTATCTCAAGGTCCATCCTTACGGGCACCTGCAGAACGTGCCTGTTTATAAGGGTGCCGACCCCCCTGCGGCGGCTTATGAAGCCCTCGCGCTCAAGCTCTGCAAGCGCGTCGCGCAGTTGGGTGCGGCTTATGTTCAGCGCCTCCGCCAAAAGCGACTCCCTCGGCAGCTTGTCCGCAGTACGGTAAACGCCCAGGCGCATCTCATATAAAAGCTGCTCCTGAATGTTTAGAACAACCGGAGCATTGCTGTATTCATATCCGTCCGCATCCGAGGGTTTAGCCATCAGGCGCACTTCCTTCCGGCGCGTCCCGTAAGGAACAGCGCCCCAAATAGGCCCCCGCCCGGCGTGAACCCGCCGAACAGGTAATACCTTTTCACAAAATCATATCATTTTCGCGCCCAAAAGTAAAGGGGCGGCAGGTCATATATTATTCGAAAAAAACATCCGTTCTTCTGCGTGTCCGCTGATCCCGACAAGTTTCATTAAGGTCGAGGATCCCCCCCGGGATCTTCTTTTTTGCGAGGGGAGAGAAAACAAAAGAGAGGTCCCCCCGGACTTCCCTTGGGGGAAGGCGGGGGAGCGGCAATACCTTCCCGCTTTCACAGCGGTCGATACCCCGCTTCCGCGCAGCCCCCTCCCCGCAGGGGAAGGGGGTTTCTTTTCTTCTGCTCCCGTTCTTTACACGGTGCCGCTTACGGTCAGCGTCACCCTGCCGGGCGTCACGGCGTATGCGCCGTCCGCAAGCTGCGCGAATGTCGCCGCGGGCACGGTTATCGCGCCGGGCACGGTCGCAAACTCTCCTGTCTGCGCGTCGTAGGTGTAGTCCGACGGGCTCAAAAGCGCCTTTCCGTCAAGCTGTACGTTCAGCCCCGAAAGCACGGGGGAGAAGGCGTCCTCCACGAAAAGCTCCTCGTCCGCGCCGGCCTCCGCCGCGCCGGTGTTGGTTATGATGAAGGTGTAGGTCAGCGTCCCGTTCTCCATTACGGTCGCGGGGCAGATCTGCTTTTCTATCGCAAGCGCGGGAGCGTCCGCGGCATGCACGGTCGCAGAGGCGGTAACGGCGCTGCCTAAGGGCTGTGCCACTGCCGTGTTGGTTATAGACGAGCCTGCGGCAAGCGGAGCGTACTCGTTTACGTCCGCCGTGTAGATTATGAGCGCGTTCGAGTGCGCGGGCAGGTCCAGCCCGGTAAACTCAAGTCTTGCCGCCGCCTCAACCGTGGGCAGGGAGGCGGGAACGCCGTTCACGAACAGCGCGCATGAACCCTCGCGGTAGGTGAGCGGGGCGTTTGCCGCGCCGCCCGCGCCAAGGTCGTCCGTCACGGTAAGCCCCGTTATCGCGGCGTCGCCCGAGTTTATAAGGCTTATGACGTAGGTTATGCTCCCGCCCGTGCGGTACGAGTCGGCAAGAGCGGTCTTCTGCGCTGAAAGGGCGCCCACAAGGCTGCCCGTTACGGTGTTGGACGCGGTGGTTATCCCGCTATACGAAAGCGTGGCTCTGTTGGTAAAAACAGCCATACTGTCCTCCTTAAAACGAATTTGGGTCTCCCCCTATAAAATATGACGCAGAGCCAAACGGCGACAAAGCACGCATCCCCCGAAGCATAATATATGATTTTGCGTGCGCGGATTTTGTTTGATTTACAGTCCCCGCTGTGCTATAATAACGCATAAGCTGCCGGTGTGATGGAATTGGCAGACGTGACGGACTCAAAATCCGTTGGTAGCAATACCGTGTGGGTTCGAGTCCCACCACCGGCACCATACCTTATGGGGTCTCTGACCCCATAAGGTATGGTATTTTAATGGAAGGGACTCGAAGGCCCTCAAAACGCAGTAGATCTGCGTTTTGAGGCAGCCCGGGTTTTTGAGCCGGACAAATTGCGCGGTGCGGAGCACAAGCAATGTCCGAAGCTCAAAAACGAGTCCCACCACCGGCACCGTCAAAAGCTGTGGGTCTCTGACCCCATAAGGTATGGTATTTTAATGGAAGGGACGAGAAGGTCTCCCGACGGTTCCCCAATGGGGAATTTCGGCCATCCGGTGAATGGGCGAAAAGTCGGGTGACGGGCGGCCTTGCAAGCGCAGCGCAGCAGCCCGCCCCGTAACCGTGCATGAGCGCGGACAAGCCTCTAAGCGCGAACAGAGGCAGCCCGGGTTTTTGAGCCGGACAAATTGCGCCGCGCGGAGCGCAAGTTCGAGACGCGTCTTTTGCAAAACGAGTCCCACCACCGGCACAGCGAAGGCCGGGGTCTTTGACCCCATAAGGCATGTTTTTTTGGCAGGGAGCAGTGCGCTCCGGCGTGAAGCGCTCCCGCGCATTACCCCAAACTCAGGAAAGGTCGTGAAGATGAAGATAGGGTTCGACAACGAAAAGTACATCTCAATGCAGTCCAAAAAGATACTGGAGCGCATCGCGCGCTTTGGCGACAAGCTGTATCTCGAGTTCGGGGGCAAGCTGTTCGACGACTATCATGCCTCGCGCGTGGTGCCGGGCTTCCTTCCCGATACCAAAATAAATATGCTCAGCGAGCTGCGCGACAGCGCGGAGATAATCCTTGCGATACACGCCGGGGATATTGAGCACAACAAGATACGCAGCGATATCGACATCGCCTACGACCGCGAGGTGCTTCGTCTTATAGACGCGTTCCGCGGCAGGGGGCTCACGGTGTCGGGCGTTGTCATTACCCGCTACCGCGAGGGTCAGCCCGCAGTCGACTCCTTTGCAGACAGGCTCAGGCGGCTCGGCGTGCGCGTATATCGCCACTACCCCATAGAGGACTACCCCAAGAACCCCAAATTCATCGTCAGCGACGAGGGCTTCGGGCGCAACGAGTTTATTGAGACCACGCGTCCTCTTGTCGTTGTTACCGCTCCCGGCCCCGGCAGCGGCAAGCTTGCCGTGTGCCTGTCGCAGGTTTATCAGGAGTTCAGACGGGGCGTTCGCGCGGGCTACGCCAAGTTCGAGACCTTCCCCGTGTGGAACCTGCCGCTTTCGCATCCCGTCAACCTTGCGTATGAGGCCGCGACGACGGACCTTGACGATATGAACATGATAGACCCCTTCCATCTGGAGGCGTACGGGGTCTCCACCGTAAACTACAACCGCGACGTGGAGTCCTTCCCGGTCCTGAACACCATGTTCACCCATATCTACGGCGAGTCGCCCTATAAGTCCCCCACGGACATGGGCGTTAATATGATAGGCAACTGCATAACCGACGACGAGGTCGTCTGCGCCGCCGCAAAACAGGAGATAATCCGTCGCTATTATGCCGCCGCCTGCGCTTATAAGCGCGGCAGAATAGATAAGGAACAGGTCTATAAGGCGGAGTTCATAATGACCCGCGCCGGCATCACCACTCAAAACCGGCCCGTCGTCGCCGCCGCCCTTGCGCGTGCGGAGGAAACGGGCAACGCCGCCATGGCAATAGAGCTGCCCGACGGCGCAATGATCACCGGCAAAACCGGCGAGTTCGTAGGCCCCGCGGCGGGCGCGCTCCTCAATGCGTTAAAGGCGCTTGCGGGCATTAACCGCAGTATAGACCTGCTGTCGCCCGTGGTGCTGGAGCCCATCCGCAGCCTTAAAATAAACCATTTCGGCAGCGAGAACCCCCTGCTCCATTCCGACGAGGTGCTCTATGCGCTGTCAATATCCGCCGCCACCAACCCCACCGCCGCGCTTGCATTAAAGCAGCTTCCCAAGCTGCGCGGGTGCGAGGCGCATTCCTCCGTGATGCTCTCCGCCGCAGACCGCTCCGTTTACCGCAAGCTCGGCCTCAACTGCACCAGTGAGCCCAACCGCAACGGCAACAGGCTGTATATGTAAAATGGACGTCGTCATAAAAAAAGATGATTCGAGGAACGTCGGGATCG
>JAFYHI010000021.1 GCA_017539215.1 Clostridia bacterium | reverse complement strand
GCACTTTCTACCCCCGTCTGAGCCGGTTTTTGACCCTGCGCCTTACGCGTTTCCACAGAGTGACAAGGTCGCATACGTGGAGCGCAAGATACAGCAGCCTGAATCGATAGAGCAGCGTCCATTTGAGCCCCTTGCGGGGTTTGCCGGCGAGCTTCCGTTTTGCCTTTGACGCCTCAAAAAGGTAGAACGCCTTCATGGTGCCGAAGCTGCCCCAATGAATGGCTTTTATGCTGCGCCACTCCCCATTATAATACCACTCGGCGCGCGGAACATCAATATCCGCACGGGTAAAACGGCGGTAAGTATAGAGCCCTACGTCACCGCATTCGACCGGGCGGCAGCCGCTTACGGCCATGCCGAGGGCAATGACGGGCTCGTCCGCGGGATGAGAGAATATCGCAAACGGATATTTGCCGTATTCCGCCGCAGCCTCCTTCGCCGTGTCGAACACATTCTTGCAGACCGGCGTATTCCGAAGATAATAGACGCCCCCGCTGAAGCTCGGGACAAAGCTTATCCTGTCGCGGTATTTGCCCATGCCGTCGGTCTTAAACCAGCCCCTGTCGGTATCAAGGTCGTCGTATGCGCAGCCGAACACAGAGCAGTCGCCCGCCTTTTCAAACAGCTCCCACCAGCAGTCGATATCCCCGTAAATGAGGCAGTCGGCGTCGATGAAGATCGTTTCGTCATAAGGCAGGCAGTCGAAGAGCCGAAGCTTATCCATGTAGCTGTTTGAAGGATCGTCAAGACGCACGACCTTGTCAAACGCGGACGTATATTCGTTCTCTCTGTCGCAAATGATCGCAAAGGGATACCGCCCCGCATTCAGCCTGTACGAGCACAGCAGGTTATACGCTATGCGGTAATAATGCTCCTTGCCGGTGGCTATTGTGACAAAGCCTCGATACATCATGTCCTCTCCCGAAGCATACGATACTGCTCTGCCGTGGTGCAGATGCAAAGCTTGCCCTCCTGTTCCATCTTAAGCAGCATTCTGCACAGTTCCTCAAGCTTTTTTCTCTCCCAAGTCCAATTGTCCTCTCCGGAAACGTCGTCCAAAACGCTGTGCAGCATCAGCACGACCGCGCCGCGTCTGCGAACGGCGTCCTTTACCGCCGCCGCTACCTGACGAACCGTTGCATCCTTCATCACAGGAATGCTGTAAACTATCTGTCCGTCCGATTCGGTCATCACGGTATCGTGATACCCGAATCTGTAAAACGTCGCAAGATGAATGACCCTGCCCGTCTTCCTGATGAGCCTTCGCAACGGAGAAAGCGTGCAAACACGGATACCGGTGCGCATATACAGGATGCTTCCGCGCAGACGCTCCGCTTCGGGGGACCTGAACCACTTCAGCGACAAGCCCGAACCCGGACTGGCGAAGCCCAGCTCCTTCGTGTCCGGTACGGCCAGCCACTCCTGCAGTTTTTCCTTTCCGCGAAGTATATCCTCCTCCGTATTAAGATGGCGGTCTCCGTGTATGGCGATCTCTACAAGCGGATCGTTGAAAAACCTGCGAACATCCTCTATGCTCAGCGGGCTTTTCTCCGACGGTCGGAGCTCGTCCGGGCAAGTCCCGTCAACATACCCAGTGGTAATATTCAGCGTGGCAGGGATACCGAGAGGTATAAGCAAGCCGTCCAATACGTTGGCGTTATCACCGCGTCCGTCGTCAAAGGAAAGGCTTACCGTAGCCAGACTTCGATAAATATCGTACACGGGTTTATATGCTCCGGCGCTGTCATAACCCAACCGAACCATGACCTCAGCATACGAACATGGATCGTTCCGTCTTGCCGTGCATATCAAGTCAATCCACTCGTCTTCATCCTCCAAGCAAACCGGCCTGACAAGGTCCGTCAGCGCGGCGTCCCTGGGTATCCTGTCGGATATGATGCACGGAAGTCCGTTTGCCTGCGCTTCCAGCAGCGCAAGCGGTGTGCCCTCCCTCAGGGACGGAAATGCAAAAACGTCCATCGCGCTCAGGTACTCGTTCACGTTTCCGACGCCTCCGCCAAACAGAACGGATCCGCTCACTCCACATTCATCGGCTATGCACTGCAGCCGGCTCTTCTCATCCACGGTCCCGGCGCCCAAAAGCAGCAGCATGGCATTGGGAATGGTTTCCCTTATCTTCGGAAGAAGCCTTATCAGAAACTCCTGATTCTTTAGCGGCAGCAGCGTGCCTGCGTGACCTATGACAAAGGCGTCTTTGGGAATATCCGCCGAAGCCCTTATGGCTTCTCGTACTTCGGGTGAATATGCAAACGCCGCGGCGTCAATCCCGTTTTTTATAACGCGGCCGCATTCTGAAAAAGCCTTTTTCCCGAACATCCACACGCCCGCTTCCTCTCCGCAGGCAAGCAGATGTGTTGAATAACTTCTCAGAAGCACTCGCATTGCCGCCTCATACAGTTTTTGAGGCAGAGAGACCTTCCTCTCCGTTTTGGTCGTGTGAGAGTGCCCGATCCTGATCGGGACGCCGCATCTCTTTGCGACAGCCAAATTGAGGCCGCTGTTGAACTGAGTATGCGAGTGAACGACGGAATACCCGTTTTCCCGAATCAATTCAGCAAGACTGCGGCAATAGCGAAGGTATCCCTTACTAGGGGAGGGCAGCGTAAATACCCTTCCGCCCCTTTCTTCTATCTCCGCTCCATAAACGTTCTCGTATCCTTCGAATACCAGATAATCAAAATGAAACTCCCCCTGCGGCGCATATTTGCTGAGATTCACCGCGACCTTCTCCGCTCCGCCTATATGGAGAGCGCCGGCGATTATCAAAACTTTTTTCATAGTCTGCCTCGTTTTGTGCAACAGCGCATAGCGCAGTCCATCAACCTTACCTTTTTATTCCGAACGGGGCATGCCAAGGCCGCACACCCGATATCCTTCGGCTCAAAACCCTCTTCCTGTGAAAACGCCTCAAGTATCTCACGGGTCTTTTCCCGGCGCTCCGCTTTTGTCAGATCGAATTTGTTAAGCTCCCCGACCACCGTGTACGCGCTGCGATAGAAGGAATAGTTCAGCGCCTTTTCGTACGCCCTTTTGCCGGACTCCGGGATATCGGAGGCAAGCAGCCTGTCCGACATTATCCGGTGTTCCGTCAATACGCTTTCGCAGAGCCTGTCCCTCTTGCGCCTTGAAAGCGAATTCGGGTCGTCCACGGACAGATAATACAGCTCATCGCGTATCTTTTTGACGCTTTCGGCTTTCAGCGAGAACGCGAACGCAAACGCCTTGTCCTCGCCTATATCGAGCCTTTCATCAAAGCGCAGGCCGCTCTCCTCTATTATTTCCCTGCGGAAGGCCTTTGTTGTGATGAGGTTGAGTACCTGGCGGCGCAGGCATTTTGAAACGAACCGCGCCGTCCTCTCCCGGCCGGCAACGGTATGCCCTCTGCCGCAGGACCTGCGGACCGCACCCGAAGCACCCATTATGTGCTTGCCGAACAGCAGCATATCCGGCGAGCCCTCAAGTGCGGCGTCAAGCACGGCAAAATAGTCGTCCCTTACAGCATCGTCGGCGTCGACAAACAGCACGTACTCCCCTTTCGCCATGGCGAGCCCCGCGTTCCGCGCCGACGACACGCCGCCGTTGGGCTTTTCAACGAGAGTGAGGCCCGGGTACTTCGCGGCGTACTCGCGTAATATCTCGACCGTGCCGTCGTCGGAGCCGTCGTCTATTATCAGCACCTCGGCGCTGTCGGGCAGCTGCGGAAGAACACTGTCGAGACAGCGGCGTATCGTCGACCGTTCGTTATAGGCAGGTATGATAACGGAATACTTCATTTTACTTTACCCTATAATAAAGTGAAAGAGCGGGCACAGCTCCGCGTACACCGATGAAGCGGACCAGTCTGCGCACAGCCCGAACCTTATTAACGTGATCGTACCGGAGCAGCCATTTATACTTGCGAAAACATTCTATCAAAGCGGGATACTCTGGGTCCGAATGCAGGCGATATGCCAATCCGTATAACATAGCATATTGGTATGCCCAGTATTCTAAATAAAGCTGTTTAAGTGAATCCGACTCGGCTTTTCGGTCGATAAACTCCAAGCCGCGTTCGATTGCCATGAACACATCAAGAATGTTCTTTTTACCGATGGCAGAGGTTATTCCTCCCTCTTTGCGCCGGATCCTTTTATAAAACGCGCTTTGGAAAACCGCTATCGACCTGCATGTCACCATAATGCGCGCCGACCATTCGCCATCCTCGCCGCTGAGCAGGCCCTTGACAAAGAAAAGCCCGTTTTCAATGAAATACTCCCTGCGAAGCGCTTTAACATAGGATGCGCTGAAATACTGATTCGTGTAAATAAGCCTTCTCAGCACCGTTTCCTTTGAGTCGTCATCCCCTGCAGGTTCCTCCGGCACCCTCGTTTTTACAAAAGTACCGTCATCTTCGTATATCTTGACCCCAAAGCAGACCACGTCCACCGGTTTTTCTTTAACGATACAGACGATCTGTTCCAATGCATCGGCTTCATCCCACATATCATCGCTGTCAAGGAAAAGCAAGTATTCCCCCTGTGCCGCCCTTACTCCGCTGTTGCGCGCCTCGGAGCAGCCGCTGTTCTGCTGATGGATGACCTTGACGCGGGGGTCTTCAGCGGCGAATGCATCGCAAAGGGCTCCGCTGTTGTCGCGCGAGCCGTCGTCCACGAGTATAAGTTCCAGGTCGCGGAAAGTTTGGCCCGTCACGCTGCGGACACAGCGCTCCAATTCCTTCTCGGTATTGTAAACCGGTATTATGATGCTGAACATCGGTCCGGACATTTTATCCCCCTTTAGGTCACAGATGCTTTCGTTTCCAATAGTGCGCTAGGGCCAGACCGGGAAGGCGGGTCAGCGCGGTAAGGATCCGGTACGGGTTGTCGCGGAGCATTTCCTTGAAGCCCACACCGGCAAACTTTGCATAGCAGGAGTAAAGAATGCCCTTCTTTACCCTCGTTTTCAACGGCAGGCGCGGATGCATATAGGTTTTGGAGTTATACATACCGCCCCTGGGGTTTTGGATGCGCATCCTGCGTCCGGCCTTGGTCAGGCCGTCCTCGCGGTAGGAACACAGATACAGCACCTCGTTATAGTAGACGCCTTTTGATTCAAGCTCCATCGGAAAGAACGCCGCGCCCTCGCCTATAAACCGCTCCCCCTCAAACTCCGGAAAGCGGTATTTGGTAAAAAGCGCCGTCCTGAACGTATCGCAGCAGTCCCTGCCCAAGCTGCCTATGCGCGGCTCTTTCAGCGTATCCACCGGTACGCCGGGATGCAGCACGCGGCATACGGGCTCGTCGACCGAGGTGCCTTTCAGGAAGATTATCCTGCCCACCTCGGGGTCGCACGCAAACCCGCTCCAAGCGGCAAGTATCCGCTCCACGGCATTGGGCACGAGCGTATCGTCGCTGTCGAGGACCGTGACGTAATCCCCTTTGATATACGGGTGCGAAGCGTTCAGCGCGGTGTGCTTGCCCCCGTTGGCCTTTTGAACGAGATCGACCGCAAAAGGCGGGTTCGAATCCGCAAACCCCCGGACGAGACCTGCCGTTCCATCGGTACTGCCGTCGTCCACGACGAGCCATTGAAAGTCGAATACGGTCTGCTTCAGCAGCGAATCCATACAGGCGCCGAGGCAGTTCTCACGATTATACGTAGGTGTTATTATGGTCAGCAGGGCCATTTTGCTATCCTCTTAAAGGCGGGGGAAAGAACCCCTCGTTTTTTTCAGCTTTGCTCTGAGGCCGCCCGGCAGCATACCCGAAGCACGCAGCAGCACGCGCTTCAGCCTGCGCTTTGCAGGTTCCAGCCGGCGGTACGCTCTCACCGCTTTTTCAACGGGGGCGCCGCTTTTTATTAGCTCCATCGCCTCGCGGTGGGCGGCGGCGTCGGCATAGCCCTCCATATTCTGCGCCCGGAGCATCTCCTCAGGCGTGCCGGGGTCGAGCGCAATCACCGCGCCGGAGCGGATCAGTTCCTCTATGGCGGCGCGGCCCGCGTCGGTCAGCGCGAACGCGGCCGATACGCCGTCGCTGCGGCTTTGGTAACGCCTGCCCCAATAATCGCCTATCCTGAGGTCCGCAAGCGAGACCTCCTTTCTGAGGCGGCAGGTCATGCAG
>JAFYHI010000020.1 GCA_017539215.1 Clostridia bacterium | reverse complement strand
GGTTATGGGTCATCTTCATCATGTCCATGGTCACGCGGTACGGCTCGAGCAGCTTGATGCGCTCTTCGAACTGAGCCTCTTCGCCCATGGATACCCAAACGTCGGTGTAGATGGCGTCTGCGCCGTCAACGGCCTCGATCTTGTCGGAGAATTCGATCTTGGCGCCGGTCTTCTCGGCGAGCTTACGCATCTCGTTCACGAGTCCCTCTTCGGGCCAGAGACACGTGGGCGCGATGCCGACGAAGTGCATGCCGAGCTTGGCGGAGATTATCATAAGGGAGTTGCCCATGTTGTTGCGGGCGTCGCCGACGTAAACGAGCTTTACCTTGTTTACGGGCTTTGCTATGTTCTCACGGATGGTGAGCAGATCGGCCAGCACCTGGGTGGGATGGTACATATCGGTAAGACCGTTCCATACGGGAACGCCTGCGTACTTGGCCAGAAGCTCAACGGTCTCCTGCTTGAAGCCGCGGAACTCTATGCCGTCGTAGAAGCGGCCCAGGACCTTCGCGGTGTCCTCCATGGACTCCTTCTTGCCCATCTGAGAGTTGGAAAGGAAGGTAACGTTTGCGCCTTCGTCGTAAGCGGCAACCTCAAACGCGCAGCGGGTGCGGGTAGAGGTCTTTTCGAACAGCAGAACGATGTTCTTGCCGGCCATCAGATCGCCGCGGATGCCGGCGCGCTTCTTGGCCTTAAGGTCGGCGGCAAGATTCAGAAGGTACATGATCTCCTCGGGAGTATAGTCCTTGAGGGTCAACAGGTGACGTCCTTTAAGATTAACGGGCATGTTTTTATCTCCTTTGCTGATTTTGGTTCAACAGATGAATTATACCAAATTACCCGCTTGATTAAAAGCGGGTAAAAGGGTTTTTGAGCAATATACTTTTTAATTCACCGTAAAAGCACAGCCGTAACAGGTGCTTTCGTATTCGTCAAGCGCCTCGATATAGCGGCCCTGTTTTGTTACCTTAACGTATATCAGCAGGCTGTCTTCCGTCGTGTCCAAAAGACGGCGAAGGGCGTCCCTCGTAATGCTGTTTTCAAGGCGGTCGAGCGATACCGCGTCGTAAACGCTTATCTGCACTATCCGGCAGTCACGGCCCGTTACAAGCACGATCCCGCGGCTTTGGCCGGCATTCGGAATACGGGGGAGGATATCCTCGCCGTGCAGCCTCTCGTAAAACGAGAACCCGCACCCAGCAAGCATGCCGCCCGCTTCCTCAACGTAGGTGTGAGAGGATTCGAAATGCTCGAACGGTTCCGTTGCCCCGCCCTGCGCTCCGATCACCTTCAGGTACCCTTCAAAGGATGGGTCGTTTGTTACGAACGGCCTGTCGGTGGGGTCCGGAGCCGCCGTGGGTTTAGCCGTGGGCTTAGCGGTGGGAGCGGTCGTGGGAGCGGCGGTGGGCTTTGCGGTGGGAGCGGCCGTGGGCTTTGAAGTCGGAACGGCTGTGGGTACAGCCGTGGGAGCGGCGGTGGGCAGGGGAGCGGCCTCGGCTGCCTCCGCGCCGGAAGGGGCCGAGGGAAGCAGCGCGCCGGTCTCCGGGCATTCGGTGGGTTCGGGGCCGCCGTCCGTTATGAACGCAAAGCCGAAGGTGCAGCTTTCGTACTTTCCGGCGCTCTCTATGTACCTGCCCGTGCGGGTGACTATCGCCTCCGCCACGGTCTTGCCGCAGGCCGTGTGCAGAAGCTCCAGCTTTGCTTCTGCGGACAGGTTCGGAAACAGGGGTTCAAGCGTTTCGGGGTCGTAAAGGGAAAGCCCCGTAAGCTCGCAGCCCTCGGAGATGATCAGCTCGAAGTCCGCGCCGACCGTGGGCATTTTGCCGACCGCGCCCCGTATGCCTTCGAAAAAGGCTTTGCCGTCGGCGGAAACCGCGGAATCGCTCCCGTCCTCGTTTACCACCCTGTCGGTGGAGTAAAGAAACCTTACGCAGGGAGCTATGGCTTCGCCGTTCCACAAAAGCGTAAGATAGCTTTCACCGTCATGCAGGTCGGTATCCGCTGTGTTTGTGGGTTTGTCCGCATTCCCGGAGAGGGCGGCGCTTGTCACGTCGACCGTTACGGCGTCTGTCGCGGGCTTCGTCCCGCAGGCCGCAAGCGAGAGAGCGGTAAAAACGAGTAAGGCAGATAAGAGGAATCGTTTCATGTCGAACACGTCCTTTCTGTGGTTTTATAGATGGTTTTTGAGTCGGACGGAGGGAATACGCCGCCCGTGTGCTTGGAAACTTGTTATGCGTCTACCCGCTCGACGCGGCAGAAGGCGGTTATCGCGCCGGAGCCTGCGCCCTGCGGAACGCCTGCCAAAAACGTTTGGCCTCCCTGACCGAAATACGCCTGCGTGCCCTGTGCAAGGTATATCGCACCCAGCCATTCGCCCTGGGCCAGCGAGGCTATGCGCGGGATGAACTCGTCGGGGTCTTCGCCGCGCAGCCAGCTCAGCGACCAGCCCTGCCCGCCTATGCGGTAATTGAGGGTCAGCATGCTGTTCGAAACCGCTATCCCCGCAAGCGCGGCGCCCTCCGGCAGATCAGCCGGGCGATAGTAGCGGCTCCATTTGCCCTTAAGCTCGCCCGTACGCATGGCCTCAAGCAGGGCGGCTTCGCTTTCGTACTCGTATAAGTACGGCGCGTCGGTGGGGGCGGAGCTCTCCGTCGGCTGCAAGCTTGGGGTGGGCGTGGGCTTTCCCGTGGGCTTCGGCGTCAGCGTCGGCTTGGGAGTCGCGGTCGCCTTCGGAGTATTCGTGGGAGTGGGCTTTTGAGTTTCCGTGGGAGTTGCTGTCACCCTCGGAGTATCGGTGGGCGAGGGGGTATTGGAGGCAGCCGCCGACGGAGAAGCCTTTGCGGTGGGCTGAGGCGTCTCGGCCGGGCGGTCCGTCACGGGCGGCCCTTCGGTCGGGTCGGCGTGATCTGTGGGCGTGGGGGCGACCGTCTCCGCGGGACCTTCGGTCGGGAGGCATTCTGACGGCTGCACCGTTTCAAACGGAGCGTCTGTCACGCCCGGGCCCGCCGTTTCGTTTGCGACGTGCGCGGTCTGCCAAGGCGCATCTGCGCCGGAAAGCTTTAACGCCGTAAACGCCAGCCCCGCCGCAAGCAGCGCCGCCGCCGCGGCTGCCGCCCAATACGGCCGGCGCTTTTTCCGGGGCTCCATGGCCTCGGCTATAAGCTTTTCGTCAAGCCCGGAGAGGCCGTCTATGCTATTTAGCAGCTTTTCCTTCTTATTCATATAGATAGCCCTCCTTTTCAAGATATTTGCGCAGGGCGTTCCGCGTCCTGAACAGCAGCGATTTGACCTTGCTTTGCGTCATACCGGTCTCGCGCGCGATCTCGTCAACGCTCATGAAAAACCAGTACCGCTTGATAAAGCAGATCCGCCTGTCGCGGCTTTCGTTCTCCAAAAAGCGGCTTATGCTTTCCGCAAGCTCGTTTGCCTCGGCCTGCGTTTCAACGCCGGGCAGGAACAGCGCCGCCTCATCAAGCGGCAGCTCGTTCTGTATCCCCGCCGAGCGGTTGCGCCGCAGACGCATAAGCGCCTCGTTGCGGGCGGTTTTGGCGGTGTACGCGGCAAGGTTTTTGGGCTTTGCGGGGGGTATGCTCATCCAAAGCCGCAGAAATACGTCGCTCGCGCACTCCTCTGCGTCCCTGCTGTCGCGCAGTATCCTGCCGGTCAGGCTCCGCGTAAGCCCGCCGTATTTTTCCATGAGCGCCGGGATAGCGCTCTCGTCGCGGCTTTCAAGCAGCGCGACGATACTGCTGTCGTCCATATTCCCCCTCCGCTTTGGCCTTACACCCTTTATGATGCGGTTTTTCACCCGCCGGTTGCGGGCAATAGAGAATATATTTTCAAGTCTTTTCGGGCGAGGGCCCTTCCTGCGTATTTTAGCATAACCGGGCTTTTCTGCCAACGCGGCGCAATATTTTACTTAATCTTTACAAAAGCATTACGGGTTCTATATTGAAACCTCCGTGCAAAAGTCATAGAATATACATGAGGCGCGGGAAACCCGCGCACAAACCGGCGCTTGATCAGCGCAGACGGAAGGAGAAGCAATATGTTACCGCTAATACTCACGTCCGGCTTCTTTTCGGATTGGGCGGCAGCCTGGGCCGACAACATAGGCGGATTGGTGCTGATCGTGATCGGCATGATACTAATCACGGTCGAGATGATAATTCCCGGTTTCGGAGCCGCGGGCATCTCGGGCGGTATCGCGCTTATCGCGGGCCTTATCATAGGTTCCGAAGGGTCGCTGCCCGGAGCCATGTTCTCGCTGCTTATTGTGGTGGTGCTGCTTGCGATAATCGCAATACTGATATTCAAGTCGGCTATCCGCGGCAAGCTTTCAAAATCGCCGGTGGTATTGAACACCGCGATAGACGCCGCCTCCACCGAGCTCACCCAGAAGGAAGCGGCTGAGCTTGTGGGCAAGACCGGCAGAACGCTCACCTCGCTGCGCCCCAGCGGGATAGCGATGATCGACGGCAGACGAATGGACGTTGTCAGCGACGCCGAGTTTATCGACAAGGACACGGAGGTTGTCGTGATCGAGGTCGACGGCGTTAAGATCACGGTAAAACGGGCATGAAATACTGCAAAAAATGCCACATTCTCTATTCTGACGCCGCAGCCGCCTGCCCCAAGTGCGGGGCATTTGAACCCGAGAAACAGTCCGGCGGCGAAAAGCCCGAAAAGGGCCGCGTCGTGCGGGACTGGCTGTGGATAGTGATAGGCGTTCCGGTGCTGATCGGCGTTGTTTACGCCCTTATCAAACTGCTGAATTCAATTGGTTGAAAACCGAAAGGAGCATACCATGTTATTTGACCTTACCAACATCCCCCTTCTTGCGCTGACCCCCGCCGCCCTTGTTGCGGTGATCATCGGCGTTATCTGCCTTATCATCATCTTCTTCTCGTTCATACCCCTCGGGCTGTGGATCTCCGCCGCGGCAAGCGGCGTGCGCGTCGGCCTGTTTACCCTCATCGGTATGAAGATCAGGAAGGTCCGTCCCGCAAGGATCATCAACCCCCTCATCAAGGCCACCAAGGCCGGCCTCAGCCTTTCCATCAATAAGATGGAGGCGCATTACCTGGCCGGCGGCAACGTTGACCGCGTTGCAAACGCACTCATCGCCGCTCAGCGCGCCGGCATCCCCCTCGATTTTGAGAAGGCCTGCGCGATAGACCTTGCCGGCCGCGACGTTCTGACCGCCGTGCAGATGAGCGTTAACCCCCGCGTTATAGAGACCCCCGTCATAGCCGCCATCGCCAAGGACGGTATCGAGCTTCGCGCAAAGGCAAAGGTCACCGTCCGCGCCAACATCGACCGCCTCGTCGGCGGCGCGGGCGAGGAGACCATCATCGCCCGTGTAGGCGAGGGCATCGTTACCACCATCGGTTCGTCGCTCTCCCACAAGGACGTGCTCGAGAACCCCGATCTTATCTCCCAGACAGTGCTCGGCAAGGGCCTTGACGCGGGCACCGCGTTTGAGATACTCTCCATTGATATTGCGGACGTCGACGTAGGCGTGAACGTTGGCGCAAAGCTCCAGACCGACCAGGCGGAGGCCGACAAGCGCATCGCTCAGGCAAAGGCCGAGGAGCGCAGGGCCATGGCTATCGCTCAGGAGCAGGAGAACAAGGCCGAGGTACAGGGCATGCGCGCCCGCGTTATCGAGGCGGAGGCGGAGGTGCCCAAGGCCATGGCAGAGGCGTTCCGCAGCGGCAACCTCGGCATAATGGACTACTATCGCATGAAGAACATGATGGCCGATACCGATATGCGTGAGGCGATCGGCAAGACCACCACCACCGAAAACGCTTAAAACGCATGAGTCCGGGGCGGGACCGACCCGCCCCGGCAGCGATACTCCGCAGGAAAGGAGTAAGACGTATGCCGATACCGTTTTTCATAATCGCAGGCATCATTGTCTGGGCCATAATCTCGGCCTCTAAAAAACAGCAGGAGGCCGAAGCGAGAGCGCGTCAGCAGAGGCTTGCCGAGGAGGCGAAGCGTCAGGCGGCTGCTCAGCCCGCCGAGGGCGAGCCCACCCCGCAGGTGCGTCAGAGCAGCGCGGCCACGGACGCCGAGCGCGCCCGCAGGCAGGAGGAGCTTAAAAGGCGCCTGCAGGAGAATGCCGCAAGGCGCGAGGCCGAAAAGAAAGTCTCCGGCAGCATGGCCGCCGCCCCCGCGCAGCAGCGTCGTCCCCTTGAAAAGCGCGTCATGCAGACCGCTCTGCAAAAGGAAAAGCCCACCGTTGCGCACTCGGACGACGACTGCGGAGGCGGCTCCATACACGACGGCTATCACGAGGGCGTAACGCAGTTTAAGGCCGACCGCCCCGCCGCCGTAGCGGGCAATCTCGGCCACAGGCTTGCGGACGAGGACGAGCGCGCGGAGCGCGAGGCCGCCGCGGCGGAATCCGCAAAGCGCGCAATGGCAAGGATAGGCAAGCTCCCGCCGCTCGCGCAGGGCATGATCTATTCCGAGATACTGGGCAAACCCAAAAGCGAGACCGCATAAAACAAAGGATCGATGCGCGGCAGGATGATTCCTGCCGCGCCTATATCAGGAGGACGCTGAGGACCCCATGTTAAAATACTGTCTTTTATGTGTTTCTTTGGGCTTACTGTGCGGGCTCATAACCTTCACGGGGATGCTCGTCAGAACAAAAATACGCAACTCCGGAAGCAAGCACAAAAAGCTTTGGGACTTTGTGCTCAGCATAGGCGCGAGCCTTATTATCTCGCTCCTCTCGTTAATGTTTACCTATGAGGTGCTTTTACCTTTCCAAAGCACTCTCTCCGCGCCGCCCGCTCCTTGGATCAGGTTCGTTTGTGTCATGGCGCCTTTTATTCTCATCGGTATTCTTTCTGTGCTCTGCTTCACACCCAAATGGAAGACACTCCCCGAGGATAAACCCATCGAATACATTGACGACGGGCGTCAAAGGATCATGGTGGGTAATATCGAAGACGAGCGGGATTTTCTTAATAAACTCTGACTTTTATAAAGCAGTATCATATGAAAAAACTGACGATATTTGTCATTGGCTGTTTAGTCGCGCTCCTTCTCTGCGGCTGCGCGATAAAGCCCGAGCCGAAGCCCTGGGAAACGCTTGAGATCCATGAGGGCTCCCACTCCCGCGATGAGGGCTACGCCGCGCAGTTTTCCACGCATTACCTTTCCGGCGAAGGGATAGAGCTCCACATGGACAACTCGATCTATGCGGAGGACGAGCTTCGCGACGCATACTATTCCGTATCCGCGCTGCTTGGAATGGCCGAAGCGATCACGGGTCAAAAGCCGGGCGGGGTCAAGCTTTACATGGTAAAGACGACCGTCGGCGGGGCCCCCGCGGCCGTGGGCGATTCCGCCTTCTTCACCCCCGAGGAGCTTCAGAACGGGAGCGCGGCCGGGGCTCTCATGGGCGCCGCTTACTTGCTCCCCGCCGCATGGCAGCGGGAGGGGCTTGCGGGGCTCTTGTACGGCGAAGGGCAGGACGAAGCTGCTCTTAAAGGATACTTCTCCGACCCCGCGAACGCGCTTTCCGCCTCCATGAACGCGGTGTTTTTCGACAGGGAGTTCGCCGGGGAGGATACCGTGCGCAGCGTGAAGTTGGCCGCGGCCTCGCTCGCCTCGTTCGCGATGGAAAAGAGGGGCTTTGCGGGCTTCGCCGCTGCTTCCGATAACGGGGAGCTGCTGCCCGACTGGCTCGCCGCGATAGGCGTCGAGGGCGGGGCAGAGCTGCCGGAGGGCGCATCCGCCGCGGCGGAAGCGGTTTTGAGCCGCGGCACGAGATACCCCGTCATCTCCTTCGGTCGCTTCACCATGACGGTCCCTTCCGACGGCTTCGCGCAAAGCGCGGAAGAGCTTTACAAGCTTGAATGCGGGCTTTCCCGCACGGCGGAGCTTTTGATCGAGCGGTTCCGGGAGGAAACGCCCTCGCTCCTTCCGGAGATAGAGGAGCGGCTTGAAAGCGGGATCTGCGTAATACTGACCGACCCTTATCTCTCTTCCTCCTACGCCAACCCCAATGAAGGCGAGATATCGCTTTCAAAGCCATACAACGCCCCGCACGAGCTCGTGCACGTGCTGCTGCGGGAGGACGCGCCGCTCGGCGATACGTACTGGATGACCGAGGCGCTCGCGGAGTATTATTCGCTTGAGGCGCAGACCCGGACCTTCCCGCAGTACGACCTCACAAACGGCTTCGACGGGTATCTCGAGTTCTTCCGCGAGATCTCCGGCAAGGCGGAGACCGAGGACGACCTCGCCTTCCACCGCGCGGTGTGGAGCATTTACGAGCATCTCCGCTCCGGGGAGGCGACGAAGGACGGGCGCGACGACTCCGACGCTTACGAGTACGCCTACGGCATCGCGCAGCTGCTTCTTACCGACCTCGACCGAGAGCAGATACGCTTCATGTACGACCGCTCGGTCGCCTGGGGCTACGGCATAGCGGACGGCCCCAAGGAGAAGGCGGGCAACAACCTTTCCTACCCCGAATCGCGCGCGGTGTTCGAATACCTTGCGGGTATTTTCGGCGCGGAAAAGCTGACTGCGGATCAAGTCCGCAGCCGCAGTACGACGGAGAGCACCGGCATGAGCTGGGCGGAGATCTACTCCGGCGCAAGGGAATATTATATGAAGGAATTCGGGGCGCTGCTCCCGTAAG
Source organism: Clostridia bacterium (assembly GCA_017539215.1). Lineage (GTDB taxonomy): Bacteria > Bacillota > Clostridia > Christensenellales > CAG-138 > UBA3857. Next base: position 5,852 of record JAFYHI010000020.1, on the reverse strand, counting down.
GCCAGATGAGATTACTTTTTAAGCAGAGATTCTTTTCGTGGTTCGACAGCTACGATATCTACGACGACGAGGGCAACACCTTGTACACCGTCAAGGGGCAGCTCTCGTGGGGGCACAAGCTGAACATTTATGACGCGGAAGGGTACTTCCTCGGCACGGTCAAGGAGCGGATATTCACCCTAACCCCCACCTTCGAGCTTTACATAGGCGACGAGCTTGTGGGCACTATCCGCCGCGAGTTCCTTTCGATATTCCACCCGCGCTACGAGATAGACCTGAACGGCTGGAGTGCCGAGGGCAATTTTTGGGAGTGGGATTACGTTATAAAAAACCACGACGGCAGCGTCGCCGCCACCGTGTCAAAGGAGCTGTTCCATTGGACGGATCATTACACCATCGACGTGCGCGACCCCGCCGACTGCCTTATGGCGCTTATGTTCGTGCTGGCGGTGGACGCGGAAAAATGCTCCCGCAATTGAATTTACGCGGATTTTACGATCCTTTACGCGCCCTATATTGATTCGGAACCCGCTTGCTGCTATGATGATCAAAAAGGAACGGTACCCAAAGGAGGTGTGATCCGTGATCTTCTTCTTCATAGCTTTTGCGATCGTTGTAAGCAGCATAGCCGCCTCGGTAAAGCAGGGAGCAGAGTCGCCCCGCCGCGGGGCCCGGGACGTCACATGCCAAGCGGTGGTCGTTGCAAAGCGCATGCAGGTGCATGGCGGCGAGCACGCCTATACCTCCTACTATGCGACCTTTGAGTTTGAGGACAACTCCCGCCGGGAGATAGGGCTGAACGGCGCCCGCTACGGCATACTTGCCGAGGGCGACAGGGGACTGCTTACGTTAAACGGCGGACGCTTCGTCAGCTTCGTACGCAGCGAGGACCGCTTCAGCGCCGAGGATCCCGACAGGGCAGCGCACGTCTGCCGCGCCTGCGGCGCCGCATATCGCGGCCGCGTGTGCGAGTACTGCGATACCCCCTGGACCGCCGAAAGATAAAACCGCACATAGAAAGCCCCGGGATCGCGTCTGCGTCCCGGGGCAGCTTTTTTCGCCTTATTTATAATTGATGAAAACCACCATGCCGTAGTCGGTAACGTCGCCGATGCGGGCGTCCTGCGGCACCGTGCCGCCAAAGAAGGTCTCCGCGGTGATGTTGGGGTCGTCCGTCAGCACGGATATCTCCGCCATGGTGTATTCGCCCTCGGCAAAGTCCGCGGTAAAGCTGATGAGAGAGGTGTATTCGTAGGTGTTCGCGCCCTCCGTTACGGTGAACGTGCCGGGCACGAACGATATATCATAGTCCTTGGAAACGCCCTCGTCAACGGAGTGCAGGGTTATGTGCGCAGGGCGGTTGGCGCCGGTCTTTCCCACAAAGTACTGCCAGTTGAACGAGCCGCCGCTTAAGGTCCCGTTGCTGAACTCGGCAGTGTTGTCGTAATTGCTGCCGTCTGCGGTGGTGGGCGCGGGAGTCTGAGTCGCGCCGGCGGGCGCGCCTGTGGGGCCGGGAGCGCCGTGCTTTCCGCGGCAGGCGGTGAACGAAAGCGACGCGGCAAGCAGAACGGCCGCAGCAGCAAAAACAAACCTCTTCATGATCTATCACCCGCAGCCCCGCAAAGCAGGGCTGTCCTTTCCTGAAAGTCCGTGGTATCGATGGGCCGAAAACGGCCGAATTCGCATACTCTCCTACGATAATAGACTATCACGGCAGCAAAAAAAAGTCAACCGTTTTTTTACCTTTTATCCAATTCGGAACATGCGTATAAAATTTATTCAAATACCTGTTTTTATATAGACAAAATACCCGCGGGATGATATTATACTATAGATTTTATATCCGCTGTGCGGAAGGAGGAAACCAAATGAAGAAGATCCTAAGTGTTCTCCTCGTGCTGCTCATGGCGTTTGCCGTAATGCCCTTGGGCCTTGCGGCCGACGTAAAGGTCGCCGAGGATCCTGTCAATCCCGACGCCGTGCGCGTTGACGACAGACAGCTCCCGGAGGTCGACGAGAACGAGCTTGTCACCTTCCTTGTAAAGCTCAAGGACGCGCCCGTTGCCGCAAAGGTGACCGACACCGCGTCCAAGGCTGCGGACGATATGGTCGCCGTGCTTAAAAACAAGCAGGCCCGTGTCGAAAAGAAGATCGCGGCGCTTTTCTCCGCCGATAAAAAGATGACCGTGAACTTCCGCTACCAGCTCCTGTTCAACGGCTTCTCCATCACCGCTCCCCGCGGCATGATGGCCAAGATCGCGGAAATGGCAGAGGTCGAAAAGGTCTTCATCGCTCCCAGCTGGAACGCGCCCGAGGCGTTTGAAGGCGAGGCGGACAGGCTCAGCTCGTCGGTCCCGTTCATCAACGCGGACGACGCATGGAACGCGGGCTACACCGGCAAGGGCACGGCGATCGCCGTCATCGACACCGGCGCAGTGGTCGGTCATAACGCGTTCAAGACCGCTCCCTCCAACCCCAAGATGACTAGCTCCACCATCTCGTCCGTACTCTCCGCCAACAATATGCAATGCGAGCAGATGTACTCCGGCACCCTTTCCGCCTCCAGCCTGTATTACAGCGCAAAGGTACCCTTCCGCTTTGACTATGCGGGCAAGGACACCGACGTCTCTCACTCCGACGCCGGCTCCGACCACGGCTCCCACGTTGCGGGCATTGCCTGCGGCTATTATTCAAGCTCCAACTACACCGGCGTTGCAAAGGACGCTCAGCTTGTGGTAATGAAGGTGTTCGGTTCCTCCGGCGGCGCCGCCTGGGACACCATAATGGCCGCTCTTGAGGACTGCGCTTACCTTAAGGTCGATTCCGCCAATATGAGCCTCGGCTCCGGCTGCGGCTATACCTCCGAGGGTGAAGAGATCGACGCCGTAATGACGCTGCTCTCCAACACCGGCGTCAACGTGGCCTGCGCCGCGGGCAACGACGGCTCCAGCTCCGGCACCCAGTATTACGGCTCGAACTTCAAGAGCTATGCGCTTGCAATGAACCCCGATAACGGTATCGTCGGCTCCCCCGGCACATATACCGAGTCCCTCTGCGTTGCCTGCTGTCAGAAGAGCTCCTCTTCCATGGTCTACTTCTCCAGCCACGGCACCACCGCCGACCTCAAGATAAAGCCCGAGGTCACCGCCCCCGGTTACAATATCTATTCCGCCACCGACTCCGGCCTTTCCGGCTCCACCACCGGCTACGGCTCCAAGTCCGGCACGTCCATGAGCTGCCCCCACGTTGCGGGCGCAATGGCGCTTATCACCAACTACGTCAACGCCACATGGCCCTCCCTCACCGGCAAGGATAAGGTGGACATGGTAAACCGCCTGCTCATGTGCACGGCGAACCCCGTTGCAAACACCTCCCCCCGCACGCAGGGCGCAGGCATCATAGACCTGCAGAAGGCCATCACCACCAAGGCTTACGTCACCGTTGACGGCTGCGTCAGGCCCAAGCTCGAGATAGGCGACGACCCCCAGAAGACCGGCGTTTACACCCTGTCCTTCAACGTCGTCAACTTCGGCACGAGCGCATTGAGCTACACCGCATCCACCTCCGTACTGACCGAGAATACCTCCACGTCCACGCTCAATTCGCAGTCCGTGCGCGTGCTCTCCGGCTCCAACAGGAACATCGCTTCCTATGCGACGGTCTCCGGCGACACCTCCTTCACCGTTCCCGCGGGGAGCACCAAGAAGGTCACCCTTACCGTCACCCTCAACAGCTCCATCAAATCCGAGCTTGACAGCTACTTCCCCCACGGCATCTATATCGACGGCGTCATCACCCTCTCCGGCACCGTCAACCTTGCCGTGCCGTGGCTGTCCTTCTACGGCAACTGGAACGAGGCCTCCGTGTTCGATCGCTATACTTACATCGACGCCATAAAGGGCGTTAACAAGTATAACGTACACCTCTCCTCCTACCAGACCCAGATCGGCGCAAAGCAGTCTTCTTCCAGCTATATGCTCTTCGGCGCCAACCCCTATATCTCTACCAGCGATTGGCTTGCCGACCGCTGCACCCTGTCCCCCAACGGCGACAAGTACTATGATCAGATCGACAAGATCGTGTACGACCTTATAAGGAACGCCGGCGAGGGCGGCATCAAGATCTGGAACGAGGATACCGGCGAGGTCTATCTCGACGTCGACCTGTCCTACATGCCCAAGGCGTGGAACTACCCCAACGGCAACAGCTCCTCAGCCTTCTATCACAGCTCCGACAACATCACCGAGGACGATTTCTCAAGCTGGGCGCCCACCGGCCTTGCCGAGGGCACGCATGTTGTGTTCAACCTGTACCACTACCTTGACAACCCCGGCTTCACTCCCGAACAGAACGAGTGCGCCGAGATCAGGCTCCCCATGACCGTCGATACCACCGCCCCCGAAGTCACCGCGTGGGATATCAACGGCAGCAATTCGTCCATCACCGTCCATGACGAGCATTATGCCGCTTGGATCGGCATCTACTCCAATGCCGCCTGCACCACCAAGATCTCAGAGCAGGCCATCACTCCCGCAAGCCGCGGCGAATACACCACCGTCAACTTCTCCACCACCGCCTCCACCGTTTACGTCAAGGTCGGCGACTACGGTCACAACACCTCCGAGGTCATCACCCTGACGGGCGCGGGCGGCTCCAACTTCACCGTTTCGGCCGTTTCCAACAACGAAGCCTACGGCACCGTTTCTGTGGACGGGCAGAGGATCACGGCCACCCCCGCAGAGGGCTATTATGTTGAAAGCGCCGAGGTCATAGAAGGCACCGCGACCCTCAACGTGAACGGCAATATCATCTCCGTTTCTCCCACCAGCGACTGCACCATCCGCGTCAACTTCGCGCCGAAGCCCGTTTATACGGTCAGCTTCGTCGCCTGCGGCGCAAGCGAGGGCAGCCGGACGGCGTATGCCAACGACGTCATAACCCTGCCCTCTGCCGAGAGCGTCAACCCCGAGGGCTGGACCTTCATCGGCTGGATGGCGACCCAGCTCGAGGAGACCACCGTCAAGCCCACCTACTATGCTCCCGGCGCCTCCTACACCGTGACCGGCAACGCCACCCTCTACGCGCTCTATAACCGCACCGAGGCCACCGGCGGCGAGACCGTGTATGAGCAGACCACCGAGCTTGAGGTGGGCGGCAAGTACGCTATCACCATGGGCAACTACGCTGTCGGCAACACCATCTACAATACCTCCAACAACCACTACGTCACCTCGCAGTCCGTCACCATCAACGGCAATTACCTGACCGTGGCTTCCACCGTCGATATCAACAGCATACTTTACGAGATCGAGTCCGGCACCGCCGCTGCCGGCTATGTGTTCAAGAACGTGGCAAACGGCAAGTACCTCACCCTCGGCTCCGATGAGTATCTCATCGTCGGCGATAATTCTCTTGCATGGCTGTGGGCCAACGGCGACCTGAACAACCAGATCGACTCCGATGGCTATTATTACCTCTCCCGTGCCTCCAACAGCACCTACTTCACGACCAGCAAGAACACCCAGGGCACCGTCGTGATGTACAGGGAGGTCAGCGCCGAGGTCAATTACTACACCACCGACCCCGTTGTGGCACAGCCCACCTACTACACCGTAACGTTCAAGGATTGGGACGGCACGGTATTGAAGACCGAAGAGGTGCTTGAGGGCGCAGCCGCTACCGCACCCACAGATCCCACCCGCACGGGCTACACCTTCACCGGCTGGGACGTGGCGTTTGGCAACGTGCAGAGCGATCTCGTAGTCACCGCGCAGTACACGATCAACAGCTACCTGCTGACGGTCTACTATGTGTACGAGGACGGCACCACCGCAATGAGCCCCTATACGCAG
>JAFYHI010000019.1 GCA_017539215.1 Clostridia bacterium | reverse complement strand
GCCCGCGGCGGCAGCGCCGTAAACCATGTTGATGGCCGCGACTTCGCTTTCAGCCTGAAGGAAGCAGCCGCCGACCTTGGGCATACGGGCGGACATATACTCGGGGATGTCGTTCTGAGGAGTGATGGGGTAGCCGAAGAAGAAACGGCAGCCGGCCTGAATGGCGGACTCCGCAATGGCTTCGCAGCCCTTCATAAGTTTCTTTGCCATAGCTTCCTCCTTATTCTTTCTCAACGGTGATGACCGTGTCGGGGCAGGTCCATGCGCAGGACGCACAGCCGATGCAGGCCTCCTGGTCGATGCACTCGGCGGGATGATAGCCCTTTTCGTTGAGCTTGGTCTTCGAGATCTGCATGATCTTCTTGGGACATGCCCTTACGCACAGCCCGCAACCCTTGCAGCGGTTCTCGTCAACGGTTACTTTGGATACCATAAGCGATATGACCTCCTTATATTTGAGGTTATCTGCGCCAATCGCGAACAGGCGCAAATCCCCCCTTTTTACAAAGTCCATTATAGCACCAATGCGCGGGAGGGGAAAGCAGAAGGCAAAATATATTGTTCTTATCGTGTCCCCGTGACACGCCGCGACACAAGGCCCCCGGGCGGATCGCCCGGGGGCCGTTTTGCTGTGCGGTATTCACTATACGCCTGCTACCTGTCCTCTCTGAAATACGACAGGCCGAGGGATGCGGGGGGATGGTTCTCGCGCTTGCGCCTGAGCGACACGGTAATAAGCACCAGTATAGTCACGGCGTAGGGCAGCATTTTGAATATCTGCTGCGCGCTTCGTGACAGGCCGGGTATAAAGTTGTACAGCCAGTACAGCGCGCCGAAGAGCAGCGCGCCCCAGATGGAGCGGAGCGGCTTCCACGTTGCGAATATGACGAGCGCAACGGCAAGCCAGCCCACGGCCTCGATATTGCCGTCGTTTGCCCAGGTGCCCTTTATGTAGTCCATGACGTAGTACAGCCCGCCCAGGCCCGATATCGCCGCGCCGACGCAGGTTGAAAGGTACTTGTACCGCGTTACGTTTATGCCCGCCGCGTCGGCAGTCGCGGGGCTTTCGCCCACCGCGCGCAGGTTCAGGCCGATGCTCGTGCGGTTCAGAAGTATGCTGAGCACGATGGCGATAAGCAGCGCAAGATACACCATGAAGCCGTAGCTCAAAAACAGCTTGTCTATCGTTTCGAGCACCTTGCCCAGCACGGCCATAAATCCGCTGTGGGGCGCCTTCTGCATGACCGCCGCGACCAGCCCGTCGGAGAGCTTCTGCGTTGCGCGGAATGCGCTGCTTGTCGAAGCGACGGAGATCTGCCCCACGCCTCCGGCAAGCTTATTCAGGCTGCCGCCCACGAAATTTGCAACGCCGCTGCCGAATATGGTGAGCGTAAGGCCGGTGACGTTCTGATTAGCTCGCAGGCTTACGGTCAAAAAGCTGTAAATCAGGCCGCCCATCACCGAGCAGACGAGCGTACAGGCTATGGCTATCAAAAGCCCTGTCATGGGGGAGGGGTCGGAAACGGCCCTTTCGTACAGGAAGGAGCCGACGAGCCCGCCTATTCCGCCCATGTACATTATGCCGGGCACGCCCAGGTTAAGGTGGCCGGACTTTTCGGTCAGTATCTCGCCCAGACCGCCGAACATTATGACGGTGCCGAACGAGACCGCCGTGGTGACAAGCGAAACTATCTGGTCCAAAACGGAGTTCATACGGCCGCCTCCTTTGCGTGTTTTGCAAGCTTTATCTCATAATTGATGAAGAACTCGCTGCCCAGTATGAAGAACAGTATTATGCCCTGGATTATGTTGGACATGTCGTTTGACAGGTTGAACTCCGAGGCGATGGCGATCGCGCCCTTGTTCAGGAACACGAGCATTGCGGAGATCAGCACCATGGTCAGCGTGTTGAATTTGGCAAGCCACGCTACGATTATCGCAACGAAGCCGCGTCCGCCCGCCGTGGAGGTGGAGATGGTGTGGTCTGCGCCCGCTACCGCCAGAAAACCGCCCAGGCCGCATATCGCGCCCGACAGCGTCATGGAGCGGATTATGACCTTTTTCACGTTCATGGCGGCGTACCTTGCGGTGTTCTCGCTCTGCCCGACAACGGCTATCTCATAGCCGTGCTTGCTCTTTTTAAGGTAGAAGTACATAAGCACGGTCACGAGCGCGACTATCAGCAGGTTCAAAAGGTAGGGCTGGGTCAGTATGTCGGTCAGGAAATTCCCCTGCCCGGCCGGGGGCTTCTGCATAAATGCGGGGAACCAGCCGGCCTGCGTGCCCGCGTTTATAAGGCCCACGGTGTTGGAACCCTTCGGATGCTCCCACAGGGGCACGAAGAAGGACGTGAGCTGTATCGCTATGTAGTTCATCATAAGCGTGAACAGCGTTTCGTTGGTGCCCCACCTGGCCTTGAACACGGCGGGTATAACGCCCCAGACCGCGCCCGCAAGCATTGAGCCCAGCGCCATGATGACAAGCAGCACCGGCGTGGGCAGGCCCATGCCGCCCATATAGATCATGCAGGCCGCGGTCGCAATGCCGCCGACCAGCACCTGACCCTCGGCGCCTATGTTCCAGAAGCGCATCTTGAAGGCCGGCGCAAGGCCTACCGAAATGCACAGCAGCAGCGCAAGGTCGCGCAGCCACGCCCAGACGCGCCTGCTCGTGCCGAAAACGCCGTTTGCCATTACGGCGTAGACCTTAAGCGGGTTGAGCTTTGTGATTGAGTAGATCAGCAGGCCGCTTACGATAAGCGACAGCACCACGGCGATAAGGCGCACGCCCCAGCCGACGAAGCGGTTGAGCCCGGCGGCCTTACCCTTGAACAGGGTGAATTCCACCCTCTTTGAAATATGGATCATTTCGCGTCACCCGCCTTTTTCAGATGAGTCATCATAAGACCGACCTCCTCCTTGGTGGCGGTACGGCCGTCCACGATACCGCTGACCTTGCCCGAGCACAGCACCAGTATCCTGTCGCACAGGGCGATCAGCACGTCAAGGTCCTCGCCGACGTATATCACGGCGGTGCCCTTTGCCTTCTGCTCGTTCATCAGACGGTAGATGGTGTAAGAGGTGTTTATGTCAAGCCCGCGCACGGCGTACGCGCTCATCAGCAGCGAGGGCTCGCCGGAGATCTCGCGTCCGACCAGCACCTTCTGCACGTTGCCGCCGGAAAGGTTCCTTACCGGGGTCTCTATGCCGGGAGTGACCACTTCGAACTCGTCAACTATGTCGCGCGCAAGCTTGCGCGAGCGGTTCATGTCCACGAACATGCTCTGCCCCTCGGTATAGGTGCGGATCAGCATATTGTCCGCGATGTCCATGCTTCCGACCAGGCCCATGCCCAGCCTGTCCTCCGGCACGAAGGCCAGATGGACGCCCAGCTTTTTTATCTCCAGAGGGGTCTTGCCGATGAGCGTGGAGGTCTTGCCCGCCTTGTCGGTGTACAGCACCATGCTGCCGGGGAGCGCCTGCTGCAGGCCTGCCACCACCTCCAGAAGCTCCTTCTGACCGCTGCCCGAAACGCCCGCTATGCCCAGTATCTCGCCGGCCTTGGCAACGAAAGAGACGTCGTCCAGCTTCAGTACGCCGTCCTCGTCGCGCACGGAAAGATGCTCCACGCGCAGACATTCCTTGGTGTTGACGGGCTCGGGACGGTCTATGTTAAGGCTTACCGCTCGGCCGACCATCATATCGGTCAGCTTTTGCGGGTCGGTGTCCTTCGTCAGAACGGAGCCTATGTATTCGCCCTTTCTCAGCACCGCCACGCGGTCGGAGATCTCCATTACCTCGTGCAGCTTATGGGTGATTATGACTATCGACTTGCCGTCCGCCTTCATGTTGCGCATAACGCCGAAAAGCCTGCGCGTTTCCTGCGGGGTAAGCACGGCTGTGGGCTCGTCCAGTATCAGTATGTCCGCGCCGCGGTACAGCACCTTGATTATCTCAAGGGTCTGCTTCTCCGAAACGGACATATCATACACCTTTTTATCGGGGTCTATCACAAAGCCGTACCTTGAGCATATCTCCTCAACGGCCTTTTTCACTTTGCGCATATCAAGGAACAGCCCCGCCTTCTGCCCAAGCACTATGTTCTCGGCCGCGGTCAGCACCGGCACCAGCTTGAAGTGCTGATGTATCATGCCTATGTGCAGGTCAAAGGCGTCCTTTGGGGAACGGATCGAAACGGGCCTGCCGTCTATCATTATGTCGCCCGCATCGGGGAAGTAGATGCCCGAAAGCATGTTCATAAGGGTGGTTTTGCCGCTGCCGTTCTCCCCCAGAAGCGACAGAATCTCCCCGCGGTAGATCTCCAAAGAAACGTTTACGTTGGCCGTCTTCGCGCCGAAGCTCTTTGAAATGCCCACCATGCGCACGGCGGGCTCGCGCACGTCATGCGCCTCAGACGCCGGCCTTGTGTCGTTTGCCAATCCCTTTCCCTCCTTTGCGGGAGCCGCGAAAAACCGCACATACTCCCAAAATACTGTAAAATTATAACGCAATACGCGCCGCTTGTCCATAGCTTATTGGCGGCGCGGACGGATTTTGCCGCCGTATTTTTCGGGCTGTACAAACGCGAATAAACGTGATATAATATACACGCTCCGAGAGGGGCGGCGCATTACCGTCGAAATATTGAAAGAAAGGATGGCTGCGCGGCGGGCTTTGCCGCTGCACGGCCGAAGGATCGAAAGATGGAACACAACGAAGCACTGCGCCTGTTCCACGCTGTAAGGCAGGGGCACAGGCCCACCGGCCCCGAGGCGGAAGCGCTTGCCGGGGTTGAGTATCTTAATCTCACTTTCTCAGAGGTGAACGACCTGCGCGGGCTGGAGTATTTCACCGGTCTCAGGGAGCTCAGGCTTTCATGGTCTCCGCTTGAAAACATCGACGGGATAGAAAAGCTTCCCAATCTTGAGGCGCTGTATCTTGACCACACCGCGCCGTACTCGCTTGCCGGGCTTGAAAAGCTGCCCAAGCTGCGCCTGCTTTCGCTGGCGGAGGCGGACATACGCGCCTTTGACACCATGGGCAGCCCCACGGTGGAGCGGCTTGACCTGACGGGCACCCGCATACGCGACCTTGACGGCGTTGAGAGGTTCCCGCAGCTTCGTGAGCTTGATATTTCGCACACGCCCACCCTTAGGAACCTTAACAGCATTTCGGCGCTCGACAAGCTCGAAAAGCTGGAGCTGGACGACGCAAACGTGACCGACGTATCTCCCGTTTTCACGCTGCCGGGGCTCCTGGAGCTTGAGATGTGCTGCAGGTCGGTCAAGGACGTGCGCGGCATAGATGCGCTTAAAAACCTGAGGATGCTTGCGCTTTCGTTCTCTGAAATAACCTCGCTCGAGGGTATATGCGACCTTCACGAACTCGAGGAGCTGTACCTTGTAGACACCCGCCTGAGGAACACCGACGGCATCGAAAAAATGCGCGGGCTCAAAAAACTCGTCCTGCATAACACGCGTATAGGCACGCTCGGGGGCATTGCCGGGCTTACCGGCCTGCGCGAGCTGGACATCGGCGCAACGGGTATCTCGAGCCTTGACGGCATAGAGCGCCTGACGGAGCTTAAAAAGCTCAATATAAGCGGGCTTGGCATAGACTCCGTCGAGTGCCTGCGTTCCCTTTCCGCGCTTGAAAGCCTTAACATTTCGCATACCCGGGTCAGCGACCTTTCGCCGCTTGCGGGGCTTACTCAGCTTCGCAGCATAAACGCGACCGCCGCGCCGGTGGAGTCCACCGCGCCGCTTGCGCATCTTGTAAATATGGAAAAGCTCTCGCTCGGCGGCACGGCGATAGATTCGCTGGAGGGCCTTGAGGATATGGCGAACCTGCGCGAGCTCAATATCTCAAACACCCGCGTCGACAGCCTGGAGCCCGTATCCGCCTGCCGTGAGCTGCGCGTGCTGTACTCGGCGTACAACCTCGTTTCGGATATCACGCCCGTCGGCGCTTTTTCGGAGCTTGAGACCCTGCAGCTCGAAGGCTCCAAGGTCGATAAGCTTGCGGACGTGTTCGCGGGGCTTAAGCAGCTTCGCTACGTCAACCTCTGCGGCCTCGTCATAGACGGCATACCCGCCTCGCTCGAGTCGCTCGGTATGCACTTTGTGGTCGACCACGGCGACGAGCGCGGCGGCCGCGACGTCGTCATGACCGATACCGTGCTGCGCGATCAGGACCGCTCGCGCTTCAGGAGCAGGGATTGATAGAGCAACAAACATGTCGGCGCTTCCTTAATGGGGGCGCCGACGTTACATGAGTTCTAATGCAAGATTATTGAAAGACAGTTTAGTCAATAAAAGGAGGCTCAGATATGAGCAAGGATAATGTGGTTCAGTTTCCCGGGCAGAATAAGGTGAAAGAAGATAATGCTCTTGAAGGACTATCTCTTTCTGTTGAAAAAATACCCGCTTCTAAAATTGACCTCCATTCTCCAATGTTCGAGAGAGTAGATAGAGAGTATCTAGAGGGAGCTTTTGATGTTGCTTTGCAGCCCGCAATATCTGATCTTTTGAATGGAACCTTAGATTATTCTGGAGTAACATTGTACACGGTCACTCTCGATGGAAATCCGGTAAGCCCAAATGATTTGGCAATGAAGACAAATGGATCTCTTTTTGCGACGATAAGGGGAGAAGACGGTCGATTTGTGAGGGTTCCAGATCTTGATCCGGTAAATAAACAATTCCTTAATCCGGTACAATTCAAGAAAATACGACTGATATGGAAGATTATGGCGGTCGCTACAAGACAAAAGTATTTAAACGCTATCAACAACAATTTGTCATGCATAAGTGAAAACGTTAGTTATATTAAAATGCTTTTTCTTGAGGAACAAAAGAATAAGTTGCTGTCAGCCATTTATCAGCTAGAAGAATTCAAGGACAGAAAGGAGTCGCTTGCAGGCGATACGGCAGTTAAAACTCAAATACTGGAAATAGAGAGGATAGCAAAAGAGACGAACCTGAACTATGAATCATTGTTGAATATTGAAATAGAAAGGTATTTGGGCAAAACAAAAAGCAATAAGGAAGGTCGAACGCGAGAAGAAAACATAAAAAATGAACTTGTTCGCAATCTTCGGTTCTACGAACTGTCGCAACAAGTATATGTAGTTGCAGAACTGTTAAGAATATATCTTTTTGAAGGATTCGCGTATAACGAGCTTGAAATACTCAAAAAGAAAGCGGGAGAAAAGCAAAAGGAAATCATCGAAAAAGAAGATTTGGTCAGAAATGCCTTGGTGAAAGAAAAGCTTCAAAAGACATATGTATACAAGATGGGTAATCCGTCAAAACGTTTTAAAAAAGCTAGCAAGTTTTCGCCTGGGTTTATTCTTCATTTTCCCGGCGGACTTAAAATAGAATTTGATACTTTTAATAAAAAGTTCAAAACCCCTGAGAAGATAGAAAAAAAGAAGAATGAATTGTTGGAAGAGGCGAATGATTTACTTGCTGAAATAGGAGATTTTGAACCATTGATTGAGAATATAGAAAAACTACAGGATTTGTATAACACTCCACTCAAGATCGTTCAAAATCAAGACGAGTATTATTTGGTTTTGGATGAAAAGGCATTAGGGGATTAGCAGAAATCATTTTTCGAAACAAGATTTGCAACAAAACTAAAGGGAGCCAACGCATCGCGCTGTCTCCCTTTATGAAGTGTGTCAGAAATACCCATGTGTTAAGGCTTTCTCAGATCACAAAATTCCCCTTCTCAAACACCTTCACTTTTCTTCCGTCCCGTGTCACGCCGGTGATCTCAAGGTCGGCTGTCCCCACCATGAAATCGACGTGGGTGTTGCTCTCCGCGTTGATCCCGGCGGCCTTCAGCTCCTCCGGGGAAAGGTCGTCGCCGCCCTTTATGCAGGCGGGGTAGGCCTCGCCGAAGGCAAAGTGGCACGCGGCGTTCTCGTCGAACAGGGTGTTGTAAAAGAGTATGCCGCTGTTGGAGATGGGCGAATCGTACGGCACGAGCGCGATCTCGCCGAGGTAATGGCTGCCCTCGTCAAGGTTTACCTCGGCACGCAGGATCTCCTCTCCGCGGTCGGCATGGATATCGACTATGCGTCCTTCGCGGAACGTAAAGCGTATGCCGTCCACCACGCTGCCGTTCAGCACCAGGGGTTTTGCGGCGACGAGCGTGCCGTCGACGCCGTTTCTGAGCGGGGCGCTGAAAACCTCTTCGGTGGGCATGTTGGCAACGAACTTCACGCCGTTAGTATTGCAGATATCGCCGCCCGCAAGCCACATGTGATTTTCGGGCATCTTCACGGTCAGGTCGGTGCCGAGCGAATTTTTATAGTGCAGCTCTTCAAAATCGTACTCCGTCATGCGGCGGGCCAGGCCCTCTATGCGTTCGCAGTGGGCGCGCCATTCAAGAACGGCGTCGCCGCCCTCTTTAATGCGCACGGCCTTGAATATCTCCTCCCACAGGCGCTCCACGGCTTCGTCCTTTTCAAGCCCGGGAAACACCTTCATCGCCCAGCTTGCAATGGGCACCGACACCACGCACCAGGGTATCGCGTTTGACATCTGCATGCGCGAGAACTCCTTGAGGTCGCGTCCGGCGGCGGCGTTGGCGCGGCGGAGCCTGTCGGGGTCCACGCCCTTCAGGTTCTCGGGGTCGGAGGCCGCAACGGATATAACGCCCACGCCCTCGTGCGCGAGCTCGGTGCGCTTTAACACCTCCCACGGGTACACGGCGTCAAACACGGAATCGTCCGCGTACAGCCAGTGCTGACGTGCGCATTGATCGTCGCGCCAGTTGACGTGCACGTCCTTTGCGCCCGCCTCAAACGCGGCGGCCGTCAGCATGCGGCCGAACTCGGCGCAGTCCACGGGGCAGTTTATCATAACGGGCTGCCCCTTTTGCACGTTTATGCCCACCTCGACGACGAGGCGCGCATACTGCCAAAGCATAGATGAGTTCATATAGTCAGTTCCTTTCGGTTAATATTCGGTCTTGGGGGAAGGCGAGGGTTATCCTTGTGCCGCGGCCCTCCTCGCTTTCTATCTGCGGCTCGGCGCCGTACTTTTCGGCAATGTGCTTGACTATCGCAAGCCCAAGCCCCGTGCCGCCGGTCTGCTTGGAGCGGGATTTGTCCACGCGGTAAAACCGCTCGAAAACATGGGGCAGATGCTCCTGCGGTATGCCTATGCCGGTGTCCTCCACGCAAACGCTGCCGCCGCGCACGGTTATATGCACGGAGCCGCCTTTTTTATTGTAACGGATGCCGTTGTCTATAAGGTTGTAGAGCATCTCCGACAGCAGGCTGCGCGAGCCCTCGATCATCAGCCGTTCGGCGTCAAGCTCAAGGCTCACGCCGTGCTCCTCGGCGGAGCGGGCAAGCACGTCGCAGCACTCGTCCGCGACCTCGGCAAGGTCAACGGGAGCCCTGTCGGTCTGCGCGCCCTCGTCCAGGCTCGACAGGCGTATTATGTCGGATATCAGCGCAAGCAGACGCTTCGACTCCTTTTGTATGCGTGAGGCAAACTCCGGCACGTCGCTGCCCGTTGCTATGCCAGCTGCGATCATCTCGGCATAGCCCGAAATGGAGGTGAGCGGGGTCTTTAATTCGTGGCTGACGTTTGCGGTGAATTCGCGCCTCAGCTTTTGCAGGGAAAGCTGCTCGCCCATGTCCAGAAACAGCAGCATGGTGCCGACTATCTGCCCGCTGAATATCACGGGGTCCACCAGCACGCGCAGCGTTTTGCCGCGGCTCGTGAACTCGGTAAGCGAGCTTTCGCCCTTTTCGGCAAGGGCGACGCAGCGCAGCAGCTCCTCGTCCTTTATGGCGTCGGTCTTGTACATTTTAAGCGCAAAGTCGGGCAGCTCCAAATAGTACCTTGCGTCGCGGCTGGCGCGGTACACGCGGGCGTCCCCGTCCAGTACCAGCACGCCCCCGGTGATGGAGTCTATCATGGCGGCGTAATCGGCCCCGTGATACCGCCTTTCGGCCTTTAACAGAGAGCTTGTAAACAGCGCCGCTGCGCACCCGCCCAAAAGTATCGCCGCGCCTATCACAACGTACTGCCACGGCTGAGGCAGCTCAAGCAGCACGGCGGCAAGCGAAAGCACCGCGGTGAACGCGCTTATTATAATGTAAACGATCAGCGAAAGCGACCGAAACCGTTTGTCCATTTGCCCTCCTATTTTGGCGCGCCGTCCCTTTTTATAAAGTTGAGCGCCTCCTTCTGCAGCTTGCCCCGCCCTGTAAAGTTCTTGCCCACAAGCAGACGGGCCGCCTTTGTATCGCCCGCCGCAAGCCGCTCAAGGTCGAACGCGCTTTTGACCTCGTTTTCGGGCAAAGCCGTGCCGCAGGCCGCGTTTCGCGGGCAGACCGCCTGACACACCTCGCACCCCATGTGCGTTGACTGCACGCCGTAGACCCATTCGGGGTAATCGGCGCCGTCCATGTAGTAGCGCATGCATTTTTTTACGTCAAGACCGTCGGCGCTTATCGCGTGCGCGGGGCATGCGGTCTCACACGCGCGGCAGGCCGCGCAGCGTCCCGTCGCATAGGCGGGGTAGGCCTCGGGCGTGAACGTGTGCCCGTTCCCGGACCCCAAAAGCATGGTCTGAAACACCACCCGCGTACCCAGATCCGGCAGGGCGACGAGCGAATTCCTGCACAGCTCGCCCGCGCGGCTCTCGCTCATCAGCCTTTTCACGGGCAGTTCACAGCGCAAAAGCCGTACGCCCACGGCTTCGAGCCCGCGTGCAAGCGCGACGGCGGCGTGGTAGGAGGCGTTGCTGTTTATGTAGTAGGCTGGTATGCGTTCGCCCTTGGGATACGGCCGGTACGGCCTGACCAGCAGCAGCGAGACGCTTGCCCACGGGTATTTGCCCGAGTCCCACACTATGCCGGGCTCGTCGTCGTGCGGCGCAAAATGCGGCGGGGGCAAAAAATACGCCCTCGCAAACCCGTAAGCCTTTGCCGTTTCTCTAAGCGCGGAATTATCCATACTGCGATTATACCATATCGGCCGGCAAAAGTTAAGAGGGTATATTCGCAGACGAATGCGGAATAAAATCAAGTAAAAATTTTTGAAAAAATATTGACGGACCGCGCGAACGGAGATATAATACAATTGTCAAAGATGATCGCGCATCCCGATTGCGCATCAAAAAACGGCCGGCGTCTCCGTGCCGTGGGATCCGGACATGAAGTGATGCGAAAATGCACCAAGGCGCCCCCGAATAGGCGCCTTGACGTATCCGATAGTAATTCGCGCCGCACGGATGAAAAAGCCGGCCGAAATTTTAATTTATATCTAAAATGGGTTAAATATAACGAAAAAAGATATTGACAATATGAAGCCGATACGGTAAAATATAAACGCCAAAGCAATAATGGATCCGGCAGCGCGCCGAACATCGGATACGCCGCTGATACCCGGGGGTACTGCCGCGTTTGCGGATGTATGCCGCGATCATGTCACGTTAACTGAATACCGACAACGAAAGGAGATAATATGAAACACCGTGCTTTGATATGCCTGCTTTTGCTCACGCTGTTTCTTATGGGATGCGTACGCCCGGGCAGCGGCTCCGAGCCTGCGGATAAAGGAGCGGCGAACCTTGCCGACAACGCCTATTTAAGCAGTTATCTGTCCGCAAGGAGCGGTCAGTTCTTTTATTTTACCGAAGAGAGTCCCGTAAACGGCGCAAACAGGATATATGTGTACGATTCCGTTTCGGGCGACGTTTTTCCCCTTTGCGCAAAGCCGGAATGTACGCACAAAAAGGGCGACTGCAACGCAGCCATACCAAGCGATTTCGGCAACATCAACCTCACGGTGTACGGCGACAGGCTGTATTTTCTGGGCGAAAGTGAGCGCAAAGACGACAAAAGATTCCTCAGGGTGTACAGCGTTGGGCTGGACGGCAGCGACCGGCGCATATCTGCAAAGATCGAGATGGGACTTATGAACAGCATTACGGCGTATCTCGGCATCTACGACGGCACGATATATAGGCTCGCCTATGGCGACGTTGTTGAAAACGGCAGGAGTTATATGGTGGGGACGCTTGTCTCGCTGCCTCTGGGCGGGGACGGCGCATCAAAGGAGCTGTTCAGGACCGAGTTTCAGGACGGCGCGTTTTTCGGTACTTTGCAGCCGGGAAAGCTGTGGTTTTGCATGTATGACAGCGGCGGGAAAATGCACCTTTACGTATATGATATAGACGCGGACAGGGTCGATACCGTGTTCGAGGGAATGCCCCCGACCTATGCGTACCGCATGACCGCGCTTGAAGACAGGCTCGTGTTCCACGAGGCATGCCCGGCGTTTTCGTATTCGCTGGAGGACGGCACGTTTACCGAGCTGGCCAACGCCGAGGGTTTTGTCAGGTACGGCGGCGATACCATGTTTGCATGGACGAGCCTGGACGTGGGACGCTGCTTTGCCGAGGACGGCTCCGTCCTGCAGGATGGAGTCTTGGACAGCTCCCTCTTTAAGGAGGAAAACAGATCGACCAGAACTTACCTTGGCGTTATAGACGGAAAATACTGCTTTTTGGTAGATATTGCCAAGGACGATTCCGACGAGGAGAAGCACAACTATTTTCTTGTCTACGACTCCAAAACCAACACGTTCTCCGTGCCGTGGGATTCTGACATGAAGTGATGCGGGAAATGCACCAAGGCGCCCCCGGATAGGCGCCTTGGTGCATCCTGTATTATACCGCGCCGCACGAAAGGAGATAGCATGAAACATTGCTCTGCAATTTTGCTGTTGATGCTGTTTCTTGCCTGCTACACGTTTTTTGCATGCGCACCGGGTGAAAGCATGGGAGGGGATTTCGATAAAGGGGAATCGAACATGGAAGAGAATGCTTTTTTCAACGGTTACCTTGCCGCAAGGATGGGCGATCTCGTCTACTTTACAGAGGAAAAACCTCTGAACGGAGGACGCAGGATCTACGTTTACGATTCGGCGTCGGGCGAGGTGTTCCCCCTTTGCGCAAAGCCGGACTGCACTCACGACAGCGGTGAATGCCGGGCGGCATATCCATCGGCTTTTGGAGACCTGTTCATGATGCCCTATGGGGACAGACTGTATTTCCTTGGGGATGTAGAACGCAAGGAAGATAAAACCTATTTGCGCATATACAGCCAAGCCAGTGACGGTTCAGATAGGAAGATTGAAAGCAAGTTCAAATGGGAACTCGGCAGTTACGTCGTGTCATTTGTCGGCATATACGATGGGATCGTCTACAAACTGGGATCGACGATCGTGATTGAAAACGGCGAGCAATATGAAGAAATATCTTTGTGCTCTCAGCCGCTGGGCGAAGACGGCGAGGTTAGGGAGCTGTTCCGCGAAAGAGTACAGGACCCCGAATTCATGGGTGCAATGCGGGCGGGCAAGCTGTGGTTCGCCGTGTATGACGGCGACGGGAACTGCATTATGCACCTTTACTCATATGATACGGAGACGGACGAGATCAATACGGAGTTCGAGGGCAAGGCGCCGGGGTACGCGTTCCGCATGGCGGCGCTTGAAGACAGACTCGTATTTCATGAGGGGAGGACAGTGTTCGCCTATTCCTTTGAAGAAAAAGCGTTCAAAGAGATGCTCCGATCCGATGACGATCAAGTGATACGGTACGGTGGCGTAATGTTTGAATGGACCGGCCGATTTGACTTCCGCTGCTACGCCGAGGACGGCTCGTTAATGCACGAAGGGACGCTTGACGAAGCCCTGTTTGACGGCCCGCCCATAAAGACCTATCTTGGGTGTATAAACGGCAAGTTTTGCTTCCTGTTTGAATGCGGAGGGGGCGACGGTGAAAATGAGGGGGCGCACAACTATTTTGTTGTCTACGACTCCCAAACCAACACGTTCTCCGTGCCGTGGGATTCTGACATGAAGTGATGCGGGAAATGCACCAAGGCGCCCCCCGGATAGGCGCCTTGGTGCATCCTTATATTATACCGCTTTGCGCATATACAGCCAAGCCCGTGACGCGGGATCCGGAAGGCATGTATCCGTAAACAAAAATATATTGCGGGAACGGGCGTTTTGCGGCTTGACACGGGCTTGCGGGTGTGATATTCTAACAAATGGCAATCGAATATCCGCCGCAGACAGCCGGTGTGCGGGCCGCCAAATGCCCTCACTTAATATCCTGCCGAGGTGAAGATAATATAGACCGGGGCGCAGCCTCGGGGTTTAGAATTCTTCATTCCCCTGTCGTAGACGGCGAGGGGATATTTTATTGTTAATCTGATAAGGAGGAAGATTCAATGGCAAACGCTTCCATCATCGCTCAGAAGGAACAGCTGGTGAACGAGCTCGCCGAGAAGCTGCAGAAGGCCCAGTCCGTCATTATGTTTGACTATCGCGGCCTTACCGTTGCGGAAGTTACCGAGCTTCGCGCGCAGATGCGCAAGGCGGGCAACGAGTACGTCATCGTCAAGAATTCCATGGTAGAGCGCGCCTGCGACAAGATCGGCATTGACGAGTCCGTCAAGGCCATGCTCAAGGGTCCGTCCGCATTCGCCTTCGGTTATGACGACGCCGTTTCTCCCGCCAAGGTCCTTAAGGACACCGTTAAGAAGCTCAAGAAGTGCGAGATCAAGGGCGGCATCGTGAACGGTAAGGTCACGGACGCTTCCGGCATCGACGCTCTGGCTGAGCTGCCCCCCAAGGAGGTTCTCATTGCCCGTATGCTCGGCAGCATGATGAGCCCCATCAGCGGTCTTGCGATCGTTCTCGATCAGATCGCCAAGAAGAACGGCGAGCCCGCCGCAGAAACCGCCGCCGAATAAGCGGCATACGGGGCACGGCCCCGGTCCAAAATCAAAAACATCTAATTCTATCAGGAGGAAACAACCATGTTTAACAAGGAGCAGTTTATTGAAGACATTAAGGCCATGACTGTTCTCGAGCTCGCCGACCTCGTAAAGGCTCTCGAGGAGGAGTTTGGCGTATCCGCCGCCGCCACCGCCGTTGCCGTTGCCGGTCCCGCCGCCGCAGCCGAAGAGGTTGAGGAGAAGACCGAGTTTGACGTTGTTCTCAAGAGCTTCGGCGCTGAGAAGATCAAGGTCATCAAGGCCGCCCGTGAGCAGCTTGGTCTGGGCCTTAAGGAGGCCAAGGACCTCGTTGACGGCGCTCCCAGCACCCTCAAGGAAGGCGTCTCCAAGGAAGAGGCCGAGAAGATCGCCGAGGCCTTCAAGGCCGTTGGCGCCGAGATCGAGATCAAGTAATTTCGGCAAAACAGCTTAATAAAATGTGGGGGTTGGGTCTTTCCGACCCCTCTTTTTTGAGAAAATCGAAAGGAGTTCAATTATCATGAAGTTTACCGCAAAGATCGCACTGGCGCTTTGCCTGTGCATGCTGCTCGTTTCCCTTGCCGCCTGCGCCAAGAAGCCGCAGGATGAGCCCGCCGTTACGGACGAGCCCGCCGTGACCGGGGAAGCCACCGCCGAGCCCACCGAGGAAGCGACCGAGGAAGCGACCGAGGAGCCTTCCGCCGAGCCCACCGAAGAGGCCGCCGAGCCCACCGAAGAGGCCACCGGCACCCCCGAGGAGATGGTCGCCAAGTACGCCGAGCTGAACGCCGCCGCTATGGACGCGATGAAGGAGTCGCTCGCCGGCACCATGGACTTTGACGCCTTCGCCGAGGGCACGGCCTACGTCATGCAGTACAAGTATCTGACCGAAGAGGCCGCCACCCCCGAGGCCCTTGTCGAGTCGCTCGACGCGCAGGCTTCCGTCTATAAGCCCATCTATGAGGAGCTTTCCGCCTTTGCAGGCAGCGACGAGGTCAGCGTCGTCCTGCGTTACCTCACCAACAAGGGCGAGACCATTCTCGACTACGTCGTGAACAAGGAATACGCCGAGATCCACTAAACGGCCCAAACGGAAAAGAGGCTGCTGCGAGTGCATGTTATGCAGCGCAGTGGCCTCTTTGTTTATTAATAGGGTTTCATATCCGTTACGTATTCGCCCAGGCGGTCGGCCCCGTTTTCGGGAAAACGGTCGGTGTAGCCGACCCCGCGGCGGCGGTAAGCGCGCGCATGCCTGACGTAGCGCCGCGACCAGATAACGGAGGGCAGCGCCACCACGGGCAGGTACAGGGGCCCCAATATCAGCGACTGCACCGTGTGTCCGTACTCATGCACGGCAAGGTGCTTTTTGTCGTGCTCGCTCCATGTTTCGGGTATGTAGATGAACGTCCCCAGCGAAAAGCCGCTCGTGTTGTTGAGCCATTTTTTGCTGCGGTACACCGTGACGAGCGCGCCGTGGAACCTGTGCCGCTTGCCTCGGAGTACGGGCAGAAGCAAAAGCCCCGCCAGGTTCTGCGGCAGACCCCAGGTCCACTGCACCAGGTGAAACAGTACTCCCCGCAGCGCGCGCGGTATTTTGCGAAAGCCTTTTTCCATGCCCCAATTATAGGCATGCGCGCGAAAAAAGTCAATCGGCGCGGGCAAAACCGATTTACATTTTACGCTGCGCGGAGTATAATGGAAAAAGCGAACAAAAGGAGCACCGTAAATGATACTCATTGTTGAAGACGATCTCGATATAAGGGAGCTTGAATCCTATGCGCTGCGCTCAAGCGGCTTTGACGTGACCGCCTGCGCCTCCGGCGAGGAGCTGTCATATGCAATCGCCGCCGAAACGCCTCAGCTTATAATGCTCGATATAATGCTTCCGGGAGAGGACGGGCTTGAAATACTCTCGCGTCTGAGGAGCGACCCCAAGACCGCCGACGTGCCCGTTATAATGGTCACCGCCAAAACGAGCGAGATAGACAAGGTGCGCGGGCTTGACCAGGGCGCGGACGACTATATCACAAAGCCGTTCGGAGTGATGGAGCTTGTTTCGCGCGTTAAGGCGCTGTTGAGGCGCACCGCTCAGCGTGGGACGGAACACGACAAGCTGGTCTGCGGGCAGATCGTGATGGACTGCGACAAGCGCACCGTCACCTGCGAGGGGCGCGAGCTGGAGCTGACGTTTAAGGAGTATGAGCTTCTCTATGCGCTGATGAGCGCAAAGGGCGTTGTGCAGAGCCGCGAAAAGCTCATAAGCACCGTTTGGGGATACGACTTTGCGGGCGAGACCCGCACCGTGGATATGCACGTCAAGACCCTGCGGCGCAAGCTCGGCGAAAGCGGACGCAGCATAGTGACCGTGAGGAACGTGGGATACAGAATGGATTGACGAAAAAACGCTTACAGTCCGGCCTTGGGGCTTTGCCCGGGGCCGGTTTTTTATGCCTTGCCGCAGGGCGGCGCGGGCTGCAAAAAAGGCCGCCGCGGCGGGGCGGCAGCCTTTTGCGTTTGCGGCGTATTATGCAAGCGAACCCAGAACGCCCATGCTGTAACGGAGTATGGTAAGGGCGTCTGCGGAATTGAGCGTGCCGTCGCGGGAAACGTCGCCCGCGAAGATCTGCCTGTCGTTCAGGGTGTTAAGGTGCAGCGCGTACCTCTGCGCAAGCAGGGCGTCGGCGCTGTTGACGGTGCCGTTAAGGTCGGTGTCGCCGATGAGTATGTATTCGGCGTGTATGCTCATATCCGAGGTGACGTGGCTGAAATCAGCGTCCCAGCCGTAGAAACGGTACGAGCCGTTGGAGTTGTTGATAATGGCGGGCACGGAGGGAGCGGTCGCCGCGGCGCCGTCCTCCACCTGCTGGGTGGAAACGACCTGACCGTTAAAGCCGTAGAAGGTAACCGTGTGTGCAGTGGACTGCACGGCCTGCATATAGACCTTGCCGGGGATGACGTTCACGGTTTCGTGATCGTGATAATAATCGTTTTCGGGAGCTATCGAAACGCCCTCGACCCAGTAGCGGCTCTCAAGCACGGTTATGGGGAACTCCAGATAGTAGCCGCCCGCGTCGTGCTGAGCTTCGGCGGTGGTGGGAAGCCTGTCGATGCGGTAGGTGATGCGCGCAAAGGGGCCGCCGTCCATAACGCCCCAGTACTGGAACGTGGTAAGGTACATGCCGACGACGCTGTACATATTGCCCGCCTCGCCATAGGGGTTCTGACCGGTCATGCCCTCGTAGTCCATATTGACCACGAACATGGGCTTGTCGGAATCGGCGGAGTCGTTATCCCAGCTCTGGTTTATGAGCGCGATGAGGCCGCCCGACCATGTGACAGAATAGTTGGTGGGGGTGACGTACTCCTCGGGGTAGTCGATGAGCCAATGTCCGCTCCACATATGGGAGTTTTCGGAAACGCTTATCGTGAACTGGAACTTGCCGCTCACGCCAAGGTTCGTAGCATTGACCGTTGCGCCGGTGTAGGTGACGGAAACGCTCCGGGCGGATACGTTATCGGCAAAAACGGCGGGGCAAACTACGGCAAAAAGCGCGATTGCCATGAGCAGGGCTGCGATCTTTTTCATAATTTATCATTCCTTTCCCGGGCCTGATAGCCCATTCTTTCAATTTAATCATAGCACAAAACCCCCTTTTGTAAAAGGGGGTTGCAAAAAGAGCCACAATATATTATCTGTTATTCCGCAAGCGCGAGCATGGCG
Source organism: Clostridia bacterium (assembly GCA_017539215.1). Lineage (GTDB taxonomy): Bacteria > Bacillota > Clostridia > Christensenellales > CAG-138 > UBA3857. The sequence continues at coordinate 39,497 of JAFYHI010000019.1, read as the reverse complement.
TCGGCTATCATATGCGCGTTGAACATGAGGTCCTCTATGGAGATCATCTCGTTTGGCATATGCACGGGCGCGGGATGACCGGGTATCTCACAGCCGAACGCGACCGCGTTCTTGAATGCCCTTGCATAGGTGCCGCCGCCTATTGCCAGCGGGAGCAGACGCTTGCCGTTGCGTTCGGCATATACCGTAAGCAGCTTTGAAACCAGCTCCGAGTCGGCGGGAACATACAGGCCGTCCTGCTGATGAACGTGGGTTATGGGCAGACCGAGCGCGGCAGTCTCCGCGCCCTTCACGTCCTCGGCGGAAAGCGAAATGGGGTGGCGTACGTCTATCTTGAAATCGACTATGCCGTTTTCGTTCCAGTCCATTACGCCGGGGTTCAGCGTGAGCCTTCCGGAGGCGTCCGTCACGTCAAGGCCCATGCTTTCGCCGTGCATACCCATGCCAAGGGCGCTGTGCAAGCGGCGGACTACCGCGCCGTCCATGTCAAAGATGGGCAGCCCGGCAAGCACTTTCAGAGCGGCCTGAAGGCTGTTCTTGCCGGCCTCGGGCATGGAAGCGTGCGCGTCAAGGCCGATAACGGTCATATTCGTGCCGCCCTCGGCGGGGGATATTTCAAACGTGAAATCGTCAAGTCCGGAGGCGTCGACGGCGGCTTTGACTTCGGCCTCCGAAACGGGAACGAATACCTCCGTGCGCCCGGGTACGACGTTGGGCCTGGTGCCGGCCTTTATGCGCAGGCGGCTTTTAAAACGCTTTTCAAACGTGGTGTGAAGTATGCCCTTTTCGGAGTTGACAACGGGGTATTCGCCGTCGGGCGTAAAGGCAAGCGTGGGCGCCTCGCCGTGTGCGCGGTAATAATCCATGCAGCCCCAGCCCGTCTCCACGTTGGTGCCGAGTATTATGCGGATACGGCGGCGAAGGGGTATCCCCGCCTCCTTTATGGCGGCAAGCGCGTATATTGCGGCAAAGGCGGGGCCCTTGTCGTCAAGCGTGCCGCGTCCGTACATAATACCGTCCTCGATAACTGCGCCGTAGGGGGGATGCTTCCAGCCGGTGCCCTCGGGCACGACGTCCAAATGGCATATAACGCCCAGCATTTCCTCGCCCTCGCCCAGCTCAACGCAGCCGACGTAGCCTTCCATATCCTGCGTTTTCAGGCCGAGCGCCGCGGCGGTGTCAAGCGCGTGGTGCAGTGCGTCGGAAACGTTTTTGCCAAAGGGCATACCTTCCTCGGGCAAGCCCTCGGTGCTGGGGATGCGTATGTTCTCCTGCAGAGAGGCGATCAGCTTTTCGCGGTCGCGTTCGATGATGCTGTCAACGGTCCTGTTCATATCGTGTCTCCTTTTAAAAGATGCTTAGTTTATCGCGCCGAAGCCGCGGCCGACGACGTCCTGCGTCTCGATAATGGAGAACAGCGCCTTCGGGTCGTGGTCCTTGACTATCTTTTTGAGCTTTGCAAGCTCCGTGGTCTTGACTATGCAGTAGACGAGCGTTCGCGGCTGGCCCGTGTACGCGCCCTCTGCGTGTATGTAGGTTACGCCCCGGCGCATCTCCTGCATTATCTGGGGGGCAATCTCGTCCCACTGCTCGCTTATTATGAACACGGTCATGTTGTGGTTGACCCCGCGCAGGGCAAAATTGTACGCCGTGTTGGTGATGAACATCGAAACCATACTCATAAGCGCGACCTCAATGCCGTAGGAGGGTATGAGGAAGCTCATTATGATTATGTTGAACACTATGTTGAACGAGCCCGCGGGTATGGACAGCTTGTGCGAAAGCACCACGGTTATAACGTCTATGCCGCCGACGGTCGCGCCGCGCTTTACCACGAAGGCGTTCGTCACGCCGACTATTGCAGAGCCGACTATCGCAGACAGCAGCGCATTGTCGCCCAGGTTGGAGGCGGCGGTAATCTTGTCCATCAGGGGAAGCTCGAACATGAGCGAGTAGCAGAGCGTCGCAAACAGGCTGAACAGGGTGAACTTCCAGCCCTGTTGCTTTATGCCGTAAATGGCTATGGGTATGTTCAGCCCGAGCAGCACAACAAAGCGGGGTATTCCCCAAATGTAGTTGAACAGCAGCGAAAGGCCGGTCACGCCGCCCGACAGAAAGTGGAACGGTACGTAAAAGTACGAAAGCACGCAGCATTGCATAAAGCAGACCCCGGCGATAATAAGCAGGGTTATCGCGTCGTGCAGAGGATCGAAATTCTTGTTATACGGATTAAAGGGGTGATATCCGCGCCTGCGCGTATCCTTGGTTTCCATGTGAGGCCTTTCCGTCGATTCAGAACAGATGCAGTACGTATTGGTTCAGCAGTACGAATATGCCCAACGCGAGCGTGTAGATTATAAACCCGCCGAAGCGCTTCTTGGTGATTATCCGCAGCATGAACCGTATTGCGATATAGCCGGAGACGCCGGCTGTGAGCATGGCTATCGCCGTGCCGTACCAGGTGACGTCGCCCGTGCCGTTTTTGACAAGGTCGGGCAGCTCAAGCACCGCGCCGCCGAGTATGGCGGGCACGGAGAGCAGGAACGAGAACTCCGCCGCCTGCTTTTTTTTGATCCCGCAGGCAAGCGCGCCGGTTATGGTCGCACCGGAGCGCGAAACGCCGGGCAGTACGGCAATGCCCTGCAGCGCGCCGATTATAACGGGGTGATACCACTTCATCGTGTCGCAGGTATATATGCGGCGCACGGCGCCCTTGGCAAGCTCCGCCGCGGTCAAAAGCAGCGCGGTGCCTATAAAGCAAAAGCCCAGTATGCGCCACTCGGCCGCCTCGTCAAGGTCAAAGACCTTTTTCATGCCAACCCATACCACGACCGTCACGGCGGTGGCGACGATGAGCCACAGCGTTTTCCATTGGATGGGATGGCGAATAAGCTCCCAAAGCTGCCTGCGGTACACCACGCATACCGCGGCAAGCGTTGCAACGTGCAAAAGCACCGTATTGAGCTGACCGCCCTCAGTCACGCCAAGGAGCCTCTGCGCCAGCATAAGGTGACCGCTTGACGAAATGGGCAAAAACTCGCCCAGACCCTGGACAAGCCCCAACACTATGCTTCTGAGTATTTCGATCAGTATTTCCATAGCTCCTCCGAAAATAAAAGCTCATTATACCTCTTCTTTATACTACCATACTATGAGGGCGATTTCAAGCCGATTCGAGGGTTTACGGCGCACAAAAAAACGCATTCACCCTTTTGCAGCCCAAAGCGTATTATATCCCGAGCGGAGGCCCCTTCGGGCGCGTACGCATCAAATCCCATGGAGGAACATAAATATGTGCAACGGCAATTTCGGCAACGACCCCTGGTGGATCATCATCCTGCTGCTCCTGTTCGGCAACAACGGCTGCGGCTGCGGCAATGACCGCTTCGAGGGCTTCGGCAGCTCCAACAGCAGCGCATGGTGGATCATCATTCTGGCGCTTCTCGGCGCATTCGGCAACGGCTGTGACAACGGCTCCTGCGGCTGCGGCGGAAGCAGCTGCGGCTGCTGAGAGGCTGCGGGGCGGGCGGCTCCGCCGCCCGCCCCGTGAAATGAGGTTGCTTTACCGCCCGGAAGATGCTATCATACGCGCGGGAGGCGAAAAAAGTGACCCCAGAGGAAAGGCTCCGCGTTTTTGAAAGCGAGCCCTTCAAAAAAGCCGTGCTTCGTCAGGCGGCCCCCGCCGTGGCAAGCCAGCTCACAGCACTTGTGTACGGCCTTGCGGATACCTATTTCGTAGGGCTTTTGAACGACCCCAAACAGACGGCCTCCGTCACCGTGTGCTATCCCGCTTTCATAATGCTCACCGCCATCTCAAACCTTGTGGGCGTGGGCGGCGCGGCTGCGGCGGCAAGGGCGCTGGGCGCGGGCAGCAGAAAAAAAGCCTCCGCCGTCACTTCCGTTTCGCTGTGGGCGGGGCTTTTGTTTTCGCTTTTGTTCACGGGGCTTCTTGCGGCGCTGCTTCGCCCGGCGCTCACCCTTTTGGGCGCAAAGGAGCAGACCCTTCCTCTCTGTGTGGAGTACGCAAAAAACGCCATACTCCTGGGCGGCGTATTCACGGTGCTTTCAAACGTGTTCGCAAACCTCTTCCGCGCCGAGGGACGGGCGCTTGCGGCCTCGCTCGGGCTGTCGGCGGGAGGCCTGCTTAATATCCTGCTCGACCCGTTTTTCATACTGCCGCGCTTTTTGGGGCTCGGCGCGGCCGGCGCGGGGCTTGCGACGGCGGTTTCAAACGCGGCGGCGCTCGGAGTTTTCATAGCCGTTTACTGCAAAAACCGACGCGAAACGGTCGTAAAGACGGCGCTTCCCCGCCATGAGGACGTACGCGCCGTTTCGGGCGACGTGTTAAAAACGGGCTTTCCCTCTGCAGCGCAGTACCTGCTTACCGTGGTGGCGGTCGCGGCTCAGGCGCACTTCGTATCCGGGTACGGCACCGAGGCCGTGGCTGCGCTGGGCATCGTCAAAAAGCTCGATCAGCTCCCGCTGTATTTTTCGATAGGCGTTTCAACGGGGCTCCTGCCGCTTCTGGCTTTTAACCACGCAAAGGGCAGCGCACGCCGCGCACGGGATTGCTTCAGGTTCGGCACGGCGCTTTCGTTTGGGTTCTCGCTTCTGTGCCTCGTCTGCTACGAGGCGTTTGCGCCCCGGCTTGCGGCCCTTTTCATAGGCGATGAAAAAACCGTCGCGCTTGCCGCCGCGTTCCTGCGGCGCATGGTGACGGCCATGCCGCTGATGAGCGTATGTTATCCTGTCATTATAAGGTTTCAGGCCGAGGGACGCAGCCGTGCGGCGCTCGTTTGCTCGGTGCTGCGCAAGGGTCTGCTCGATCTGCCGCTCCTGTATTTGATGGACCTTGCCGCGCCGCTTTACGGCCTTATGTGGGTGCAGCCGATGGTCGACGGCATTTCGCTTGCCGCGGCGCTGGCGCTGCTCAAAAGAGGGGCGGGATCAGGTTTGTCCGCCGATAACGGGCCTGAGCCTGCGTCCGACGGTGAACCCGAGGGCGAGCTTGGCGGCGTCGGGCAGTATGAAGGGCACGACGCAGGTCATAAGGGCTGACCCCGCCGTGTAGGCTCCGCCGCGCGAATTCATAACGAACATAAACCACGCCGTGCCGCAGGCGTAGCAGAGCAGCAGTCCCAAGGCAAGCGCGGGCAGTTCAAGGCGGATCCTGCCGAAAAGCTTTTCGAAAAGGAGTTTTGTTCCGCCCGTCAAAAGAAACCCGAAAATATACCCGCCCGTGGGGCCGAAAAGCGCGGAAACGCCGCCGGAGAATCCCGCGAACACAGGCAGACCCACCGCGCCCAGCGCAATATAGACCAAAAGCCCGAGCGTGCCCTCAAGCCCGCCGCAGGCCGTCAGCGCCAGAAACACGCCGAATGTCTGCAGGGTTATGGGCACGGGGAAGGGCAGGCTTACCCAAGAGCATACCGCAAGCAGGGCGGCCGTCACCGCCACCCGAACAATACGCAAAACTTTTCTGTGCATAAACAGGGCTCCTGTTCATTTTTTTCAAACACGCGGTATTCTAACGCCCGAAACCAAAACTGTCAACCTTTAGCCGGGTTTTCGTTCAATTATATTGACAGAGGAGGCGCGTGAGGATATAATCTAACCCTACAAATCGGAAGGAGCGCACGGCTTCGTGCGGCTTATGGCAGAGATACTCGATTTTCTCGACGGGCAAATGACGGTCCCCGTCCCCTACGGCGTTTTTCATTTATGTTCGTTTGCGGCGGCTCTTGCTTTGGCGGTGTTTCTTTGCGTTGCGGCAAAGGACGTCAAAGACAGGAGCTTTCGCAGTATCTGCGCCGTTTGGTGGGTGCTGTTCGTGCTTTTCGAGACCTATAAGCAGATCAATTTTTCTTTTAACTACAACGGCGGCGCGCCCTATTGGGATTATCAATGGTACGCGTTTCCGTTCCAGCTGTGTTCATGCCCGCTTTACATACTGCCGCTCGTGTTCCTCTCGCGGGAGGGCAGCGGTCTGCGGCGCGGCGCGGTGGCGTTTTTGGCGTTTTACTCGTTCTTTGCGGGCACGGCGGTCATGTTCTACCCTTCAACGGTGTTTGTCGGCACCATCGGCATAAACATTCAAACCATGTTCTGGCACGGCTCGCAGATGGCCCTCGGCGCGTTTTTCATCGCGCGGCACAGGCGATCGCTTAACGGGCGCTTTTTTGCCGCGGGCGTGCCGGTGTTCCTTGCGCTCGTCTGCACCGCGCTCGCGCTCGATATGGTCGTGCCGCGCTTTACCGACGAGACCTTTAATATGTTCTTCATATCGCCCAAGTTCCCGTCGACCCTGCCCCTGCTCTCCGTCGTATGGGAGAATACGCCGTGGCCCGTATTCCTTGCGGTCTACCTGCTGGGCTTCACGCTTTGCGCGTGGCTCGTTTTTACCGCCGCAAGGCTGCTTACCGCAAAGTCGCGCAGAGCGGCGGCGTAAAAGCTTTATAGAACAGAGCCCCGAGCGGTTTGCCCGGGGCTCTTGGATCATACAGGCCTTATTCCGGCCTCGCCGCTTACAGGTGGGGCGTGTTCACGGGAGTGCCGCACTTGGGGCAGAAGTTTTTGTTTCCGGTGAGCTCGGCGCCGCACTTGCGGCAGAATGCCTTGGGGGCTTCGGCGCTCGCCTCGGGCTTCGCCGCCTCGGGGGCGCTTGCAGGCGCTTCGGGCTTTATCGCCTCGGGCGCGGGAGCTGCGGGCGTGCCGCACTTGGGGCAGAATTTCTTTGTTCCCGTCAGCGCGGCCCCGCATTTGCGGCAGAACGCCTTGGGCGCGTCGTCGGGCTGCGGCGCGTCGGGAGCCTTCACGGGAGCGTCGGGCTTTGCCGCCTCGGGCGCGGGTACGGCGGGAGTGCCGCACTTGGGGCAGAATTTCTTTGTTCCCGTCAGCGCGGCTCCGCATTTGCGGCAGAACGCCTTGGGCGCGTCGGCTTCCTGCTTTGGCGCTTCAGGTGCTTCGGGACCCTTCGCGGGAGCTTCGGGCTTTGCCGCCTCGGGCGCGGGAGCCGCGGGAGCGCCGCACTTGGGGCAGAATTTCTTTGTTCCCGTCAGCGCAGCCCCGCATTTGCGGCAGAACGCCTTGGGTGCGTCGTCGGGCTGCGGCGCTTCGGGAGCCTTCACGGGAGCTTCGGGCTTTGCCGCCTCGGGCGCGGGTACGGCGGGAGCGCCGCAGTTGGAACAGAACTTTTTGCTTCCGGCCAGCGCCGCACCGCAGACGCGGCAGACGGCTTCGGGCTCGGGCATGGGCTCGGGTTCCGGCATGGGCTCGGGTCCCGGCATGGGCTCGGGTTCGGACACGGGCGCGGCTTCGGGCACGGGCTCGGGTTCCGACATGGGCTCGGGCACGGGCACGGGCTCGGGCATGGGCATGGGCTCCGGTACGGGTTCGGGCATGGGTTCGGGTTCGGGCACGGGCTCGGGCATGGGCACGGGCTCCGGTACGGGTTCGGGCACAGGCTCGGGTTCCGGCATGGGTTCCGGTACGATCGCGGCGACCTTACCCATAAGGCCGGGGTCTTCGTCCTCGATGATGGCAGGCTCCGCAGGCCCGTCGTCGGGAGCTTCGCTTACGGGATCGCACTCTATCGCAACATCGCCCATAAAGCAGGGGCCTTCGTCCCCGGTGACGTCGGGCGTTTCGGCTTCGGCCTCTGCCTTCATTTTTTCGGCAGCCTCGACCTTTTCCTCGATCCCGGTCTTTATTTCCCCGGCGGCGGCTTCGGCCTTTTCCTCCGCCGCTGCCTTGACTTCTTCAACAGCGGCCTTGACCTTTTCTTCGATCCCGGTCTTTATTTCCCCGGCGGCGGCATCGGCCTTTTCTTCCGTCGCTGCCTTGACTTCCTCAACAGCGGCCTCGGCTTTTTTCTCGACCTCGGTCTTTACTTCTTTGGCGGCTTCGGCCTTTTCTTCCGCCTCTGACTTTACCTCTTTGGCGGCGGCGGATACTGCGGCGGGGGCGGCGGCAAGCGCTCCGCAGATGGGGCAGAAGCGGTGCTTTGCTTCAAGCTCGGCCCCGCAGGAGGGGCAGATGCGCTTTTCGGGCACGGCAGGCGCTCCGCAGACGGGGCAGAAGCGGTGTTTCTCGTTAAGCTGCGCGCCGCAGTTGGCGCAGACGGGCGCGAGCTTTTCGGGAGCGGGCTCCGGCGCGGCTTCGGGCGCTTTCACGGGCACGGGATTGGGCCTGCCGCAGGTCTTGCAGAAACGGTCGTTTGCGGCAACGGGGGCTCCGCAGTATTTGCAAAAGCCGCCGTCCGGAGCGTTTTGAACGCCAACGGAAAGCGTGGGCGTGCCGCAGTTTTTACAGAACTTGGCCCCGGGAGAGAGCCTTGCTCCGCAGATCATACAGAAATTGTTCATACTATCACCATGCCCAAAAAGGCAGCCTTTCCCGGCGAATGCGCCGATATCGTTTTGCCCGCGTTTGGGGCGGACACGTTTCAACAAATATATTATAGCAGAAGGATATGCCTTTTGTCCACAGTTTTTTTATACTGTCCTACGCCTTGAAACGCGCGGCTCCAAGTGGTACAATATACAAAACGCGGAGGCATTATGGTTGACGAAACGCGATTTGAGGCCGCCTGCGCAAGGGCTCTCCTGCGAAAAGCGGAGGGTGGCGGCATAGGGATGCTGGGAGAAAAGTCCCTGCATTCCGCATTGAAGTACTATTACGAACCTGACGAGGGCAGGCATGAGCAGCCCGTCAACGGCTTTGTTGCGGATATTCTGAACGAGCGCGGCATTACGGAGATACAGACGGGCGGCCTCTTTGCGCTACGCCGCAAGCTTGCCGCGTATGGGGGGATCCCCGTCACCGTGGTGCATCCAATAGTTCGCCGAAGGAGCCTTATCTATCTCGATCCCGCGACAGGCGAGCTGACGCGGCCGCGGCTTTCGCCCAAAAAGGGCAGGGTGGAGGACGCTTTTTCGGGTCTCGTCCACATTCGGGAGGAGCTTAAAAACCCGCTTCTGACCGTGACGGTGCCGGTGCTCGACGCCGAGGAATACCGCATTGCAAACGGCGCTGTCGGCAGGCGCGGACCCCGTCCGTTAAAATACGAGCTGGTCCCCGTGCGCCTTGCGGAGGAATATCCTCTCTCGCAAAAGGCGGACCACCTCGCCCTGCTGCCGGAGGGCTTGCCGGACGGCTTTACGGTAAAGGAGCTTGCGCGGGCGCAGAAGCTGCCCGAAAGGACGGCCTCTGCAATGTGCGCCGTGATGCTGGCCGTGGGGGCGCTGTCGCGGCGGCGCGAGGGCCGCGCGTACGTTTATATGAGGGAAGACTGAATATGCGGTTTCCGAAAGGACGGTAAAGTGAAGGTTTCTTTGATACAGATGAGCGTTGCGCCCGACAAGGCCGTCAGCCTGCGGCACGCCGGGGAGCTTGTGAAAAGCGCCGCAGGCGCCGATATCATAATGCTGCCCGAGATGTTCTGCTGCCCGTACAGCACAGAGTCGTTCGGGCGCAATGCGGAGCCCGTGGGAGGCCCCGTGACTCAGACGCTTTTGGACTTTGCGCGGGAGACGGGCGCGGTCGTGATAGGGGGGAGCTTCCCCGAGTCCGACGGCGGACGCATTTATAACACCTGCCTTGTGACGGACGCGGGCGGCATACTTGCCCGTCACCGCAAGGCGCATCTTTTTGACATAGACGTTCGGGGCGGGCAGCGCTTCCGCGAATCCGACACGTTCACCGCAGGATCCGGCCCCACCGTGTTTTCGGGCCCTGCGGGCAAGTCCGGCGTATGCGTCTGCTTTGACGTGCGCTTTCCCGAGTTTATCTGCAAAATGCGCGGCGTTAACGCGCTCTTCGTGCCCGCCGCGTTCAATATGACCACCGGCCCGCTTCATTGGGAGCTGCTGTTCCGCGCCCGCGCCGTCGATCTGCAGGCGTTCACTTTCGGCTGCGCTCCCGCAAGGGACGAGCGCGGCCCGTACGTTTCGTACGGCAACTCCATAGCCGTGTCCCCGTGGGGGCGCGTGATCGCCCGCGCAGGGGCGGGGGAGGAAGTGCTTACGGTCGAGTTCGACCCCGAAGAGGCGCTCTCCGTACGCAGGCAGATACCCGTGGGCAACCCGGTCTGACACTTTTTTACACAGCGGAAAGGAGCTTTATGAACACGGACGTATTCTTTTTTTCGGCAACGGGCAACTCGTTCTGGGCAGCGGGCCGCATTGCGGAGGCGCTTCGGGGCAGGCTTCTGCCTATAACGGGCGCGGAGCCGGTATCCGACGCCTCGCGGGTCATAATCGTTTCTCCCATATACGCGCTGGGGCTGCCCGTGCCCACGGCGGACTTTATAGCAGAGCTTAAAACCGAGGCTCCCGTCTGGGTGGTGCTGACGTACGGCGGCGCGGTGATGGGCGCCGACCGCGCGGCTTTCGACGCCGTGACCGCGGCTGGGCTTGAATGCCGCGGCGTGTTCACGCTGAAAATGGTCGAGACCTTCACCGTGTTCATGAACGTGCCCCGTTCTCACGTCAAAAAGGTCTGCAAAAAGGCGCCGGAAAAGCTCGACGCCATTATATCCGCCATACGGGAGGGTACGCCCACGCCGCCCCGCCGCAAAAAGGGAGGCCGCGCCGACACGCCCCAAATGCGCGAGGCGTGGCAGAAGATGGGCGCCCGCCTGCATACGGACGACTCCTGCACCCGCTGCGGCAAATGCGCCCGCATCTGCCCCGCGGGCAATATCACCATGGGCGAAAACGGCCCCGTTCACGGGGATAAATGCATCGCCTGCCTCGCCTGCTACCACCGCTGCCCCGCGCACTCCGTGCGGTTCGGCCGGTTCAAAAAGAAGTTCCGCTATTTCTGCCCCCTGACGGATGAGAGGGAGATGGAGAAGGCGCGGGGGTAAGGGCCCGAAAGCAGAATAACAGGTTTAGTGTACGGAGCGGGGCCGAAAGGCCCCGCTCCGTTGACAAAAAAGGGCGAAGATGGTATAATTTCGGGGAACGGGGGTGCGCAGATGGTACATAAGTATTCAATAAGTAAGCTCGTTAGCATACTAAAAGAATCTACGGCAAATAAAAATAAGTTCTGCTTCATTTTAGGTTCGGGTGCATCTGTAACATCAGGGATACCAATGGGACGAACGCTTGAGAAACGCTGGCTGGATTGTCTTATGGGTGAATCATCTGATGGCAATTCAGATGCCAGAGATCCTAAAGACACAAAAAATGATGCAGATACACTCTTTTCCGATGGGAAAATCGATACTACGTTTGAAGAATTAGAAAAAGCATGGAGGGCCTCAAAGGAGCTCGGTAACCATATCCCCAGCAAATACTATTTTGATATCTATAAACTTCGCTTTTATCCGGATATGAATAACGGCTATGCATACCTTTCACAGCTTATGGAAAAGGCAAAACCGAGCGTAGGATACCATCCGCTTGCGCGCTTGCTTGCCGAGGATAATGGCATTGATGTAGTAATTACCACCAATTTCGACAGTTTGACCGAAGACGCGCTCTTTATGTTCACTGAAAAGAGGCCCCTTGTTGTTGCACATGAATCTTTAGCTAAACACTTGGATCCTGATAGACAACAGCGACCAATAGTTGCCAAGGTTCATCGAGGACTGTTCTATGAACCAATGAACGACAAAGAATCTACAAGCGAACTAAGCGAAGGATGGAAAGCAGTGCTTAGAGATCTTTTCAAACGATATATCCCTATTGTCATTGGTTATGCCGGGGGCGATAAGAGCTTGATGTCATTTCTTAATGAGAAAGATACTCGAATGAAAGCTATTTATTGGTGCTTGATGAAGGGAGAAGAACCGGCAGAGAAAGTTGAGGAACTCGTTGCTTCCAAGAGAGGAATGTTTTTTGAGATAAGCGGTTTCGATGATGCAATGTTGACTATAGGAGAGGCGTTCCTTGGGGATTCCATCATCCCAACGAAGACAGGAAGGCTGCTAGAGAATAATGCAAGGGAAAGATTTGAAGACTACTATAAACAATGGGCAGAGTGGAAAAGACGCGGAAATGAATGTGGAGCGGAGCGAGATCGCGCTCTCGAAAGACTGACTGAAGCAGAAAAGAAAGACGAGGAGGAACGTGAGAAAAAAGGCGAGCTCACGGTTTTAGATTACTACATCCGTGGTGATCGAGCATTTGATGAGGGCAAGTGTGATGACGCAATAGAGAAGTATAATAAGTGCATACGGGAGTTTCCTTATTATGAAGGGTACTATTATTCTCGTGGAAATGCTTATGCTAAACAGGGAAAAGATGAAGAAGCAATAAAAGATTTTGATAAGGCAATAGAGTTGAAACCGAATTATTCAAAAGCTTATTATAGCCGTGGAATGTGCTTTGCGAAACTGGGCAATTACACTAGCGCAATAGAAGATTTCAGTAAATTCATCAATCAAAGACGCTATGATGCGGATGGATATAATGCACGTGGATACGCTTATCTATGTGATGGGAAGTATAATAAGGCAAAAAATGATTTTACAGAGGCAGTTAATAAAGACCCCCGATTTGCAGTTCCTCATATGAATCTTGGAACGCTGTATCAAAAAACAAAGGACCTTGAAAATGCATTAAAAGAATACACTGCAGCAATAGCGCTGGATCAAAATTATGAAGATGCTTATATTGAAAGAGCAAAACTATATAGGTCGCAAGGGAACAATACAGCTGCCCTTGACGATGAGCATATGATAGATGAGATAAGAAACAAAAAGAAAACAAGCAACTAAGAAAGACGAAAAGCATAGTGTCGAAAACAAGGTCAGAAAAAAGCAAACAGAGGAATTGCGGAGGAACAATGATGAAAGAGAATAGACGTGTTTATCAGATATCAATAGGTCAGCTTGCGAACCTGCTGAAGGAATCGACTGCGAATGGGCAGAGGTTCTGCTTCATTCTTGGTTCGGGGGCTTCGGTTACTTCCGGTATCCCCATGGGCAGAACGCTCGAAAAACGCTGGATGGATTGCCTAATGGGTTTAGCTTCTGATGGTAAGTCTCCTGCGAAGGATCCGGCGGATACGGAGCGCGTCGCAAACATGCTGTATGCGGAGAACATAATAGAGACCCCGTTTGAAAAACTCAAAGCCGCGTGGGAGGATTCGAAAAAACCCGGCGGCTATATCCCCAGCGAATATTATTTCGATATCTACAAGCTCCGCTTTTACCCCGAAAGGCGCAACGGCTACAAATACCTTGAACAGCTCATGGAAAAGGCCAAGCCTAGCGTGGGCTACCATCCGCTTGCCCGCCTGCTCGCGGAGGATAACGGGATAGATATTATCATCACCACTAATTTCGACAGTTTGACAGAAGACGCGCTCTTCATATTCACCGACGAACGCCCCCTCGTCGTGGCGCACGAATCGCTGGCGGATTTTATCGATCTTTCAAAAAAGCAGCGGCCGGTCGTAGCGAAGGTGCACCGCGGGCTTTTCTACGGGCCCCTTAATGAGAAGGAATCCACGAGCGAGCTGAGCGAGGGCTGGAAGGAAGCGCTCGGGGAGATATTCATGCAGTATACCCCCATCGTGATAGGCTACGCGGGAGGCGACAGAAGTCTGATGTCCTTCCTTGAGGAAAAAAGCACGCGGCTCAGGCATGGCCTTTACTGGTGCCTTATGAAGGGCGAGAAGCCGGAGGAAAGGATAGAGAAGCTCGTCGCGGCGAAGGACGGCTGTTTTGTGGAGATAAACGGGTTCGACGACGCGATGCTGGTGACAGGCGAAAAATTCCTCGGCGAATCGCTCATCCCCACCAAGACGATAGAGCTGCTGAAGAAGAGCGCAGAGGAACGCGGAGAAGAGTACGACAGGCAGTGGACGGAATGGGAGAAGCGCCGCAAGGAGGAGAAGGCCGGGCACGACGAGGCGATCGCCAAGCTGACCGAAGCGGAGAAGAAGGAAGAGGACAAGCGAGAGGAAAAGAAGGAACTGACGGCGGGCGATCATCTGCGCCGGGGCCATAGGGCGTATTATTGCGACGATTTCGGGGAAGCCCTGGCGGAATACAGCAGGGCGATAGAAATCAATCCAAATTACACGGAAGCGTATATCGACCGCGGCTATATTTACGATGATTTGCAGGAATATGACCGTGCAATCGAAGATAATACCGATGCAATAAGAATCGACCCGCATAACGTTACTGCATATGTTAACCGAAGCTTCGTTTACTATCACATAGGCGACTACGAAAACGCTATAGTGGACGCTGAACAGGCAATACGCCTTGACCCGCTCGATCCTGACGCATACTGCAACAAGGGCATAGCGTACGACTGCCTTGGCAATCACGAAGAAGCCGTGAAAGCTTTGGATAAATGCTTGGAGCTTCTTCCCGCAAACGATACCGAAAACCGTGTGTTGGGCTTAGTTTACCGCGGCCGCGCGTACTTCAACAACAAGGAATACGGCAAGGCGGCTGATGATTATACCGCGGCGCTCGGGATCGACCCTGAATACATCGACGCTTTTCGCGGAAGGGCGGAGGCATACCGTTCCCTCGGCGATACCGAAAAAGCCGCTGATGACGAACGCATGGCCGATGAGCTTGAGGCGCGCAAGAAATGATACGCGTGCGGGGCAACAATCTGACTTTAGCGGGGCGTACCCTCCGCCTCCTTTCCCTCCTCCTTGCGCTCGTTTTCCTTTGCCTTACCGCCGCCTGCACCCGTCCGCACGCCTCGGAGCAGACCAAGGCGCTGGGGCGGGTCGTGATAAGCAGGATGATGGAGATGACGGACGGGCCGGACGCGAACGGGGCGGCTCCGGAGGGTATGGATTACGCGCTGGCGCGCGAGCAGATACCCGAGCTTGCGGAATTCGAGAGCATGCCGGACGCGCCGCTTGCGCTTGTGGAGCTTTACGAGGAATTCGAGGGACGGCTGCGCGCGGTGGACTGGAAGGGTATGGAGCGGCGGATCCGCGAGGCGGCGGGCCGCTACGACGTGACCGTGACGGATGACGAGGGCGCGGACGTGATGCGCGAGCAGCAGACGATGGAGACCCTGCTTGCCTCGGAGGAGTATTTCGAAAGGCTGACTCCCGAGCAGAAGCGCCGTCTGAACGACGCGCTTTCGGGGGTGTACGGGGTGCTGTCGGACGCGCTCAGCGCCGAAAACGTACAGCAGTTCTTTAATAAAATAAAGGAGCGGATGCCTGAGCTTAAGTTCGAGGACGACAGCGCCGGCAAGCTCCGCCCGTAAGGAGGGAATATGTTGGAGGCAGGATCGAAGGCTCCGGATTTTTTGCTGGAGGACGGTGAGGGGACTATGCACAGCCTGGCGGAGTTTGCGGGCAGGCGCGTGGTGCTCTATTTTTATCCCAAGGACAATACGCCCGGATGCACGCGGCAGGCGTGCGCTTTCGCGGGGGCGTACGCGGAGTTTGAAAGGCTCGGCGTGCAGGTGATAGGCGTCAGCCGCGATTCGGCGGCCTCGCACAGGCGCTTTGCCGAAAAGTATTCGCTGCCGTTTCTGATACTCTCCGACCCCGAAAGACAGGCGATAGAGGCCTACGGCGTGTGGCAGGAGAAAAAGAATTACGGCAAGGTAAGCTTCGGCGTGGTGCGCACCACGTTCATAATAGACCCCGAGGGCAATATCGAGCGCGTAATGCCCAAGGTCAAGCCCGATACCAACGCGGCGGAGATACTTGAATACCTTAAAGGCGGGGAAAGCGGAGGCGGCAAATGATACTTATAGGCGGCGGTGCGCTTTTTACCAACGATCCCGAAATGCCTTTTGCGGCAAACGGAGCGGTGGCGGCGGAGGACGGGCGCATAGTCGCCGCCGGCAAAACGGCGGAGCTTAAGCGGGCCTTCCCGGGGGCGGAGTTCATCGACGCCAAGGGAGGGCTTATAATGCCCGGGCTCATCAACGCCCACACACATTTTTACAGCTCGCTTCTTCGCGGCGTAAAGCTCAAAGGCTTTGCGCCCGATTCGCTTTATGAGGCGCTTGCCGGGCGCGCGTGGCGCCTGGACAGGCGCCTTTCATTTACCGACTGCGTTAGCGCCGCGTACGCCGCGATAATCGATTCCGTCCGCTGCGGCGTAACGACGCTGTTCGACCACCACGCCTGCGCCGACCCCGCCGGCACGCTCGGCGCGATAGCCGCCGCTGCGGCGGACGTGGGCGTAAGGACCTGCCTTGCCTGCGAGGTCAGCGACAGGGGCGGTTTTACCTGCGCGGAGAGCCAGATTCGCGAGAACGTCGAGTTTTGGGATTACTGCAAAAGGAACGGTCATGGCAGGCTTTGCGCCATGTTCGGCCTGCACGCGCCGTTTACGCTTACGGACGCCACCTTGCGCAAATGCGTCGCCCGGAGGCCGGAGGGCATGGGCTTTCATCTGCACCTTTCGGAGGGAGAGGACGACCGCTGCTACTGCGCCCGCACGTCGGGGGTCTCTCCGGCGCAAAGGCTCCTCGACCTGGGCGTGCTCGGGCCGGACACGCTGCTTTGCCATTGCGTGCACGTCACCGAAAAGGAGATCGCGCTCATCGCCGAAAGCGGGGCGTTCATCGTAAACGCGCCGCAGTCCAATATGTCAAACGGCGTGGGCTTTGCGCCCGTGCCCCGCTTTATGGAGGCCGGCATTACCGTCTGCCTCGGCACCGACGGCTTCACGGGGGATATGATAGAGTCCGCAAGGAGCTATACCCTCATTCGCAGCCACGAGGCGGGCATGCCCGGCCACGGCGCCGACGAGGCGGCTGAAATGCTCTTTTCGGGCAACGTGCGCCTTGCGGAGCGGTTCTTTGGCCCCGGCATAGGGCGCATAAAGCCCGGCGCTCCCGCCGACGTCGCCGTTTTCGGGTACAGACCGTTTACGCCCATCGGCCCGGAAAACGCAATAAATCACATACTTTTCGGCCTTTCCGGCCGCTCCTGTGAGACGGTCATGGTCGACGGACGCATTATAATGCGGGCGGGCAGACTTGTGACGGTGGACGAGGGAAGGCTTCGCACGGCCTGCGCCGCCGCGGTAAACTCCCTTCTGGAGCGCATGGAGGCCGAGGGCCCCGTGCCGCCGCTTATGGCGTGAGGCGGCCTTTGACAATCTTCACCGTCCGTGATACAATATACAAGTAAAAAATCCCGCTTTTGCGGGGGAAAGAGGACTGAATGAACAGCGAATGGTCATTGGATGTGCTTTACAAGGGGTACGATGCGCCTGAGTTTGCGGACGACCTTAAGGCGGCGGAGACCGTGACGGCCGAGCTTAACGAGGCGGCGGCGCATTTGGGCAACGCGCCCGCTAAGGAAACCATATTAAAAATACTGGGTATATACGAGCGGCAGGAGGAGCTGTTTTTTAAGCTGTTCTCGTTCTGCAGCCTGAACCAGGCCACCAACACTCAGGATGAGAAGGCCGCGGCTTACATGGGCCGCCTTATGGCCCGTATGAGCGAGACCACCAAGGCGCGTACTGCGTTCAACAAATTCGTCGCCTCCGTGGACGACCTTGAGGCCGTCATCGCCTCCGACGAAAAGCTGACCGATTACGGCTATATGCTCCGCTGCATAAAGGAGGACAGCCGCCACCTGCTCTCGGAGGAGGCGGAGCACATAATGGCTCTTTACGACATCTCCGGCGGCAGCGCGTGGAGCGACCTGCAAAGCTCGCTCACATCCACGCTGACGGCCGACTTCCGCGGCGAAAAGCTGACCCTTTCGGCTATCCGCAACAAGGCGTACGACCCGGACCCCGCCGTTCGCCGCGAAGCGTATGAGGCGGAGCTTGCCTGCTACGATAAGATAAAGGAGCCCGTCGCGGCGGCGCTCAACAACATAAAGCTGCAGGTCATAAACGAGGCGAAGCTGCGCGGGTACGATTCTCCGCTTGCAAAGGCGCTTGGCAACGCTCATATGAAGCGCGAAACGCTTGACGCGCTGCTTTCCGCCATGGACGAATATATGCCCATGTTCCGCGAATACCTCAGGGTAAAGGCGGAGGCGCTGGGGCATAAGAACGGTATGCCCTGGTACGATATGTTCGCGCCCATGGGCTCGTCGGACAAGACCTATACCGTTGAGGAGGCAAGGGATTATCTGCTGAACATATTTGCGGGCTTCGATACCGACCTGCACGACATGGTCGCCCGCGCCTTCAGCGAGAGCTGGATAGATTTTTACCCGCGTGAGGGAAAGGTGGGCGGCGCGTTCTGCGCAGGGCTCAAGCCCTATCATCAGAGCCGCGTGCTGACCAACTTCGACGGCTCGTTCAGCGACATAGTCACCCTTGCACACGAGCTGGGCCACGCGTTCCACAACCTCAACATAGAGGATCACCGCCCCCTCAACAACGACTACTCCATGCCCGTGGCGGAGACCGCCTCCACCTTCAACGAGCACGTCGTTATGGACGCCGCGATAGCCGCCGCGGCAGACCCGCGTGAAAAGCTGGCCCTCATCGAAAGCCAGCTTATGGACACCACCCAGATAATCGTAGACATCTACTCCCGTTTCCTCATCGAAAGCGCCGTGTTCGAAAACCGCGAAAACGAGTTCATGTTCCCGGACAAGCTCTGCGCCATGATGCTGGACGCTCAGAGGAAGGCCTACGGCGACGGGCTCGATCCCGAGTTCATGCACCCCTATATGTGGCTGTGCAAGGGGCATTATTACTCCTCCGGGCTGAGCTTCTACAACTTCCCATACGCGTTCGGGGGGCTGTTCGCGCGCGGGCTTTACGCAAAGTACCTGCAGGAGGGGCCGTCTTTCGTTAAAAAGTACCGCGAGCTGCTGCACGCCACTCCCGTCATGAACGTTGAGGACACCGCCATGATAGCGGGCATCGACCTGACGGACAGGAACTTCTGGCGCATGAGCCTTGAGTCCTACCGCGAAAAGGTGGAGGAGTTCAAGCGGCTGGTCAGGGAGACCCGCTGAAACGCGCATTGCCCGGGGCTGCGCACGCAGCCCCTTTTTTGCGAAAAACTCTGCGAGCGCATAAAAAATGCTTGCATATACCTTGCTGCGGGTGCTATAATAAACTATTAAAAGCGCCGGGCGACCGGCGGGGCAAAAGCCCTGAAAACAAGAATAAACACGAAAGGTGAAATCGATATGAAGAACACTGTCATCACAGAAGTCCGCGCAAGGCAAGTCCTTGACTCCCGCGGCAACCCCACCGTTGAGGCCGACGTTTATCTTGCCGACGGCACCATGGGCCGCGGCGCGGCACCCAGCGGCGCATCCACCGGCGAATTCGAGGCTCTGGAGCTTCGTGACGGGGACAAGTCCCGTTACCTTGGCAAGGGCGTTTTGAAGGCCGTCAATAACGTGAATACCGTCATCCGCGAGGCCGTCGTGGGCCTTGACGCCATGGACGTGTACGCCGTTGACGCCGCCATGCTCAAGGCCGACGGCACCAAGGGCAAGACCAACCTCGGCGCAAACGCGATACTCGCCGTATCCATCGCTTCCGCAAGGGCGGCAGCCAACTCGCTCGGCCTGCCCCTTTATCGCTTCCTCGGCGGCGCGGCTGCCAACACTCTGCCCGTTCCCATGATGAACATTCTGAACGGCGGCGCGCACGCGCCCAACTCCGTTGACACTCAGGAGTTCATGGTTATGCCCGTCGGCGCTCCCGACTTTGCCGAGGCGCTCAGGTGGTGCGCGGAGGTCTATCACTCCCTGAAGTCCATACTGAAGGCCGAGGGCTACACCACCGCCGTCGGCGACGAGGGCGGCTTTGCCCCCGATCTTGCCGGTGACGAGGACGCGCTTGATCACATCATCGCCGCCATCAAAAAGGCCGGTTATGAGCCCGGCCGCGATTTTGTGCTTGCCATGGACGCCGCCGCTTCCGAGTGGAAGAGCGAAAAGGGCAAGGGCTTCTACCATCAGCCCAAGTGCGGACGCGACTTTACCACGGATGAGCTTATCGACCATTGGGAGCAGCTCATTGAGAAGTACCCCATCGCCTCCATCGAGGACGGCCTTGACGAGGAGGATTGGGAAGGCTGGGCAAGGCTCACCGCCCGCCTGGGCGGCAGGGTGCAGCTCGTCGGCGACGACCTGTTCGTTACCAATACCGAGCGTCTTTCCCGCGGCATCGCCGGCAAAAACGCCAACTCCATCCTTATAAAGCTCAACCAGATCGGCTCCGTTTCCGAGACCATCGAGGCCGTTTCCATGGCGCACCGCGCGGGCTTCACCGCCGTCGTGTCCCACCGCTCCGGCGAGACAGAGGATACCACCATCGCCGACCTTGCCGTGGCCCTCGGCACCTGCCAGATCAAGACCGGCGCCCCCGCAAGGAGCGAGCGCGCCGCCAAGTACAACCAGCTCCTGCGCATAGAGGAGCAGCTCGGCGCCGCATCCAAGTATCCCGGAATGGGCGCGTTCAGGAAGTAACAGGCAAAAGTCAAGCGGCACGGGCAAATGCCCGTGCCGCTTTATAATGCTTTTTATTATTCGGATTCAACGCCGCGGAATATCTCCTCGGTCAGCGCGTTCAGCTCCTCCCATGCGTCGGTGTAGGACAATGGCGAAAGCAGCTTAACTATGCTGCGGTAATACCAAGCGTGCTGCGCGGGGTCGCGCTGGTTGAAATGCTGCCAAACGGCCTCCCCCTCCGCGCGGTACGCACGCTGCAGGCTGCGCAGGTTCGAAAGCTTGTCGCCCAGCCACAGGCACAGGACGGCGGGGTCATCCGCCGCGGCCAGCTCCCTCAGCGATTCCTCTTTGCGTATGCGCCAGCTTTGGGACTTTGGCAGGTCGGGACGCTTGTTCTCGGTCTCGGATGCAACAAGGCTTGCCGTCCTCTCCCCGAAAAGCTCCCGCACCTCGTCCGGGGTCGCATCGGTGTCTTCCACCGTGTCGTGCAGCACCGCCGCCGCAAGCACTTCCTCGTCATGCGTCAGCGTTGAAACGATCAGCGCCGTCTCCATGGGGTGGAGTATGTAAGGGGCGCAGTCAAGCTTTCTCACGGCTCCCGCATGCTTTTGCACGGCGTAAGAGAGCGCCTTTTCAAACAGAGTCATTTCGCACCTCCCCTGTATTCCAAACAAAGCATGGTCAGGTCGTCGAACTGTTCGGCGTCGTTCACAAACCCGTCCACCGCCGCACGCATGCCCGCAAGCACCTCCTTCGGGCGCGCTTGTGCGTTTGCATTCAGAGCGTTGAGCATACGCTTCGTGCCGAACATCGCGCCGGAGGCGTCGGTCGCCTCGGGCAGACCGTCGGTGTAGACAAAAAGCTTCGAGCCGGGCTCAAGCTGCATCTCATACTCGCGGTAGCGCGCTTCGGCCAGCCCGCCTATCACAAAGCCGTGACGGTCCTTATACAGCTCAAAACCGCCGTCGGGGCGCTTGAACACGGGGTATTCGTGCCCCGCATTGGCGCAGGTGAGCCTGCCAGTCGATATCTCGAGTATGCCGAGCCATACCGTGACGAACATATTCTCCTTGTTGTTGGAGCAAATGGCTTCGTTGGTCTTTTCGAGTATCCCGGCGGCGGACCTGCCGAGCATTGCGCAGCTTTGGATTATTATTTTGGATACCATCATGAACAGCGCGGCGGGTATCCCTTTGCCGGAAACATCGGCCATCACAAGGCACAGGTGGTCGTCGTCGATAAGGTAAAAGTCGTAAAAGTCGCCGCCGACCTCCTTTGCCGGGTCCATAACGGCGTAAACGTCAAACTCGCTTCTGTCGGGGAAGGGCGGGAACGTGTTGGGAATGAACGCCGCCTGCAGCTTTGTTGCCAGCGCAAGCTCTGTGCCTATGCGCTCCTTCTCCGCGGTGATGCGGGTAATGTCGCCGACGTACGCCTGTATGCGGGTCTCCATGTCCTCGACCGAGGCGGCAAGCGTGCCTATCTCGTCGCGGTTCTTTACGGTTTCGGTGAGCCTGACGGCGGACTGCACGTTTTCGGCGGCAAAACGTGTCGCCTCGTCGGTAATGCGGCGGACCGGGCGCAGGAACACGCGGTCAAGGTACAGCCATTGGCCCGCGGCAACAAGGGCGGCAAGCCCCACAAGCACAAGCGTTATGCCGCGTATGTACGAGTTGCGCGATGAGGTCAGCACGTCCATCTGCCTTTGTACGCAGAGTATCGCCTGCACCTCGCCCCCGGGGCCCGATACGGGCACCATGGCCGTAATATGGGGGTCGGTCTCGATATAGCCCTTGTCGCGCACGACAAGCTCCCTCGGGGAGCCCTCCTCGCAGATCAGGCGGTATTTTTCGCGGTATTCGTCGTTGGTGGTCTCCCGAACGTAGCCGAAATCGTAATGGGTATAGCTGCTTTCGCGGTTCATCAGCGAGAATATGAACGTGATGTGCGCATAATCCGTGCGGTCGGGCAGTATGGCGTAAACGAATGTCGCCCCGGAGGAATTGCAAAGCTCGTCGAGCAGGGTGTTCGCTGCAAGGTATTCTTCGGTTTTGCCGCCGCTTTGGGCGAAGCGCGAAAAGTCCCCGCCGCCCAGCATGCCCGCCGCCGCCTCCGCCGTGCGGAACGCGCCGTCGGAGTATTGATCGAGCAGCGCCCTTGTGAACGTGCGCTGCCCCACTATGCTTACCAGCAAAAAGAATACGACAAGCATCAGCACGATGCCGAGTATGCTTTTTGCGGCAACGTGCCTTGAGATGAAATTACCCCTTTTTCGCGCCGGAGCCTCCATGCACTCAGGCTATTTCAAGCACTTCGGAGAAGCCGGTTATATCGAATATCTCCCTCACGGTCTCGTTCGCGTTTATGACGGAAAGCCCCTTGCGCTCCGACATCATCTTTTTGGCAACGAGCAGAGTGCGCAGCCCCGCGGAGGAAATGTACTCAAGCTCCGCCAGGTCCAGCGTGAGCGTATCTATCCCGCCGAGCTCGGTCTGCAGAACGGATTCAAACTCGGGCGCGGTAACGGTGTCCAGCCTGCCGGAGACGCGTATCACGGCGCTGTTTTCGTTTTTGGTGAGTGTAGCGGTCATTTTGTTGCCTCCTTACAGTTTTTTAATAATGCCCATTTCGACCTTGGAGCCGCGGATGCCGACCTGTACGTCATCCGCAAGCCTGCCGACGACGGACTTTTCAAGCTCATCCCAGTTCTCCTTGGGGGTGCGCCCGTCGCGGGCGGCGGCACGATACTTTTCAAGAGACCAGTAATCGTCCACCGTAAACATATAGCTGCCGAATTCGGGATCAAAGCCGCTGCAGCAAAGGCCCGCCGCAACGTCTGCGCCAAGGCTCATATCGCCGGGCTCCAGCATCCTTTCAAACAGGTCGCGTACCTTGCCGGTCACGCCCTTTGCCGCAGCGTTGACGCCGCTTGTCGAAACGGCAAGCAGGTTCTTCCTGAGCTTGGCGTTCATCTCGGTCTCGGCCTGAAGGTGCAGCGTAAACACGCCGTCTTCGTCGTCGATCCAGAAATCGGCCTCACGCTCGCCCGTCAGCGCGTGCATCATGCCGAGCATCTCCTCGGCAAGCAGGCGCAGGTGCAATGCGCTTTTGTTGGGCAGCCCCTTGTAGCGGGCCACAAGCTCGGCCTGAGAGAGCGCCTCTTCAAAGCCCCTCCCGCCGTTAGTCACATGTATAACGTCCGATCGCATACGGAACCTCCTTTTCGCGTGCGTTTGTCCTGACAAATAATTATATCACATACGGCGCAGCCATTTCCACACTTTTTTGTTCTGCGCCGCCGATTTTACGCGTTTTTTACACCGTGCGGCGAAAAAGCCCGCCGCTGCCGGCGCGCGCTTCACTTTTTTTGCGGAGCGTGGTATAATGGCGGCATCGAAAACAAGGAGAACGCTTATGAAGCTTAACGAAAACGTATGCTTTTCGCCGGAGGTCGCCGACGCCCTGGAGCGCGGCCTTCCCGTGATAGCGCTTGAAAGCACCATTATTTCGCACGGCATGCCCTACCCGCAGAACGTCGAAACAGCCCGCGAATGCGAGCGCATAGCAAGAAGCTGCGGCGCCGTGCCCGCAACCTGCGCCGTGATAGGCGGCAGGCTCTGCGCCGGGCTGACCGACGAACAGCTTGAGTATCTGGGCCGCACCGGCCCCGCCGTAACCAAGGCAAGCCGCCGCGACATAGCCGTTATCGCCTCAAGGGGCGGCGACGGCGCGCTTACCGTTGCCGGCACCATGATAATCGCCGCTATGGCGGGCATTCGCGTGTTTGCCACGGGCGGCATAGGCGGCGTGCACCGCGGCGCGGAAAAGACCATGGATATTTCGGCCGACCTCGAGGAGCTTGGCCGCACCGACGTTACCGTGGTTTGCTCCGGGGCGAAGAGCATTCTGGACATCGGCCTGACGCTCGAATACCTCGAGACCAAGGGCGTGCCCGTGATAGGCTACGGCACGGACGAGATGCCCGCCTTCTACACCCGTAAAAGCGGCTTTAAGACCGATTACCGCATGGACACCCCCGAGGAGATAGCAAGGGCCGTATCCCTCAAGAAAAAGCTCGGCATAGCCGGCGGCACGCTCGTCGTCAACCCCGTGCCGGAGGAGTACTCCATGGACAAGGAGAGGATAGACGCCGTTATAGAGGCCGCCGTGCAAAAGGCTGAGAGGCTTGGCGTAAAGGGCAAAAACATAACGCCCTTCCTGCTGGCGGATATAAAGGACGTGACGGGCGGCGACAGCCTTGAAACGAACATCGCCCTCGTGTTCAACAACGTGCGTCTGGCCTCGGCCATAGCCTGCGCCCTGGAATAAGGCATAAAACAAAGGAACTGCCGATCATGCGCGGCAGCTCCTTTATTATGCGCCGATTTACGCTCAGTCGGCGTTTTGAGTGCAGAGGGCCTGCTTTCCGGGCTTAACGGCAAAGAGCAGTATGACGAGCGCCGCGGCATACACGAAGGTGCAGGCAAGGCTGCCCTCTATGCCGAAGGCGCCGCCCGTCCACAGGTCGGAGGCCGTTCCCGCCTTGGAGACGAGGAGAGTCGCGCCGCCGCCCGCGCCGGTACCGCTGACGGAGATGCCGAACACGTTGCCCTGGAAGAAATTCCACATGCTGTGCATGGCGCACGCGCCCCAGATATTGCCGCGCTTCAGCATGTACACGCCGAACACCGCGCCGCAGAGCAGTATGTTTACAAAGGGCATAACGCCGAAGCCGGGGTTCATTATATGCAGAAGCGAGAACACGAGCGAGCTGACCAGCACCGCGCGCCAGACCTGATTCCTGCGGGTTATCGAAACGAGCAGGTATCCGCGGCAGAGCGCCTCTTCGCTTGCGCCCTGCACGGCGTAGCCCAAAAGGTAGAGTATGAACATGGGCACGGACACGGGCGCGGCTTCAAAGCCCGAAATGCCCCCGGTCAAGCGGGCAATGCCTACGGTCGCGCTTAAAAGCCCCGCGCCCAAAAGCGCGCCGACGAGGTATTCGCGCAATGCGTGCCCGCGGCGGAAGCCCATCGAGGCAGGCTTGCGCTTTTGAATAACGCGGCAGAACAGCACCGCGACGACTATCATGAGCGCGGTCGCAAACAGATTGACGAGCGCGAACCAGGCGGGCTGGTTGGAAAGCGCCTCCATTATGGCATCCAGATAGCCGGGTACATCGCCGCCCATGAGCTTGGACGTAAGCTCCTGCATGGCGGCGGGGTCGCTGAACACCCTGCCGAGCATTACCGCGCTTGCGGGGATGGACTCCAGCATGGAGCCCACAAGGAACACCGCAAGGAATATCAGCACTTCGAGTATCGGCACAAAGCCGTGCTTGCGCTCGCGCGCTTCGCGCAGCATGGGTATGTCGCGCGACAATCCGATTTTTTCCATATCTTCCTCCTTATGCGTCAATAACGGTAAGACCGTCTATAGTGCTTAACGCCTGCTCCGAGCCGACTACGCAGACCGCGCCCTCTTCGGCGCATTTGTCAAGCGCCTCGCGGAAGGCGGTAAGGTCGTCGGGCGTGGTCTCCAGTATCTCGCGGCGGAGCCTGCGCGCGTCGTCGGGCGTGCGCCCTTCAAACACGTCAAGGTCGGCGTCGCGGCCCATTTCGGCGGGGGTGCGCAGGGGCTCCGTATCGCCCACGGTCGAGATTATGAACTTGTCGAGCTTCTCGGAGCCGCGGCAGAACTCTTCGATAAAGGCGCTTTCCTCGGCAAACACTCCGAGGCTCCTTGCGGGCGAGGGGTCGCGGTAGGTGTAGTGAACGAGCGCGCCGCGGTCCATTGCGCGCAGGCCCACGCCGTAGGCTCCGCCCTGCACCCTAACGCGGTTCCACAGGAAGCTCAGGCTTATCACGTTGGCGGCAACCTTCATTGAGCCGGTCACACAGGGCAGGCTTATGCCCTTTTCGGCAAAGCTGACCTGCGCGGGTATGCGTATGCCCAGCTTTGCGGGAAGCGCCGTCTTGTATTCAGCGGCGGCGGGTATGGCGGAGCCCTCAGGCAGAGCGTCCGAAAGGCAGGAAAGCGAAACGCGGGTGGTGTTTGTCACGCCCGCGGTAAGGCGCGAGCGCACGAACGCCCTGTCCGCAAATCCGGAGGCGGCGGAGGCAAACTCGCTTATCGCGCCGTCGGACTCCAGAAGGCCCTTTATGAAGCGGTGGAAGGTAACGCCCGCAACGGCCTCCTGCACGGCGCCGGACGCAAAGTACTGCGCCATGACCGCAGATATCCCCACGGAGTGACCGCCCATCACGACCGTCTGCTTGAACTGCTCGTCTACCTGCGCCGCGATCTCGCGTATCTTTTTGAGGTCGTCAAGGCGCGTCGTGCGTATCACCTCGACCAAAAGCCCGCAGGCCTTTTCAAGGTTCTCCTCAAGCACGTCGCAGGAAACCGTAAAGAAGGGCATGCAGGCCCTGCCGCCGGCGTTTGCCGCGTCCACGCTGAAGCGCAGACGGCCGATGTATGTTTTGATGAGCGTCTGCAGCTCGCAAACGCCGTGCGCTTTCGTGGGCAGCTTTGAGAACAGCGCCGTCATAAAGCCGAGTGCGGGCATAAAGCCCAGATCCGCGTCCGAGGCGGAGAAATAAAGGTTCAGATGCACGATGCCGTTTGAGGGCACGGCGTGGTAAAGCACGCGCACGCCGTTTTCGTTAAGCTCCTCGGTGGGCACAAGTACGGGCTCGGGGCTTACCCCGTCAAGGGGAAGCACGGGCAAACGCGCCGTGTCTTCGGGGAAATCCGGCGCCTCCTGCCAGGCGTGCAGGCGCTCGTTCCGGGCATTAAGCTCCCTGCGGGCGGCCTCGTCCATTGCGGCGTAAATGCGCTCGGCGCGCTCTGCCTCCTCGCGGCGCAGCTTCTCGCCGTGGGTCTTGGAGGGAAGCACCGTCAGAAGCGACATGGATCCGAAGTCGAACATCTCCCGAAGGAGAGCCTCAAAGCCGCCCTCGTCCATTTCGCGGCGCATCGCGGCAATATCCGCGTCGTTTTCAAGGTAGAGCAGAGGATCGCCGCCGTAAAGCGAGCTTTGGTAGCTCAGTATGCAGCGGATAAGGCCGGCGGGCTCGCGCATATCCTTGAGGCGGAAGGCGTACCTGTTGAGCTGCGCGGTGAGCGCGCCGCGGTCAAGCCCGGCTTCGAGAAGGCCCGATATGACCTCCTCGGTCTTTTCGCGCACGCGGTCGGCGTTTTCGGCCTTTGTCGAGCGCACGGTCATAACGAGTATGGGCTGCTCTATCCCGTCCATCACCGAAAGCTCCAGGTCCTCGCCCAGCCCTGCGTCCAGTATCGCGCGCTTTAAGGGCGCGTCGTTCGTATCGGCAAGCAGCGAGCACAGCACCTCCGCCATCATAAGCCTGCGCTTGTCGCTGAACGAGCCTATTATCCTGCCGTACGACAGCATTGCGCGGCCCTCCTCGTTCTCGTCGGGGGCTATCTCATAATACTCGGTGCGGCGGGCGGGCTTGGGCTGCTGCATGGGTATCGCGTGCGCGGCGCCCTGCCTTTCGCCGCCGGATATGTAGGCGTCTATCAGCTCGAGCGTCCTTTCAAGCGGCACGCTGCCGTCAAGGAAGAACCTCGCGTTGGAGGGGTTGTAATACTTGTTGTACATGCGGCAGTAGCCCTCAAAAGTAAGGTCGGGTATCGCCGCGGGGTCGCCGCCGGAGTTGAACCCGTAGCAGTTGTCGGGGAAGAGCAGCGCGGTCATGCCCTCTTCAAGCACGTCGTCAACGCCGCTCGCCGCGCCCTTCATCTCGTTGTAAACGACGCCGTTTATATAGGGGCGGCCGTTCTCGTCAAGCTCCAGATGCCAGCCCTCCTGCAAAAAAGCGTTGGGATCCTTTACGCTGCGGGGCGCAAAGACCGCGTCAAGATACACCGAGACCAGGTTCATATAGTCCTGTTCGCTGCGGCTGGACACGGGGTAGATGGTCTTGTCCGAGAAGGTCATCGCGTTGAGGAATGTGTTCATCGAGCTCTTCATAAGGTCCACGAAGGGCTCCTTGACGGGGTATTTATCGGACCCGCAGAGCACCGAGTGCTCCAGTATGTGAAAAACGCCCGTCGAGTCCTCGGGCAGGGTCTTGAACCCCACGCAGAAAAGCTTGTTGTCACAGCCGTTGTCAAGCCAAACGAGGCTCGCTCCGGTCTTAACGTGGGTCAGCTCGTAAAAGTCGCCGCCCAGCTCGTCGCTGTGCCGTGCGCGGTCAACGGAAAAACCGCTTATAACGGTTCCGATATCAAGTTTCATATCAGGGCCTCCTAATGTTACTTCCTCAGTATAATAGCGGGAAAAGCTCCTTTTGTCAATGCGGCGGAAGTTTTTCGCACGCGGCGCAAATGCGCAGAATATATCGTGCGATATGGCCCGGGATGTGCTATAATGAAAAGAAATTTCCTGTTAAGGGGGGCGCACCATGGCAAAGGAAGGCGAAAGGCGTGTTTTCACCAGAAGGAGAGGGCTTTTGATGCCCGTCTTTTCGCTGCCGTCCCGGTACGGCGTGGGCACCTTCGGCCGCGAGGCGCATCGGCTTATCGACGACATTGCGGCGGCCGGCGGCTCGATATGGGCGCTGCTCCCCACGGGCGTGACCGGGTACGGCGATTCGCCGTATCAAAGCTTTTCGAGCTTTGCGCTCAACCACTACTTTCTGGACCTTGAGCTGCTCTGTGAAAAGGGGTATCTCACGCAGGAGGAGTGCGCATCCTGCTTTATGGGCGGGGACGAGGCGCGGGTGGATTACGGCGCGCTTTACGAAAACCGCATGCCGCTTTTGATGACCGCCTACGCAAGGGCGCTGCAGACCCCCGGGTACGAGGCGCAGATAGAGGCTTTCCAAAGCGGTGCGCCGTGGCTTGAGGATTACGCGCTCTTTATGGCGATAAAGGCGCACATGGGCGGCAAGCCCTGGTACGAATGGCCCGACGGCCTTAAAAACCGCGACGCGGACGCGCTGTCCGAAATTGCGGAGGCCGTTTCGTGCGAGGCGGGCTTTCACAGGTTTTTGCAGTACGAGCTTTCGCTGCAATGGGCCGCGCTTGCCGGGCACGCGCTTGAAAAGGGCGTGCTGATCATGGGCGATATGCCCATCTACTGCGCGTACGACTCCGCCGACTGCTGGGCGTACCGCGCAAACTTCCTCTTTGACGAAAGCGGCCGTCCCACCGAGGTCGCGGGCGTGCCCCCCGATTATTTCTGCGAGGACGGTCAGCTTTGGGGCAACCCGGTCTATGACTGGCAGTTCATGAAAAAGGACGGGTTCTCGTTCTGGATGGCACGCTTAAAGCGCGCGGCGGAGCTTTACGACATACTGCGCATCGACCATTTCAGGGGGTTCGCCTCATACTACGCGGTGCCCGCAGGCGCCGAAAACGCAAGGGTGGGCGAGTGGCGAAAGGCCGAAGGCCGCAGGCTCTTTGAAAAGGCGGAGGAGGAGCGGCTCCCGCTCGAGATAGTGGCCGAGGACCTCGGCTTCAACACGCGGGACGTAAAGCTGCTATTGACCAAGACCGGCTTTGCGGGCATGCAGATAATGGAGTTCGCATTTGACGACGATCCGAGGAACCCGCATAAAAACCGTCCGTGGGACGGCGATCCGCGTTCGCTCAGGAACAAGGTCGCCTATACGGGCACCCACGACAACCCGCCTCTTGCCGCGTGGTGGCAGGACGCGGACGAAAAAACGCGCGCTATCGCCGCAAAGTATGCTTTGGGCGGTTCAATGCCCGGCGCGATAATGGACGCGCTCGTGCGGTCGGACGCAAGGTACGTTTTGCTTCCCGCGCAGGACGTGCTCGGCCTCGGCGAAGAGGCCCGTATCAACAGCCCCGGCACCGCTTCGGGCAACTGGACTTGGCGTATGAGGGCGCAAGAGAGCGCGGCGCTTGCCCGCGGGATGAAAAAATTATTTGAAGTTTAGGGGTATTATCATATGTTGATGGATGCAAGAGGGATATTGAGGCGTGCGGAGGAGGAGTTTCGCAGCGAGTACCTGGTGGAGCTCAGCGAGGCGACCGCTCCGCAGCTGCACCGCGCGCTGTCGAACGCGGTCATGTACGCCATATCCGACGATTGGCGCAGGAGCCGCCGCGCGCATGAGCAGACGAGGCGCGCCTACTACCTTTCAGCCGAGTATCTGACCGGCCGTATGGTCTATAACGACCTTTACGCGCTTGGCCTTCTGGACGAGGTGACAAGGCTCCTGAAGCTTCGTGGGGTGGATATCGCCGTTATGGAGGAAATCGAGGACTGCGGCCTGGGCAACGGCGGCCTCGGCCGGCTTGCGGCGTGCTTCTTGGACAGCGCGGCCACCCACGACCTGCCTCTTGACGGCTACGGCCTCAGGTACAAGTTCGGCCTTTTCAAACAGGATTTCCGCGACGGCTTCCAGATGGAGCTTGCCGACAACTGGCAGCGCCAGGGCGACCCGTGGTCCCGCCGCCGCGACGACAAGTCCGTCATCGTCGAGTTTGAGGGCGGGCGGGTCATGGCCGTCCCCTATGATATGCCCATACTCGGCTACGGCACCGACAACGTAGGCACACTGCGCCTGTGGCAGTCCGAGCCCATTGAGGAGCTGAATTTTGCCGCGTTCAACGCGCAGGATTATGCCGCCGCCGTGCGTGAAAAGAACCAGGTCGAGGATATAACCCGCGTGCTCTATCCCAACGACTCCACCGAGGCCGGCAAGAAGCTGCGCCTGAAGCAGCAGTACTTCCTTTCCTCCGCCTCAATGCAGGACATTGTGCGCCGCTACAAGCGCGTGCGCGGGGGCGATATGGCGGGCTTTGCCGCGCACGCCGCCATACAGCTCAACGATACGCATCCCACCATTTCCATACCCGAGCTTATAAGGATACTGATGGACGAGGGCATGGACTTTGAGGCGGCGTTTGACGCTGCAAGGCAGACGTTCAACTATACCAACCACACGCTTATGAGCGAAGCGCTCGAAAAGTGGAGCTGCGGCCTCATCCGCGCCGTCGTGCCCAAAATATACGGGATAATCGAGCGCATCGACGCGCATCTTGTCGATGAGCTCAGAGGCAGGGGAGTCCCGCAGGACCGCATCGACCGTATGCACATAATCGACGGCGGCCTTGTACATATGGCGCGTCTTGCGGCTTATGTGTCCACCTATATAAACGGCGTTGCGGAGATACACTCCGAGCTTTTGAAGACCAGCGTGCTTGCCGACTGGTACGCGGTGTTCCCCGAAAGGTTCCTCAATATGACGAACGGCATAACCCCGCGCCGCTGGCTGGGGCTGTGCAATCCCGACCTTTGCGAGCTTCTGGTAGAACACATAGGCGGCGGCTTTATCACCGACCTTTCGGAGATAGCGAAGTTCCGCAAGTTCATAGGCCCAGAGACCGTCGCCCGCTTCCGCGAGGTCAAGACCCATATGAAACAGAAGCTTTCGCGCCTGATACAGGAGCGCGAGGGCGTAAGCATCCCCGCGGATTTCGTGTTTGACGTGCAGGTCAAGAGGATGCACGAGTATAAGCGTCAGCTTATGAACGCGCTCTCCATAATGCACATATACTACGGCATAAAGTCCGGCGAGATAGTCGATATGCCCAAAACGGCGTTCATTTTCGGCGCAAAGGCTGCTCCCGGCTACATAATGGCCAAGAACATAATCAAGTTCATCAACGATATGGCCGTGCGCATCAACGGCGATCCCGCCGTGAACGACCGTATGCGCGTGGTGTTCGTGCGCAACTACAACTGCTCGTATGCCGAGCATATAATCCCCGCCGCAGACATATCCGAGCAGATATCCCCCGCCGGCACCGAGGCCTCCGGCACCGGCAATATGAAGCTCATGCTGAACGGCGCCGTCACCCTCGGCACCTATGACGGCGCAAACATCGAGATAGTCCGCGAGGCGGGCGAGGAGAACAACTACATCTTCGGCGCCCGCGTCGACGAGCTGGAGCGCGTGCGCCCGGGCTATGACCCCCGCCGCATATACGACGAGGATCCCGTCGTACGCCGCGCGGTGGATTCGCTCATCAACGGCGACGTCGCAATTAACGAGGACTCCGCCCGCGTACTGCGCGAGATCTACAACGGTCTGCTCGTGGGCGACTGGCGCAAGCCCGATTATTACTTCAACCTGTACGATCTGCACGGCTATATCGATACCAAGCTGCGCGCCATCTACGACACGCGCGACGCAGACGCCTTTGCGCTCAAATGCCTTAACAACGTGGTCGCCGCGGGCAAGTTCTCAAGCGACCGCACCATCGCCCAGTATGCCGAAAGCATTTGGCATATAGAGGCCGTAGAAGAGCTGTGAGCGCTTACCGGAGCCGCAAATATATCCACATGCCGTATTGATTTTTGCGCGCACTCGGTTATAATAAGAGCGAAAATACGACCAAGGAGGTGTCCTTTATGGAGATCAACAAGAACATGACCATCAACGAAGTCATCGAGGCCGACCGCGGCATCGCCAACATCCTCATGGCCAGCGGCATGCATTGCCTCGGCTGCATCATGGCCAGCGGCGAAAATCTGGAGCAGGCCTGCGCCGTTCACGGCATCGACTGCGACCAGCTCGTCGGCACCATCAACGATTGGCTCGCCAATAAGAACGCCGAATAATTCACGCTAAAAAGCGGGACGACCCGAAGGGATCGTCCCGTTTTTTGCACAGGGTCTGTGCGGTTTTGCGGATAAGCGGCCGTCTTGCCCGTGCCCTTTTGACGGATAAAAGAAAGGGGCCGCCGCCTGCGTTTGCCGCAGATGCAGCAGCCCCGTTTTTTGTTCTTTCGCTGCGGACCGCAGCGCCGACAAGGCGCGGCTTACCAAATGCTTATGCGCTTTTCCGGAGCTGTGTACATAAGGTCGTTTTCGGTCACTCCAAAGGCCTCGTACCATTCGGCAAAGCTGCGGGGGTTCATGTTGGCGCGCAGCTTGGCGGGCGAATGCACGTCGCTGACGAGCAGGAGCCGGATGTATTCTTCCTTCGCCTTCCGGCGCCATACGCGCCCGATCCATAAAGTACGCCTTGTAGCCGGGCGCGTTAAAAATCAATATACGAGGTGTATTTTCTTTCGGGGTCTCTGGATAGAAGATCCCAATCCTTCCACTCATGCGTCCCGGGCTCCGAGAACAGGAACACGTGGACTTTGCCGCCCGGTGAGACGGACGCAAAAGGATCGTTTCCGGGATATCCCCAACTGTCAACGTCATAGCTCGATCTGACAAGGCCCGGTCGGGTCCCGAGAGGGCGAAGGCGGCGGGCAGGATCTCCTCAAGCCAGTTTTTTTGCACGGCGTTATCATAAAAAACCTCGTTTTTCAATACGGATCGGGCTTCTCTCTGGCTGCGGCTTGCGCCTGCGGGCTCTGGATACGCGAACGAAGGGTCTCCGGATCATCCGGAGACCGTTTTTTTATTTGCGCCCGTCCGCCCCGTATGCGCTCTTAAATCTTTATAGCGTCTTAATGCCGGGCCTTTTGCTTTAACGCCGTCTTAAAACGGGATACGGTACAATAATATACGGAAACAAGGGGTGCATTATGGAAGAAGCATTCGAAAAAAAACGCAGGATCTCGCCGTGGATAATAATCATCCTCGGGTTCAGCGCAGTGATACTCGCGGGCACGCTGCTGCTGATCCTGCCATTTTCCTCCCGCACGGGCAAATCGGTCCCGTTTGGCGACGCGGCGTTCACCGCGGTATCGGCGGTATGCGTGACCGGACTCGTAGTCAGGGATACAGCGTCCTGCTGGTCGGGCTTTGGTCAGGGCGTGATACTGGCGCTCATCCAGATAGGGGGGCTCGGCGTTGTGACCGCGGCGGTCTCGGTAACGATGCTGTCGGGCAAAAAGCTCTCGCTGTTCACACGGAGCACCATGCAAAACGCCATGTCCGCGCCAAAGCTCGGCGGGATAGTACGGCTGACGAGGTTCGTGCTCAGGGGCACGCTGATAGTCGAGCTTGCAGGCGCCGCAGCGCTGGCGCCCTCGTTCGTATCACGCTTCGGAGCCGGGGGCGTATGGTATGCCGTATTCCACTCCGTTTCCGCGTTCTGCAACGCGGGGTTCGACGTGATGGGTTCGGAAACGGGCGCGTTCTCATCCCTCACTGCTTTTTCGTCGAACGCCGCCGTCGTTTTGCCCGTAATGCTCCTCATCGTCATCGGGGGCATAGGCTTCGTTTCGTGGGACGACGTCTGCACACACCGCCTGAAAGTGTCCAAATACGGCGCGCAAACCAAGATAGTGCTTGCCATGACGGCGATACTTATCGTTTTCCCGGCGGCGTGGCTGTTCTTCGCGGATCTTAAGGGCCTGCCCTTCGGCGAAAGGCTGCTTTCCGCGCTTTTCCAGGCAGTAACGCCCCGAACGGCGGGCTTCAACACCTGCGATCTTACAAGCCTTTCCGGCCCTTCAAAGGCCATGATGACAGCGTTGATGCTCATCGGCGGCTCGCCGGGATCGACCGCGGGCGGCATGAAAACCACTTCTGTCGCGCTGCTTGCCGCAAACGTCGTCGCGGTATTCAAAAAGAAAGAGGACGCGGAGCTTTTCGGCAGGCGCATAAAGCCCGAGACCGTCAGGACCGCGGGTGCGCTTTTCGTTATGTATCTGACGCTGTTCTTTATCGGTGCAGCGGCGATAAGCCGCATAGAGGGGCTGCCGCTGGAGGGCTGTATGTTCGAGACGGCTTCCGCGCTTGGAACGGTCGGGCTGACGCTCGGACTGACTCCCGGGCTCGGGTGGGCGTCGAGGTGCATCCTGATGCTGCTGATGTTCATCGGCAGGGTGGGGGGAATGACTTTCGTCTATGCGTTCCTTCCGCTTAACGGCAGGTCCAATTCAAAGCTGCCGGTCGAAAGCGTAATGGTCGGCTGAGCGACCGCGTTCAAAAAGGAGAGTATATGAAAACGGTTTTACTGATAGGCGCCGGAAGATTCGGCAGACATGCGGCGATACAGCTTTCAAAGCTCGGTCATCAGGTAATGGCTGTCGATATCGACGAGGAACGCATAAACGACGTCGTTCCTTTCGTTACGGGGGCGCGCATAGGCGACAGCACCAACGAGGCGTTCCTGCGTTCTTTGGGAGTGAAAAACTTTGACCTTTGCATCGTGGCGATAAGCGGGGATTTTCAAAGCTCGCTCGAGACCACCTCGATGTTAAAGGAGCTCGGCGCGGCCCGCGTTATAGCAAGGGCGGAGCGCGACGTGCAGGCGAAGTTCCTGCTGAGGAACGGTGCGGATCACGTCGTTTATCCCGAGAAGGAGATCGCCAGATGGGCGGCGGTCAGGTACACGGGCAATCACATACTGGACTACATAGAGCTTGACGAGAACCACGCGATATTTGAGGTGAACGTGCCGGAGGCATGGCTCGGCAAAACGGTTGGAGCGTTGGACGTAAGGAAGAAATACGGAGTCAACATACTTGCCGTAAAGCGCGCCGGATCGAGCGATTTTTCCATCACGCCGGAAACGCTGCTGACCGGCGACGTGACGCTGCTTGCGCTCGGTGAGCTCAACGCGATCAGAAAATGCTTCAGGATCTGACACGGAGGTGTTATTCATGGAGGACGCCGTACTGATATTGGCAATGGCAGCCCTGTTTGCCCTCGGGTTCATACCCGTGGTCAAGCTGGATGCGTTTATAAGGAACCGCCGAAAGATCATAGCCAAGCCGGAGCGTCTTTCCAATAAGAAAAACCGTCGTTCGGAAAACGATCTGACAGAGGAATTCGAGGAGAATGGCATAGTCTATTTCGACCTGCCCTGCGACCCAGGACAGCTCGACGACGGGGATATGCCGCGGATGGAATAATACGCCGTTCCGTGTTATAATGCTGACAGAAATAAACGAAAGGAGCGTCAGCAGGAAGCGGTGGAGGGAGTAATCAAATTGAACGCAAACGGCAAGCAGAAAAGGAACGCGGCAAACGAGCATATACTCGTATGTCTTTCCTCGTCTCCGTCTAACGAGAGGGTCGTAAAGACCGCCGTCAGGATGGCGTCGGTGTTCGGCTCGCAGCTTACCGCGCTGTACGTTCGCACTCCGGATTACGAAACGATGGATCCCGAGGACAGGAAGCGCCTTGAGAACCATATCCGCATAGCGGAGGCCGGCGGCGCGGAGACCGTGACCACGCACGGCGACGACGTTTCGGAGCAGATCGCCGAGTACGCGCGGCTTTCGGGCGTGACAAAGATAATCATAGGCATAAATTCCTCCCGCCGCAGGCGCCTGTTCTTCAAGCCCACGCTTACGGAAAGGCTGTTCGAGCTGGTGCCGGGCATAGACGTGCACGTCATCCCGGATACCGGCGCGCTTGGCGCGTATTACGGCAAGAAGGGCCGGTTCAAGCAGTCGGTGCTGCCCTCGTGGAAGGATATCGCCGTAACCGCGGCGCTGCTTGCGGCGGCTACGGGCATAGGTCTGCTGTTTCAAAGGCTCGGGTTCACCGATGCAAACATAATAACCGTGTATCTGCTCTGCGTACTCATCATCTCCATACTGACGCGGGGCTTCGCCTGCGGAGTGATGGGGTCGTTCGCAAGCGTGATACTGTTTAATTACTTTCTTACCGAACCCCGGCTGACGCTGCGCGCATACGGCTCCGGGTATCCCGTGACCTTTGCGATAATGCTTGCCGCGTCCATCATCACAAGTACGCTCGCCGCAAAGCTCAAGGCGCAGGCAAAGCTCTCTGCGGGCGACGCGTTCAGAACAAAGCTCCTGTTCGACACCAACCGGATCCTGCAGGGGGCCAAGGACGAAAGGGAGATACTTACCATCACCGCGTCCCGGGTCTCAAAGCTGCTCAACGTCGATACCTCCGTCCATTTTGCGGATGAAAACGGGCTCTCCGGCGGATTGCTCTTCTTTGCCGGAAGGGAGGGCTCGGAGCAGGCGCTGCCCGAGGGCCCCGATTTCGAGGCGGCGCAGTGGGCGTATCTCAACAAAAAACAGTCGGGCATGGGAGTCAAGCCGCATAAGGCGATCAAGTTCGTTTATACTCCCATCCGGGCCGGAGAGAGCATCTGCGGCGTGCTGGGGATCGGCGCGGCTCACCGCAGGACCGACGCATACGAAAAGGGCATAGTGCAGTCCATACTCGGCGAATGCGGGCTTGCCATTGAAAACCTTCGCAACGCAAAGGGACGCGAGGCGGCGGCGGTGCTCGCCAAAAACGAACAGCTTCGCGCAAACCTCCTCCGCACCATTTCACACGACCTGAGGACGCCGCTCACCTCGATATCCGGCAACGCGGACACGCTGCTGAAAAACCGCGCGATGTTCGACGACGAAACGGCGGACAGGCTGCTTTCAGACATCCGTGACGACGCGGAATGGCTGACGGGGCTTGTGGAAAACCTGCTTTCCATCTCCAAGATAGGCGACGGCAGCATTCGGCTGGACGTCTCCGATCAGATCGTGGAAGACGTGCTTGAGGAGGCGCTGCGCCATATCGACAGGGGCTCGGCAAGCCGCACGATAGCGCTTGAAACGGGTAACGAGCCGATGCTCGCGCGGATGGACGCAAGGCTGATCGTTCAGGTGATAGTGAACCTTGTGAACAACGCCGTCAAGCATACGCCCGAGGGGTCTGCAATAACGGTCAAGGCCGTGCCGGATGAAGCCTTTGCCGTCATCAGCGTAAGCGACAACGGGCCGGGCATACCCGACGAATGGAAGGAAAAGGTGTTTGAAATGTTCTTCACCGGCGACAACGACGTGGGCGACAGCCGCAGGAGCATGGGGCTCGGGCTTCCGCTCTGCCGCTCCATACTGGAGGCCCACGGAAGCGAGCTGATACTCGGCGACAACCGGCCTTCCGGATGCATATTCAGCTTCAAACTGCCATTGAGCGAGGTGGATCTTAATGAATAAGCCTTTGATACTTGTGGTCGAGGATGACAGACCCATCAGGAACCTCATCTCCGCCACGCTGAAAATGCACGACTACAAATTCATAGCCGTGGGAAACGGCGCGGAAGCCGTGCTGGAGGCGTCCTCTCACAATCCCGACATAATGCTGCTGGATCTCGGCCTTCCCGATATGGACGGGGTGGACGTGATAAAGCGGATACGGTCGTGGTCGGACATGCCCATAATCGTCATAAGCGCCCGCAGCGAAGACCGCGACAAGATAGACGCGCTCGACAGCGGCGCCGACGATTATCTTACAAAGCCTTTCTCGGTAGAGGAACTGCTTGCGCGCATCCGCGTTGCGCAAAGGCGGCTGTCCGTCGTTCAAACGGACCGCGCCGCTTCCGGTCCGCTCTTTGTAAACGGCGACCTTAAGATCGACCTTGCGGCGGGGCTGGTTTTTCTCGGGAACGAGCAGATACATCTGACCCCGATAGAGTATAAGCTCATCTGCCTGCTTGCGGCAAACGTGGGCAAGGTGCTGACGCATACGTTCATCACGCAAAAGATATGGGGCAGCAGTTGGGAAAACGACATCGCATCTCTGCGCGTTTTCATGGCGACGCTCAGAAGAAAGCTCGAATCCGACCCGGATACCAAACGCTGCATCCAAACCCATATCGGCGTGGGATACCGCATGATCCGCATCGATCCCGCGGATAAGGAGGAGAAGGAGCAGTAGCCGGCGTCCCGCAGGGCATGCTCATCGGCAGCCGCCGGAGCTCCGGCGAAAGGCTCGCTTGGGTACGATCCCAACGCCCGCTGCGGCCGTCGCCCCCACCGCCGTAAAGGCGGTCGCGTCTGCAGCCGCTGCATCGTGCATCGCTGCGCGGGAACGAGCGGTCATGCACGGCGCCGTTTTTGGATCGCAGCCAATACAGAGTATCCGAAGGTTTTCCCGCAGCGGATCTTCCGCCCTTCGCAAATTGGAAGATGACCGAAAACGCATCCGCATACTGATGAGAGCTTTGCTCCGCATACGGCGATGTGACGTCAACGAAAAACAGCAGACGATCCGAAGGATGCCTGCTGTTGTTGCTTATTCAAGACGGGTCAGCACTTTTTGAGGCAGATAGGCGTTACTCCCATTCTATCGTCCCGGTGGGCTTGGGCGTGAGGTCATAGAGCACGCGGTTGACGCCGGGGACCTCGTGCGTGATGCAGTCGGTTATTCTCTG
This sequence comes from Clostridia bacterium, assembly GCA_017539215.1. Taxonomy (GTDB): domain Bacteria; phylum Bacillota; class Clostridia; order Christensenellales; family CAG-138; genus UBA3857. Next base: position 48 of record JAFYHI010000019.1, on the reverse strand, counting down.
CAGCAGCTCGAACGGCACGTTCTCGACCGTGGCGGTCATGGCGTCGCG
>JAFYHI010000018.1 GCA_017539215.1 Clostridia bacterium | reverse complement strand
GGTTGGAAATGATCGTTTCGTGTTTCGATTTTAAGTCTTTGACGAGGTTGATAACAGAGACGGCAAACTCAAGGGACTGATCGCGGAGTTTTGATTCTGACATGATCGTTTCCTTTCAGTGAAGTTTGCCCTGCGGGCAAGTGAAGTTGTTCGCTGCGCTCACAGTGAAGTTTTGCGGCTTTGGCGCAAAGTGAAGTTAAGTGTTTCGCATATCGTGCCGAAAGCACACTTCACGCGCGAAGCGCACTTCACGTCCGGAGGACACTTCACGTTCCGCCGGGGCGGAACACTTAGTTGAAAACCCGATGCTTGCGCATCGGGTTTTCTGGTGGACGGGGATGGATTCGAACCATCGTAGTCTGTGACAACGGATTTACAGTCCGCTCCCTTTGGCCGCTCGGGAACCCGTCCACGGTAGCAGGGAGTATTATACAACATTTTGGAGATTTGTCAACTGCTGCACGAAAAAAAAATCTCAGGGCTTTGCTGCGCGGACGTTGCGGCAGAAACCTCATTGGAGTATAATGAGGCGATAGAACGGTTTTATGGAGCGTTTATGGGTATTCTGATAGGCATTGACGCGGGAGGGTCTTCCGTGAAGACGGCTGCGCTGAGCGGCGGTAAAATCATCTGCGCTCAGCGCGTCGACGGCGCGTTCCCGCTTTGCGGGGATTTCGGGCCGCTTCGCACTTTTCTTGATGCGAACGGGCTGCGCGTTTCGGACGTCGAACGCATTTGCACGACCGGCGTCGGAAGCTCTTTTCTGACGGGCGATATCTGCGGGATACCGACGGATACCGTTCCCGAGTTCGCTGCCGTCGGCAGAGGCGGGCTTTGGCTTGCGGGTGTGAAAAAGGCTGTCGTCGTATCGATAGGTACTGGTACTTCATTCGTTTTAGCCGACGGCAAGAGCTTTATCCACCTGGGCGGAAGCGGCGTAGGAGGCGGCACGTTCATGGGCCTCGGAAGAAAGCTAACCGGTGCGGCGGGGTTTGACGAGCTCTGTGCTCTTGCGAAGATGGGTCATCCTGCAAACGTCGACATTACCGTAGGTGATATTTCCAACGACAGCATAGGCAATTTGAGCGCGGACGTGACCGCCGCAAACCTATCCAAACCGCTTGAAAACGCCTCGGCGGAGGACCTTGCCGCAGGGGTACTGAACATGGTTTTGGAAACGGTTTTCGCTCTTGCCGTATTTGCGGCGCGCGGAGCCGGCCTTGCGGAGGGGCCGGTCGTGCTGACGGGCTCGCTTGCAAAAGCAGGGCACGCTGCCGTTGTGCGCGAAGCGTTCTCGCGTCTTCACCCGACCCGTTTCATACTGCCGGACAGCGCAGAGTTTGCTGCCGCGACAGGCGCCGCGCTGACCGTCTGCGTGTAAAGCGCCGCGCTGACCGTCTGTGTGTAAAGCGCGCGCTGACAGGACGCAAACCGGGAAAGGGCGGTTTTTTGTTCATAATTTTTTCAAAATTCGCTTGTCAAATATTCACTTTATGTTTTGGATGTGCTATAATATAGGTAATGGGATGATGGAGAGGTGTGTATGAGCAAGGTCATCAGATACATTATCACCGCGCTTGTCAGCGCGGCGGCCATATTCTTTATTGCAAAGTTCTTGGGCGGTGCCTTTGACAGCAGTCTTGAGTCTTACGCTTCAAGCATAACCGACGACGTCGCGGCAAAAAGGGCGGCGCTGCTTTCCTCCGGCAAGTTCAGAGACGGCATCACCGTTAACAACATACCCATAGGCGGGATGACGGCAGAAGAGGCGCGCGAGGCGCTTTCGCCTCTTGAGAACGGCATGACCGACGGAGTGGGCTTCGTCGTTAAATACGGCGATGACGGCGTGCTGAATATCGGCATGGACTATTTCGACGTCTCCTATAACACCGAAGAAATACTTGCGGAGGCTATAATGCTTGCCAACGACGGCGAGCTTGAGAAGCTCAGGCAGGACATCGACACCCTTGCGCGCGAGGGCAAGAACTACACGATAAGCTGCAGTATTGTCCCCAATATCGAAAAGATCACCGCCGCTGTGACCGAAGCGGGCGAGAGCCTGAATAAGGACGCGAAAAACGCCTCCGCCACTCCGATTGCAGACAGCGTTATGAACGGGGGCGCAAGGTTCAAGTACAAAGAAGAACGCTACGGCTACCGCGCCAAAACCGAAGAGGCGGTTGAGGAGATAATTTCAAGGGCCAAGGCCGGCGACTATGGCACGGTAACGATAGAAGGCGAAGTGATCGAGCCCAAGCTGACCGTGGCTCAGCTGAAAAAGGCCATAGTCAAGCGTTCCTCCTATAAGAGCAGCTATGCGCTTGGTCACTATGACGCGCCCAACCGTGTGTTCAACATCAAAAAGGCCTGTTCCATAATTAACGGCACCGTGCTTGAGCCCGGCGACGTGTTCTCCTGCAACAAGATCCTGGGCAAGAGGACCGAAGCCGCCGGCTGGCTGCCTGCTCCCGGCTTTATCAACGGCGGCGCAAACAGCGTCGACTCCCCCGGCGGCGGCGTGTGCCACGTTTCGTCCACGCTGTACAATGCGGTGATCCGCTCCGATCTTGAGATAGTTTACAGGATAAACCACTCGTCGCATGTAGGCTATGTTCCCTGGGGCTTGGACGCCACGATCGATTCGAACGGGCCGGACTTTAAGTTCAAAAACAACACCAAGCAGGACCTGTTCGTGTTTATGTGGGTGGATTCCTCAAAGCATACCGTAAACTGCGAACTGTGGGGCGCTTCGTTCCCCTCGTCGTATGATTCGATAAGCTTTTACGCCGAGTTTGTTGAAGAGATACCCCCCACCGCCACCGAATACATAACGGACCGTAACCTGACCGCTCCGCATTGGTATGTAAGCAACAACGCCAAAACCGGCTACAAGTACCAGTCGTTCAAGCAGTACTACAAGGACGGCAAGCCCGTGGGCGATCCCAAGCCCGTTGCAACGTCGGTTTACAGGATGCACCCCATGCGCATTGCCGTATGGCCCGGGTTCAACGTGAACACCGACACGTTGAGCCGCCAGTACAAGGTGGATCCGCCCGTACCGGGATCATAATTTGGTGGACGGTCTGAAAAGAAGAGCAATAATGTAACCCAGAGCAATCGCCGCGGCAAGCCCCGCGGCGGTCGCTTTTATTCCGCCCGTCAGCGCTCCGAGAAGGCCGGTTTCCCGGGCGCCTTCCATTGCACCTTTTGCAAGGGTGTATCCAAAGCCCGTCAGCGGCACCGTTGCGCCCGCTCCCGCAAGGTTGACTATCGGCTCGTAAATGCCGAGGGCTGTGAGCAGCACCCCCGATACCACGAATATGACGAGTACGCGCGCGGGCGACAGGCGTGTGAGCGATATCAAAAGCTGCCCTATCACGCAGAATGCACCGCCTACGGCAAACGCCAGAAGATACTGTAAAGGGCTGCTCATTGTTCGTCCCCTTCCAGCACGGCGGCGTGTGCTATCGCGGGGATGCTCTCTCCCTGAAGCACCGAAAGCGGGCTTAGCAGCGCACCCGTTGCGGTAAAAAGCACGCGCGAAAGCCGGCCGCATTCAAGAAGCGGCAGAATATGGCTTGCAAGCACCACCGAGCAGCAGCCGCAGCCGCTGCCTCCGCACACGGTTTTTTGCTCCTTTGAGTAGACCGTAAGCCCGCAGTCGCGGTGAATGGCGGTAAGGTCATAGCCCTCCGCATAGCATAGCTCCAGGAACATCTCCGACCCGAAAGAGCCGAGGTCGCCCGTGATTATCTCGCTGTAAAACTCCGGCTCAAGGCCGTTGTCACGCAGATGAGCGCAGACGGTAGAGGCCGCGGCTGGCGCCATTGCCGCGCCCATATTGGAGGCGTCGGTGATGCCGTAATCGCAGACGCGGCCGATAGTGCCGCCCGTTATGCGGACGGCGCGAAAGACGGGCTTTTCGAGCGCGTATTCACTTGATGCAACTGCGACGGCCCCTGCGCCCGTTACGGTACGCTGAGAGGTGGGAGTTGTTTGCGTACCCATTTCGAGCGGATAGCGGAACTGCCTTTCGGACGAGGAAAAATGGCTGCTGGCGCCGCAGACCGAAAGCCGCGAGAAGCCTCCGTCGGTGAGCATTGCGGCCGTGATGATGCTTTCGGCCATGGTGGAACATGCGCCATACATGCCGATAAACGGCGTGCGCAATCCGCGCGCCGCAAAGCCGGCCGAGATTATCTGACTTAACAGATCCCCGCCCATGAAAAGGTCTATATCCGCCGGGGTACGGCCTATCTTTGACAGCGAAAGCCGCACGGCGCTTTCGAGCATGCGGCTTTCGGCGGCCTCCCAACTGTCAAGACCCAGCGTATCATCCTCGCATACAACGTCAAACGAACTGCCGAGCGGGCCTTCCGCCTCCTTCGGCCCGACGTACGAAGCCGAGGAAACTATCCTCGGAGCAGACGGCAGAACGAATGATTGTTCTCCTCTTTTCTTGTTCATGTAAACCTGCCTTGTTTTTTTATTATTCTGCCGTTCGACGCCCCCGAATATGCAAAAAGCCCGGAAAACTCCGGGCCGAAAAACGGTTCTATACTAAAGATTGGGGTACGGAGAAAAAAAGAAGAGCATAGCTCTCCGAAATGATGTAGAATAGAGTGACCAAAAACCATGCTACACAAGGAGGAGAAGTTATGCTCTCAAATGATTATACTACAAATCTGCTCGATATGGAACACATGGAAATGATATCGAGTG